>NZ_JAFATE010000253.1 GCF_019244115.1 Bradyrhizobium sp.
CTAGCGCGCATTCCACAAGCGCTCTCAGATTAGGGGCAGCGGAAGGGAGCCCACTCGACCCGCGTGGTTCGCGCATAAGACCGCTGGGGCGGAGACGCCGCTTCAGTCAGTTCAGCGGCGGCAGCAGCCTTTAAGCCATTTTTTTGAAACCACCAGCCTTTTTTGGCCAAGGGGCCCACCTCAAGAAAGGGGACCCGTTTTCGAACGGCAGCCGTACCAAAGTCGTCCTTGCGGACTGTCCGTAATTCGGTCACTCCGCGAACAGTTGAGTTGCGACGGCCTGCCATCGCGATAGAAGCTAGACTAGGTCGGCTCCTAAATTGAAAAGCGACCACCTGTTCGAATGCTATCCGTCGTCATGCTCGGAGAACCGAGGACGATGAGTAGGCCATTCGCACGAGCGGCTCGCAGGATTCAAAACGGCCAGCGCGACCTTAACGAAATCGCCGACCATACGCACGAGAAGTACAAAGGTTTTCAAGAACAATCCATTCTTCGCGCCTTTCTTAGGGCTATTTGGCCGATCCGAATCTCTCTGGAGTGCAAACCTCTGCGAAGCAGCCGGACGTGTGCCAGGATGTTTGGTGAACGTACCTGCTAACTCGATTCGTGAAGCACCGTAACTTTCGCTCTCGTGAATGCCGCTGGACTTTGCACTTGATACCGCTGAGTGGCCCCCCCCGCGCGGCCGAGTCAGGCCCGACTAAGCGCGCAGCGCGGCGGCCACTTCCGGACGAGTCGCAGGCTCGTGGAGCGACGCCCTATCGAAGGCGGCCATGATCTGATCGAACCGGCCGGCAACGACGTCGCGCACTTCCGGATGCGTTAGGATGTAGAGATCGTTGCTCCTGATACCGGCGAGCACGCGGTCGGCCACGAAGGCGGGATCCAGTCCGGCCTCGACGAGGGCGGCCATCTGCGGGTTGGCGGGCGCGTCGTCGGCTTCGCCGAAACGGGACGGCCGGTTTCTGGCGCTGGTCGCGATGCGGGTGCGCACGAAGGCGGTGCAAAGCACGCTGACCCCAATGTCGGTGCCGGCGAGCTCGGCGGCGAGGGTTTCCGTAAGCGAGATCACGGCGGCCTTGGTGGCGTTGTAAGGCGCTATTCCGGCCGGCCCCGCCAAGCCGGCCATGGACGCTGTGTTGACGACGTGGCCGCCCTCGCCGTGCGCCTTGATGTGCGGCAGGAACGCTTGGATGCCGTGGACCGCGCCCATGAAATTAACGCCGATCAGCCAATCCCAGTCCGCTTCCGCGATGGCCTCGACGGGGCCGCCGATCCCAACGCCAGCATTGTTACAGACGACGTGGACCTTGCCGAAGGCCGCGAATGTCTCCTCGGCGGCGTGGATGACCGAGGTGCGGTCCGAGACGTCGCAGGCAACCGCCCGCGCGTCGGCGCCGGAATCCTTCAGGTCGCGCAAGGCAGCGTTGAGCGCGCCCTGCTCGATGTCCGCGAGCATCACCTTCGCCCCCTCCGCGGCAAGGGCGCGGGTTAAAGCGAGGCCGATGCCGCTGGCTGCGCCGGTCACGAAGGCGGTTCTTCCGTCGAAACTTCCGATCATCTTCGTTCCTCCCTTGTTTGGACGGCGTTTGTCGGACCGTCAGGCGGACCACCACCACCATCCGCTCAACATGATCCGGTTGCGCAGCTCCACCGTGCGCGGGGCGCGTGGCGGAAGCGTCTTGACCAGCGCCATCGCCCGCTTGAGGTGCGCGGTCGCCTCGATGTTGTTGGAGGCCGCGGTGGCGCGGGCGGACGCCGCGATGTAGAGGTCCGCCGCCTTCTCGGTCTGGCCCGCCTCGGCGCAGTGATGGGCGAGCGTCTCCGGCTGGCGCACCGGGATCTCCGGGAAGTCAGATTCGAGCGTCGCGGCGATGCGCGCATGCAACCGCTGCCGCTTCTCGCGCAGCATGGTGCCGTAGGCGGCGTCCTGTACCAGCGCGTGCTTAAACGTGTATTCGGCGTCGGGCGGGGCGCCGCGCCGGAAGATTAGTTCGGCGCTCTCGAGCCGTTCCAGAGAGCGCGCCAGCAGCGGCGGCGGAAGCTCCGCGACCGCGGCGATCAGCTCGTAGGAGAATTGGCGGCCGATCGCCGCGCCGAGCTGGGCGAGGTCGCGCGTTTCCGGCATTCGGTCAAGGCGGCCGAGCAGCGAGTCGAGCAGCGTCTCCGGGATCGCCGTCCGTCCGACTAGGGCGGTCGCGAGATACGCGTTGCTGCCGGCCTTCCTGACCAGGCCGCTCTCGAGGACGGTCTTGGTCAGCTCCTCGACGAACAGGGGAACGCCGTCGGCGCGGTCCAGAATCTGGCTGGCAATCTCCCTGGGCAGGACCCGGCCGCCCGTGAGATGGGAGATAATGGCCGTGCATTGCTCGGACGGCAGCCTGCCGAGGCCGAGCAGATCTACCTGGGGACGGTCGCGCCACGGTGGGGCGAATTCGGGGCGGAACGTTAAGACGAGCAGGACACGCAACGCGTCCAGCCGATCGACGAGGAGGTCGAGCAGGGCGCGCGTGGTCGGATCGCTCCAGTGCACGTCCTCGAATATCATCAGCACGGGACATCGCGCGGCCAGGCCCTCAATCAGCGTCAGCGGTGCTTCGAGCGTCCTCGCCTTGCGCACCGGCGGCGGCAGGTCGATGGCCGGGTGGCGGTCTCCGGGCGCGATGCCGAGGAGATCGGCCAGCAGCGGCAGGACTTCGCGCGGGCTGTCGGTCGCCTGCGCGATCACGGCTTCCAACTTGGCGAGGCGCACGGCGTCAGCGTCAGCGCGGCGGATGCCCGCGGCGTGGTTCAACTGCCCGATCAGCGGGTGCAGCGCGCTGTCCTGATGATGCGGGGAGCAGAAATAGCGCAGGCGCGCATGCCGCTCCGGGGCGGAGAGCTCCAGAAGGACTTGCGTCAGGCGGGACTTACCCACCCCCGCCTCTCCCGACAGCAGCACGACGCGTCCCTTTCCCGCCTTCGCCTGCTCCCACCGGCGCAGGAGCAGCGAGGTCTCGTCGTCGCGGCCGACGAGCGGCGCGCCAGCGGCGCGTAGCGCCTCGAAGCGGCTTTCGGCAGCGTCGCTCCCAAGCACCTGCCAGGCCCGCACGTTGCGGTCGAAGCCCTTGAGCGGGACCATGCCGAGGTCGCGGTATTCGAACAGTCCGCCCGTCAGGTCGCGGGTGCCGGATGCGATGACCACGGCTCCGGGTGCGGCCAGCGCCTGCAGCCTGGCTGCGAGGTTGGGGGTTTCTCCGACGACTGCCTGCTCCTGCGCCGCGCCGGTTCCGAGCAGGTCGCCGACGACCACGAGGCCGGTGGCGATGCCAACCCGGACGCCCAGCGGCGAACCAGCGGGGGTGTCCAGGAGGGGCACGGCCTCGGCGAGAGCTAGGCCCGCGCGCACCGCGCGTTCGGCGTCGTGCTCGCTCGCCTGCGGATAGCCGAAATAGGCCAATACGCCGTCGCCCATGTACTTGGCGACGAAGCCTCCCTCGCGCTCGATCGCTTCCGCGCAGCACCGGTGATAGGACCCAACGGCGACGCGCAGATCTTCGACGTCGAGCCTGGTCGACAGCGCAGTCGACGCGACGAGGTCGCAGAACATGATTGACAGATGACGGCGCTCGGCCTCGGTCTGTGGTTTGGGACCGGGACGCGCGTCGGCGGGCCGAAGCTCGGCGATGCCCGTCAGTAGCCTGCGGCGGTGACCGAGCGAGATGATCCCGATCTCCTTCAGATCCAGGTCCGTCAGATGAGGCAGCATCGACATGTCGATGTCGTTCCGGGCGAAGCACGCCGCGTATTCGGCAAGGCCGACCGCCATCAACCATTCGGGAACCGACGTTGGCTGGGACATCCCGGTCCATCCCGCGGTTTGATCCTTTGTGATTTTAGCATTCTCTCCAGTAATGGCTATCCACCGCGGCAGGGAGGGCGAGCGGGACCTGTTTTTGACCTGTGGTCCGGCGGGGTTCGATTCCGCTCACCCGCAAATCGGCCCGCCTCGGAAGATTTGATGTGGCTTTCTTCGAACGGTCTTCGCCGTCCGCGTGGTCGTATCAGGCAGTGCGCCTCGTTTCCTCGCCGGAGCCGCATCGCCTGACCAATAACGCCGCGGGTGCGAGCAGCGAGATCGCACTCGGCCGGCAAGGCGTGGTTATTCGCCGGCACCGATCGCGGCGGTAAACGCGCGCCCATGATTTACGAATTCACCGCCAAGCTCAACAGCGTCGACCTCCGGCCTGGTAGCCAACGTCACCCGCATCAACGACCCCAGATCTAGGCGCTCGACGATTCCAGGGTCGTTACCCTCAGGATGCTTTTGGATGAGGGTGAGGGATTCGAAATGACTTGGCTGACAACCCAACGTGTCTCGTGGATTCGGGCACGATACCAACTAGAGCTGGTATAGAGGTCCGGAGAAAAATCCGTTCTCCAAGGCCAATCGGGGCTTGCCTGGCCTGCCCGGTGGTATTCTCCCGCGCAAAAACCCTGGCAAAACAGCCGGATTTGCAGGGGTCTTGCGCCCAGGATTTGCGGAGACTCATGTTGGCTGGCGGAGCGAGTGGGATACGAACCCATAGTGCAGTACGCGCGATCAACATCGCCCTGACAAGGCAGCGCTCGCTAGTCGCTTGCTGAGCCGTAAACGGAAAGTTAAGTTTCGAAATTCGGGCATCGAATTTAGCCGAAGACTCTGCGCTTGGAATCGCTCCATCCTGGCGTCATGTCCAAGAGCCTAATCATCCCGGACAGCCGGATTTATGTGGTGGTCGCACTGGTGGCGGCCTCGTCGATCAATGCTTTCGTGCTATTGGCGATGCTATAAGATTTTGTGGTGAAGGTTCGGACAGTGGATCTGAGATAATCCGCACAAGGCCCTGGGATTGTACAGAAATGAGGACCAGCAGCGATCCAAGTTGATGGGTCATTCGAGCTGCCCCGATATCTGAATTGCCCATCCGATTTCCACGCCAAGCTAGCCGGATGTCCGATGGAGAGCTCGCCACTCTTGCGTCCGCGGCTTTCTCCGTTTTGCATACCTGAGGTTGCAGCTCCACCGGAGCTGCCGCCGGCTACGACCAGCGGACCGGGTGAATTCACAGGGCTATGGAGCTCCGCATGCCGCGGCGTCCCGCCAAGGTCACACAAGCAGACATTGCCCGCGCGATCCGCGCCGCCAAAGAAACCGGCGCGGGCGAAGTCACTATCGATGGAGAAGGCGTCATTCGGATCGCCTTGGCGCCAGGCGCAGCGCCAATCAAGCCCACAAGCGGCCACGACAAGGAATGGACGCCGTCCGAAGCGTTACAGCGTTTCCTGAAACGCACCGAAAGCGGGTGAAACGCACCTTATACAATTGATGCGGAGTCACCGCATCGCTAGACTCCAAGCATTGGTCCGCGGAGAACGCCAATGCTTGAGTCAGACAAACGCAATCCTCGCGCGCCCGAGGATCGGCGAATGTATCTCTATTTCAATTACTCCGAGTCCGGCTCACTGCGCTGGTACGTGAAGGTCAGCCGCAAGGGCCGCAGGATCGGGATCAGTGGGGACTACGGAACGCCAGCGTTCGACGCGGCCTATGAGGCCGCCCTTGCGACGCTCGGAGGGGTGCTGCGCATGCGTCGCGTCAGAGGCACGGTGAAGCCGGACCAGCCCGAGCGCCGCTATCTTTACGTCGACATCAGCCAGCGCGGTCAGTTGCGCTACTACGTGCAATTGCGCAACAAGCTGCCGAAGATCCGGATCAAGGCCGAGTTCGGCACGGCAGATTTTGACACCGAGGTTGCGGGGGCAATCGCCGCGCAGATCGCGCTCTACGGCAACGAGGGTGATTACATCAATGCACAAAAACAGCGGAACGAAGAGCGCCCTGCCCTGCCAACAACGCCGGCGCAACCCGGCAGCCTGCGATGGTACTGGAACGGCTACAAGCACAGCGATCACTGGCTCGGAGATCTCAGTGTCGGCCAGGAGGGCCTGGCGGACTCAACACGGCTGCAGCGCACCGGATTGATCGAGAGCCTGATGGTGGAGAATGGAGAGAAGCCGTTCGCGGTGCTGACGCGCAAGGTGATCAAAGCGGAAATGAAGGCGCGCACACCGTCTCAGGCCGGCAACCTTCTATCGGCGCTTCGCGGGATGATCCGCTGCATGATCGACGAGGGCCACCTCAAGAGGACGACGATCCGACGATCGGCGTTCGCTCCGGCAAGGCGAAGGCCTCACGCGAGAGCGGCGGGTTCGTCCCGTGGAATGAGGACGATATGGCGATGTACCGGGCGAAATGGCCGCTCGGCACTGAGGCCCGGCTGATGTTCGACATCCTCCACTACACTTTTCTGCGGCTCGGCGACGCGCACCGCTTCGGGCCGCCGCATCTGCGCCAGATCGTGCGGAAGATGGCCGTGCAGATCGCAACCGAAAAAAGCCGAGGCAACACCACCGTCACGGTTCCGGTCCATCCCGAGTTTGCGGAAAGCCTGCGGGCGGCGCGCGCGGCCGGCATCAGCGGCGCCGAGGTCTTCACCGGCAAGAAGTTCAGAGGCCGCGTGTTACCGATGAACAAGAAGGCGCGGGCAATGAAATTCAAGAAGTACGCGGTGCTCGCCGGCGCCAACGAGCCGAAGAAGAGCTGCCATGGCGTGCGCAAGGCACGCGCTGAGGTCGCCGCTTACGCCGACTGCACCGAGAGCCAGATGATGGCGATGTTCGGCTGGACCGATCCCAAAATGCTGGCGCATTACATCGCGCAGGCAAACCGCGAGAAGCTCGGGATCAGCGGCATGGAGAAGATCGTGGCGTTCGATCAGAGCCAGTCACTGGATGATTTCATGGAAGTGCCGGAGGCGAACAGCATGGCAACGCCGACAGCGAACGGAGTGGTAACATTCCCGTGTAACATTCGGAAAAAAGCTTAGAGAAATCAACGCCAAACGTGGGTTTATGGTGCGCTCGGAGGGCGGTCGCATTTACTGCAAAATCAATGGGTTGCCAGGATCTATCAAACCATAAGGTGCATTTCAAAGCTAAAAGTATCTTTCGAAAGGCGCCCTATGCCATTGTCGGGGGTTCGAGTCACGAAAAGCCGCCTGAGGGCATTCTCTCTGGCGTCAGGCAAGATTATAGGGGATCCCTGTCAGGCAGCCTGCGCAGCCGCCGTCTCAAGCGAGACGAATAGGACCGGACGGTCTTGGCCCGCATCGATGTAAGTAAACTCATCGCCCGGCGCGGCTTTGGCGAGCGCCTCGGCCAAGGTCGTCTTCACATGCAAAAAGCCATTGATCGGATCATTATCCGTGCTGCTGATCGTGTAAAATTCGGGCCGTGAAGGCTCCTTGTCCAAGTGCCGGATGATGACGCGGTCGCCGTGCCGGAGCTGGTACTGGGGCTCATCGCCTGCCGCGGTGCCTTGCTCCGTACCGATAAACTCCGAGATGATGTCCGCGCCCGGCACTTCATCCCCTCCGGGCGTGCGCAGGTCAGCCGCCCGGACCGTCCGGTGTTCGGAGTAGCCTCGGCCGGAAGCCGCCTGCTGAAGCGGCTTGATCTTCATGCGATCAAGGGTAGCGAATAGGTCCTCGATGACGCCTTCAGGATCAAGGCTAAAGTTCGAGCCAAAGCAACGCCAGAACATCCAACCGACCCGCTCAAGGATCCGCTGGCGGCGCATGTCATCGGCCCAGCGCTCGGGGCCGTGATATCGGTCCCCGTCACATTCGATCGCAAGCCTTCGCCCGCCCTCGCTTCCACGACCATGTCGATTGAGAAGCCAACGGAGCCAACCTGCGGCGTGACGTGATAGCCGCGATCGACAAGCGCGCGGAACACAGACTTCTCAAACTCTGACTGGCAGAGATCGATCAGCTCGGCCGTCGGGCTCCCGACCTTTGGCATGGGGTCGCGGAAATGCGCAATGACCTTGGCCTTGAGGTCGTTTGGGTTCAGCTCCTCTTCTCGAACCGAACGCACGAGGATCATGCGGTCGCGCGCGCGCGACAGGGCGACGTTATAGCGCTGCTGGTATTGCGTGGAGGTCTGTGCCTGCTTGCGCGAACGGTCGGCAACCATGGATATGAAGACAATATCTCGCTCGTCACCTTGCATTGTGGCGCCGTCGCCACACACAATGCGGTGGCGGACCATGGCTCCTTCGCCGATCCGCTCCATCAAGAGCTTCTGGATGAAAAGCGCCTGATCGGCGCCGATGAGCGAGATCACCCCTATCGAGCGCGCGGGCGACGGATGGCCCTCGGTGGCAGGCGCCGTTGCTTCGACAATCTTCTCGATCTCGGCGAGGATGACTTCGGCTTCGGCCGGATTGACCTTCGATTTCCCGCGACGCTCCCCGTCCTCCACGTACAAATCGATGAGCGGCGGATCGAGCCTCGCATGGGGCTTGGGAATCCGCAGCGGGATGAGGTTTTCATTATAGAACTGCATCGAGAACCGAATGATCGGCTCGACGCAACGGAAGTGTTCTTTGAGCATGACGAACTTGGCGGGGAACATGACGCGCGCGAGATCGTAGATCGACGCGCCCGGTTCGACCTCCGCACGGAACGGAAATTCGCTGAGGAAATTGTGGCGTAGCCTCGCGATGTTGGCGATCGACAGGAATGCCGAGCTGGGGCTCACCTGCCGGTCATCGCCCACGACGAGAACTTTCTTGCCGCGCAAGAGCGCCGGCAATTCCCGCGCATCGGACTGCGAGGCTTCGTCGAGGATGACGAGATCGAAACTTCCGAGTTTTGCTGGAAGCTGTTCCGAGACGCGCCAAGTCGGCATGATCCAGCAGGGCACAGCATCGTAGCAGCCTTGCATGGCTTGACGCGCGTTCTGCCGATGCAGAACGGCACGCTGTCCTGTCCCGGCACCAAGCCGCCGGATGATGTTCGCAAACCGGATGGCTGTGAGGTCCAAGGGGAAATCACTCGAGCCGCTTCTCGAGGAAGGCCCGCCATCGTCGGGCTCTACGGCGAACGCCGCCGCGATGTCGTGCTATCGCGATCACGTCGCTCGGGGCGTTGGGTGGCCGCGCGACGACGCCCGTCATCGATCATCCGGAGGTGGCGATCGTTGGCGTCAACCGGATTGCGATCCGTCCTCAAAGCGAACAGGATCGCAGTTTGGCGTGCAAATCGTAGTTTTGGCAGGGGAGAGAATCGAACCGCCGACCCGAACAATCGGTTCTGGTTCTGCAGTATGCCATCTTGCGTCTGATCCCGTCAAGCAGGCCGCCACGAAGATTTCAGACCGCCTGGCCTTGGCCCAGTTCAGTAACGTTGAAGAGGCCAGCGCCAAGGAACCCCAGCCGTCTCACCGGCCGACTGACGACACCGAGGATAAGTCAGAAGCGGCTTCATCTACGAGGCGCCTCGCCGCGAGTCGCGCGCCGCGCCATGTTGGCTTCCTTATTCACCGAACGTTCAACTGCCCCGTCTTTTGCTAGGACAACAAGCCTTCTACAGATGGTCCAAGTGTGAGCATGCTCGACACAATCGGATCTGAGCTTCATGTTTGCCTGGGAACGTCGCGCCTCTGTTGCGCAGTCGCGACGTTACTGCTTCTGCTGGCCGCCGGATTGGAAACGACAGCTTTGGCCCAGGCTAAACCACCTTGATCGGAGAGTCCGATGTCCCGCCCCTTCGCTCCTCCGCACATATGGCAGCTGCTTGTGATCGCACTCACAAGCCTTTCGTCGTCGCTGTGGGATCACGCTTCGGCGGCGCCGCCACCACAGGCAGGGCACGTGATTGGCGTCATCGACGACGTCCGTTACGAAGGTGACCAATATTACGCCTTCGGCTGGGCGTGCCAGCAAGGCAGCGGAGCGTCGATCGCCGTACACATCTATGCCGGGGGCGCGGCGGGCGGCAAACCGCCGGGCATCTTCGTGACGCCGGGCACCGCCGATCTTGCCAATGAGCCGGCGGTGGACCGCGAGTGCCACGATGCCGACGGCGGGAAGCATCGGTTCAAGATCGCGCTGCCCAACCAGCTGCTGCGAAGCTCTCAAAACAAGAAGATGTGGGCGCATGGGATTGCAGCCGTCGGCAATGTGGAGAATGCCGCGCTGGCCGGATCGGGCAAGTTTCAATTGCCGAGCCCGAAATGGCCGCCCGATCCGCCGACCCCGGCATTTCTCGATGGCCCGGCCGTGGCCGCCTTCGATACCAGAAAGGACTCTTGCGAGCTGACCGATATTCCCGATGCCGCCGCGCGCGCCTTTCGCGACTATAAGGGAACAGTCCATTTGATAGCGTCACATTCCGTGACGCGCCCCGGACTCGGGCCGACGCTCGATACGGCGAAGCACGATTGCCAGGTGGTCTACAAATCGCGCCACGATGGCAACCCGGCGAATTTCGACGACTATACCTGGCTCACTCAGTTCTACACGGCTGATGGCAAACAGATCGTGGCGCTCGGCCACATGGAATATCATGGCTGGGAACATGCCGGCATGTGCGCGGCAAAGACCGACACCGCCACCTGCTGGTACAACGCCGACACTTTTTTATTGTCCAACGACGGCGGCTATCATTTTGGCGAGGCCAAACCACCGTCCAACTACCTGCTCAGCCTTCCCTATAAATATCGGCCGAACAAGGGACCGGAAGGTTACAGCGTCGACAACAACATTCTAAAGGTCGGCGCGTGGTATTACGCGACGGCGTTCTCCTGGCCGTGGCCGCCGAACTGCGGCCAAGGCAAAGGCGAGACGCCCTGCCTCGTTCAGGACGGCACGTGCCCCATTCGCACCGCTGACATCATGGACCCGAGCTCATGGCGCGGCTTCGACGGTAAGGATTTTACGATCACCTTCGCCGACCCGTACAAAAGCGCGGTGACGAATCCGCAGGCCCATGTTTGCGTACCGGTGCCGTACCTCGATTTTGCCAATGGGATCAATTATCACGAACCATCGCATCTCTTTGTCGCGACGTTATGGAACCAGGGTTCAGGTGGCTTTGGGCCTGAAGGCGTTTATTTTTCCACTTCGGCCGATTTCATCCACTGGAGCAAGCCGGCGCTCGCCATCACCCGCAACCAGATGCTACGCCGCGAGCCGGAGGGGAGCTGGTCCTATATGTATTTCTCGCTCATCGATCCCAGCGCGAGCGATCCAAGCTTTGCGACGATCACCGATCATCCGTATCTGTATTACGTGCGCTTCGATGATAATCATGGTCCGTACCAGCGGGTCTTGTTCAGACAGAAGATCAAATTGGACTGGCTCATGAAAGCGGCCGCCGCACATCCGTCGCCGCCACGGCAATGAGGACCGCCCGATGGGCCGTCGCACGAGCACAGCTCCGAAATCAGCCGCTCAGCTGCGGCGCTTGGTTCTCTCCGCTCCCCTTCCCGGGCAATGATTCCGGATCGCGGGCAATCGGCAGCCGGACCGTGGCACGCAGTCCTGACCGGTCGATGCCCACCATGTTCTCCAGCGCAATTTTGCCACTCAGGCTGTCTACAATCCGCTTCACGATCGACAAGCCAAGACCCGTCCCTTCCCCCTCCGGGCACGAGCCGCGGAAGAACGGTTCGAAAATCTGATCCATGTCGGTCGATGCGATGCCGGGGCCGCCGTCCTCAACCTGCAGGATCGCCATGCCGCCTTCTCGATAGATTCCGATATCGATTGTTCCACCCGGAGGCGTGAAACGAAGCGCGTTCTCGAGCAAATTGCGGATGATTGCTGCGAGCATGCCCGGCTCGCTGCGCACCATGACTGGATCGACCAGCGCAAAGCCGAGGTCGATACTCCGTTCAGTCGCCTCGGGCAGCAGATCGGCCACGACGTCCTTCGCCACACAATCCAACGCTGCAACAGGCATTTCGGGGGGCTCCGATTGGCCTGCTTCATGCCGCGCCAGCGCGAGCAACTGTTCGAGGAGATGCTTGGTCCGGTGCATGCCCTGCTTGAGCGCGGCAGCGCGCTCTCGCGCGGGCTTCGGAAGCTCGACCGAGTCGAGATTCTCCGCCTGCAGGCTGAGCGCGGTAATCGGCGTCCGCAGCTCATGGGCGGCATCGGCGACGAAGCGCCGCTGCTGATCCATCAAGAGACCTGTTCGCCGCAAGAGCCGATTGATCGAGTTTATGAATGGATGCAATTCGCTCGGCATGTGCGAACGCGGCAGCGCGGTCATGTCGTCGGCGCGTCTCGCGTCGAGCTCTCCAGCGAGCCGAACCATCGAGCGCAGTGAGTGCGCGATGACGAGCGCCGTGACCAGCATCAGGCAGGGAATCAGCGCGGCTATCGGAAGCAGTGTGCGAAACGCCACGTCGCGCGCAGTTTCGTCACGAACAGCGGTCGGCTGCGCCACGGCGAACCGGCTGCCGTCGGATCGCGTTCGTAGCAGCACTCGGATTGTCTGATTGTTCCATGTCGCCAGTTGGAGACCATCCCTCAGCCTGAAGAGTTGTCGGTCGTCTGACGAGCCCCGCGACGTCTCTCCCAACTCGATGAGCCAGACCTCGGTGTCTTCCTCGACCCCTTGAAGCGGCTGGCCGCCCTTGAAGCTGCCAGCCTGGGCCAGGCTCGCGAGCTGGATGAGAATCGAGTCCTGCATTTCGATGGCCTCGCCGAAAGCCCAGCGGTAGGCGAACACGCCCCCGGTTGCACCGGTCAGGAGGATGATTGCGGTCATCCCGACGAAGAGCCGTCCGCGCAGCGACCTGATCATGACGAGCGGTCCACCATCCAGCCGACGCCGCGCACGTTGCGGATCGCCGTAGCTCCAAGCTTCCTGCGGATGGTGTGGATGAGGTATTCGATGGCGTTGCTCTCGACCTCTTCGTTCCAGCCGTAGATCTGCCGTTCGAGTTCGCCGCGTGACAGCACCATGCCCGGCCGCGTCAGTAGGGCCTGCAGCAGGGCAAATTCGCGCGCCGTGAGCGGTGCGCTCGTGCCGAGGAACGACGCTTCCCGTGTCGCCGGGTCGAGGCTCAGTTTGCCATTGCTCAAGAGCGTCGGAGAGCCGCTCCCCTCCCGCCGGAGCACGGCGCGCATCCGCGCCAGCAGCTCGCGGATCTCGAATGGTTTCACCAGATAGTCGTCCCCGCCGAGATCGAGGCCATCGATCCGGTCGTCGATGCCGTCGCGCGCGGTTACGATAATGACGGGGAGCCTCCGGCCCATCGCGCGCAATCGCCCAAGCACCTCGCGGCCGTCGGCCTTCGGTAGCCCAAGGTCGAGCAGGGCCAACTCGTAGGATTCGGTCTCCGCCGCGCGGATCGCGGTCTCACCGTCCGCAACCCAATCAACGGCATAGGCTGCATCTCTGAGCGCCTGCTGCATGGCCGCGCCGATCATCCTGTCGTCTTCGATCAGCAGAACTCGCATCGTCCCTTCCTTACCCGGCAGGCGCAGGCAAAGCCAGCAGTTATCGTGCTCCAAACTTAGCGCAGACTTAGGGCGATGCGGCGGCCGGCCTGAAGCCGCGCGCCGCCGCGGAGTGGCACACCGTCGACAAAGCGATCGATTCGCGCGCTCAAGGCTCTGCGCGCCGCGACGCCGGATGACAGTCAGCGAATTGTTGTGCTGATGGACTCGATCGGAAAATCGCGTGGCAAAGGGGACAGCAATCCGTTCTCAATCAATCCGTCTCCGCTTCGAATTGATCGGCATAGCCCCACATTGGAGCGGCCGGCGCCCGCTCCGAGATCAACTGAATTTGCCACGGTCCGTATTCGGCGAGAGGCATGGAAACGACATGCACTCTGCTGCCGGCCCCCGGTCGGGTACACGCAAGACTACGAATGCGGGCTCCGTCGTCCTGAGCCATGGCGACGATTGCCTTTCGGATTTGGAATGGCGTCTCACAGATCACAGTGCCGGGCTTCGTCCGATAGAAGGACGGCTTGAAGTCTGCCGTTTGAAGCGGTTCGCAATGGAGCCAAGCAGCTCCAACAACTGCAACCGCGATGCAAATCCCGAGTCGGCGCATGGCACACTCGCGGGCCGGGCCGGCGGCTCCGGCGGCGGACGGCCCAAGGAGCTACTTTACATCAAATTCAGAGGGGTACAGCCGATTTTTGTTGACGATGCCCGCGCAAACGCTCGGGGTTTGCTGCGCGATTTAGAACGTGAACAGGACGGAAGTGTACCAGGAGTAACGATTGGTCTCGTCCGCGTTCTCGATTCCACGCCCGAGATAGCCGAGCAGATGGACATTCTTGTTGAGGTCATAGCGCCAACCAGCGCCGACACTGGATGAGGCGGGGGTACCGTGGGCGTCGGCGGTCCGATGGAAAAGCTCGGCGCCGATCTGCAGTTCGGGTGTCAGCTGATACGTCAGAACAGCACCGGTCAAACAGAAATCCGCCCTGCGGATCGCACTGAACACGCATCCGCCGCCTCTGAAAGCCGACCATCCCGACTTCCAATCCTTCTCCACCCGCACGGGGAGCAGCAGCGAAGCGCTGTTGTCGCCTGTGATGTTCGAACCGCTGGGAAGGAAGAGACGTGGGAAGAAGGCGACGTCGAGACCGAATGTATCCTGATGCAGGAACCGGTATTTCGCCGCGAGTTCGACGTTGCTGGGGCCGAAACTGGCGCCGCCACCGGTACGCTGGGCAAATCCGCCGGGCAAGGTCGCCGTGAGTTGAAGGTCCGGCGCCGCACCGTAGTTGAAATCGATTCCGGTCTCGCCTGCCGTACCGTCACGGGTATTCGTCCCGTTGTTGAACGCATAGATTTCAAACTGGCCGGACGGCGTCGGCTCGGGATCGTCGGAGATGAAGGGCGGACCGGCATGCGCCGGCTCCGCCAGGGCGACCATTGCCAGAGCCGCACCGGCCCAGCCCAGGCGGAACCGAAAGTAATTCATCATAAGTCGTCAATCCGTTTGCCTGCGCCAAGTCCCCGAACGCGCTCGGCAGGGTTACAAGCATACGCTTGAGAGTCACCGCGCCGGCGCTGCCGCGCTGGATCCGGGGTGGCGCCCCGGCCGTTGCGGCAACAGCCAAATGAGCACTACGATGAGAGCGAGGATCACTGCCGACGCCAAAGGGCGGCTAAGGGCCAAGCCGCCATGGCTCATCGGCTTGTCCAGAAAATCTCCCGCCGTCGCGCCGAGCGGCCGAGTCAATATGAACGCCGCCCAGAACAGGAACACGCGGGAGATCGCGGTCCAGTAATACAAGCCCGCCAGCAAGGCGAGGCCCGCACCGAACACGAGAGCGCCTCCGTCATATCCCAAGCCGGTGCTGTCCGCCGTCCAGTCTCCGAGCGCCGTGCCGAGGGTCTGCGAAAACGTAATCGTCACCCAATAGAAGGTTTCCACCTTCGGGGTGGCAACGGTCTGCACGTTGATCGAGCCGAGAGTGAAGTACCAGATCGCGAGCGAGCCCAACACGCACGCCAGCAGGATCGAGGAGCCTCCGGTGTAGCCGATGCCCAATGAGCGATCGAAGAAATCGGCCATGGCGGTGCCGACGGTGGTCGAGGCCACGATCGCCAGCCAGTAAATCCAGGCGTTGAACTTTTTCGTCACTATCTGAGCGAGCACGGCCGCAACGAACACGGCAAGAAATATGCCGGTCCCGATTAGATAACCGCCGTTGTCGGGATTTGCGTCAGCGTGCAGCCAGGTCATCGTCACTGCGTCGCCGCCCGTTTCACCGAGCGTCGTGGCAAGGATTTTGATCACCCAGAAGCCGAGCGTCACCTCGGGGACCTTGCTCAGGATTTCGTGATCGTTTCGCATTGTGCCTCTCGATACGTTTACGCGGCGTGACGGTGAGATTTACCAATCAACGGCGACGCCTGTAGTTGCGAATCCCAACGCGGGAACCGCGAGAAAGAACCATATATTTTGGCCACCACGCGGCTCGGCGCGCGCGTCAAGCCGTTCTCCGCAGATTCGAGCATCGTGGCGCGAGACCTTCTCCCGCCCGGATCGGGCAAATCGCGGCGCGTCTACTCTGTCTGAGCGCCCAGACTTAGCTGACACTTAGGAGCCACGTGGATATTGGATGATGATCACGTTCGAGATTCCCGCCACCGTTGGAACGGCACCAGCCTGATCCGTTTTCCAAGGAAACTCGCAAGCCCGCTGGCACCGAGCAAGACGACGCCCAGCATCGCCGCGAGTTCAACGAGTTGGGCATAGATCCCGCCGATTTCACCGGCATTCAGCGCGGCCAAGAAGGCCACCAGTTTCTCTCCAAGGCTCGCCGCCGCGTAGCGCCGGAAGCTCAGGACGGCTCCACTCGTGCCATCGATAGAGATAAGAGCGTGCTTCCGCATGCGGCGCATCCGGCTCAATCATGTAGATGTCGACCGGGGCGCGCGGCTTCGCGGAGTAGCGGATGACCGTCATCACCGGATCGGGCACAAGCACGCGCGCCTGCTGCCACGCGGCCTCCATAGTGAGGCGTTGCACGCCGTCGGCCGCGGCCGCAAGCGGCACCGGCTCACGCTGCGGCGAGCCGCCGACCCAGCGGACTGCGGCTTCAGCCCAATCGAAAGCCCGCGACACGCCGGTTGCCGCAACGACAAGCACGACAATGCTCGTGTAAACGCCCGCGGTCAGATGCAGGTTGCGCACCCAGGCAAGGCCGCCGAGCCGCCGATCGAGGCGCAGGGCTCGCGCCCAGCTCGCCCGGCGACGTGGCCAGAACGCCACGATGCCTCCGACCACCAGCATAACGGCAAGCGTCAGCGCACACGTGCCGGGAACGGTGTCGATGGGCCGCTCGCCTTGCGCAAACGCCCACTTGTGGAGCTGTTCGAGCGTACCGAAGGTGCCGCCATAGCGGTCCTGCTCGCCGAGAACTGCGCCCCGTACAGGGATCGAGATAGAGCGAGGCGTTGTCGTCGAACCTGATCATGGTCGAGCGGTCGGCCGCGGACCAGATCGAGGCCTGCGAGACCCGGCCAGTCGGATGACGCGCCCGAGCTCTCTCGGCAAGCTCGTCGAGCGACAGTCGCGCCAGACACGATGGAACGACCATCAGATCGTGTTGCACTAACGGCTCCAGCTGCGGACGGAAGATCAGGCCGATGCCGCTTGCCGCCGTCAGCATGACCAGCGGCCCCAGGATCACGCCGCACCAGCGGTGCAGCTCAAGGATGCGTCGGCGCACGGACATGGTAGCTCTAAGCTGCGGGTTCCATCTTATTCAGTCGAGCTTCAGCCGCTGCGCGCGTACGACGCTCGCCGGCAATGGCAGGTAGTTGCCATTTTCCGCCACCGCCTGCTGCCCCTCCCGGCTCAGCACGTAGCGCAGGAACTCACTGAGCTTGGGATCGAGTGCCGCGCCGGGCTTGCGATTGAGATAGATGTACAGGCTGCGCACGAGGGGATAGCTGCGGCTCTCGAAGCTTTCCCGGCTCGGCGTTCCACTTGAAGCCCTGCAGGGCGCCGGATCGCTCGGCGCCAAAAATGCTGTCGAGCTGATCGAGAGTGAGCCGGGAGATCGGATTGTCCGGGTGGACGAGGATGACGATGCCGGGCGAGCGGCCCTCCACGTCATAGGTGCCGGATGCGACCGTGATCTCGGTCGCGTGATCACCAAAGGTCTCGAAGAACGACAGCATCTCCGTGAGCGCCGGTTCGCCGCCATCTGGTGCAAGGTCGGTCACTCCGGTCACCAGCGCCGGGAATGCGGCATCGCTCGTCGGCAGCTTGTCGTCGAAATTCACCGCCGGCTGATAGCGGCGGAACCCCTCCTCCCACAGCCGCAGCAGTCCGCCGAACCCGAAGCCGAAATTGCGGATCGTGCCGGATACCATCTGCTCCGGCTGGGCCGAGGTCATCCAGCATCTGCTGGCCGGCTATATAGAGGCTGCCGTCGGGATTGGTCTTGTTGGCGTACTCGCGCAGCTTTTCATTCCACTTGAAGCCGCCCGTGAATACGCGCGTGTGAAATTCGTCCGGAAAATTGTACTTGAGCGTGTAGCCGAGGATATGGATCGGCTTGTCTTTCCAGTCGCCGGTGAGACCCAGTTCGCCCCAGGTGCGGATGTTCTTTTCGGGTCCGCGGGCAACGGACTCGTCCCATCGCAATTCTGTCCAGCCGCCGGAGCGTTCGGCCCCGAAGATACCGTCGAGCTGTTCGAGCGACAGCTTGCTGATCGGATTGCTCTTGTTGAGATAGACGCCGATCGCCGGATTACGACTAGCTGCCCGTCACGGCGACGATGCCCAAGGGCTGGTAGTTGAACTCGCGCTGGAAGGCGAGACGCTCGGCATTGGTAATCTGCCGGCCCAACGGGCTCACGTCAGACACGCCGAACATGAGCGACTGGATCGCGTGCTGACTGCTCTTCAGGTGGAAGTCGAACTTGACGTCCGGGTGCCACTGCCGGAACTGGCTCGCCCAGTACTCGGCGAGCGGGCTGTCGGTGAAGTAGTTGGCGCCCCACATGCGGATGGTTCCCGACACGGTGCTGTCGGGCGTGTAGTGCGGCAGCCCCTCGAGATCGAACTTGTTGGTGTAGTAGACCTTGTCGCGTTTGGCGGCGATCATCTGGTCGCGCGCAACATCGATCGCGGTCTTCTCCTGGGCCGACGCGGCGTTGCAAGAGATCGGCACTGTCAGCAAGGCAAGTATCACTGCGCGGGCAACATCGCGCAACGCAAACACCCGGATCTCCCTTGTGCGCATTTGTCTATTCCCAATTGCGTTCAATTCGTCAAAGCGCTGCGATCGGCCGCTGTTTCGATCAGGATCGAACGGCAGGACAATTTCACAATTTGAGGGCAGAACCTGCAATGTTGTGGAGCAACACCTTCGTGCCGAATTCAAGATCCTCCCCGACAATACCCGTCCGGTAGTCGATCTAGTCACGCATCTGAATTGCCGCTGAATGCCACCTAAACGCAAATTCAGCTAGTCAGCGCGAGTTCGCCTGTGGCGATGCACAACAACACGGCGGCGGTGGCATGCCACTGCTGGATTTGCGCCGATGTGGCGGAGCTCGCGAAGCTGCACCTCGCGGACCCATGCCTCAGTACGAGGAACCTGAGCCAATCGCGCTTGATGATCGCATCGAGAACCTCGAAGCCGATCGGCTTCGTTACGTGGTCGTCTGTGGCGACCCCTTGCTCTCCAACCGCTACCACTAACGTCCCAACTGGCTACCGATCTCTCGGCTCTTGCCCCTACGCCGCGGATGGAGCGCTACGACTTTGTGCGTCGACCCATCGCGACATATTGCATGGCCGCACAATCTCGGTCGTATTGTGGGCAAAGCGCACTGGCATCGTCGTGCCACCAAGTTTATGGGTACACGGCCTAGAAAGACCTCGACTCCTAAGTGGAGTTATGTTGTAGGACGGCTGCGGGCGTTTCGGCGATCTCAGCGAAATCGCAAGGCTCATTGGGCGCCGCTGCTATCCCAATTGAGTAATCAGATTTAGGCTAATTCTGGCAGGTATTGATCTGTAGTGTGGTTCAGAAATCACTGAAAGCGAGCAAGGAAACTTAACCGCCGCGAGACCGTGAACTCGAGTGGAGCGAGCCGGCGGAACTCCGTATGGTCAATCGAAAATCACAACCCTGGTTTCGGGCCAGTAGAACTAAGGGGTCTGCTTGCAAGAATTTATCGAAATGGCCGAATGGCTACTCCACCAAAATCTCCGGGATGGCGATCCAGTTGAATCCTTGCCCACTCCGGCTTTTCAGGCCAATGGAAAAAAATACGTCTCCTTCAGCACCAACAATTACTTGTCAATCGCGACAAGTCCTCGTTTTACCGCCGCAGCGAGTCGAGGTTTGGAAACCTACGGCGTGGGAAACTGCGAGTCACGGCTGCTGAGTGGAAACCTTGCAGTTTACGGTGAGCTTGAGCACAAGCTCGCAGTCTGCAAAAAGAAAGACGCGGCTGTACTATTCGCGACAGGATATATGGCCAACTTGGGGGTGTTGTCGTCTCTCCCGCAGACGTCCAAATACGCGCGCATTTACGGATTTACCAGCGCTAGGGAATATACCTATGCTTATTTTAGCGATGAATTGAATCATGTCAGTATCCGCGAAGGCATCCGCATGTCCGGAGCCGCGCGGGCGACGTATCGTCACCTTGATCTCAATCATCTTGAAGGGCTTCTCAAGAAATCGACCGCGACAACCAAAATCATCGTCACTGATGGGGTCTTCAGCCAAGATGGCGATATTGCCCCCCTACCCGACTTACTGCAGCTCGCTGAGCTCTACGACGCGACGCTTTATGTAGACGATGCTCACGGGACTGGAATTCTCGGTGAAAACGGCGGTGGAATTTGCGAGCATTTCGGCATCACGAGCGCACGCATCATTTACATGGGCACGCTTAGTAAAGCCTATGGCGGGATCGGTGGCTTCATTGCCACGGAGGCACATATCGCCAAGATCATTCGTCTAGCCTGCTCGGCGTATGGATTCACGTCAGCATTGCCTCCGGATCAAGCGGTCGCCCTCAGCGAAGCGGTGGACATGGTCGTGGACGAACCTGAACGCCGTGCCCGCTTGTGGGAAAATCAGCGTTACTTCGTTACAAGGATGTCTGAACTGCCGTATCCGCTCGTCTCGACAGAGTCGCCGATTATCCCAATTCTGGTCGGAGATGAGGATGCCGCGGACGCCCTCGCACTGTCGCTTGGCGAATCGGGCATCCACGTCGATGCCGTTCGCTTCCCGGCGGTCCCCCTACGTAAAGCACGCCTTCGCATTCAACTAAATGCAGGGCATACCAGTCAGGATATTGACCAGCTCATCGACACGTTACGGGCGCACCAGCATGGCGCATCCACAGCCATTATGTCAACGCTAGGCATGACAAAAACAAAGCGTGACGAACTTGCAGGAAACGAGGCGCTCCACTAACTGCGCATAGATTATTTGCCGGACACGGCATTTCGCTCCTTCGGTCGAGAAGCGGATGCTCTATCGCGACCCCTACGGTGGTAGTTATCCGTATTGCAGCAGTGTCCGAAGTTGATTTTGGCGGTGTCTCAAGTTCATGGTTTACAGTTTGTGAATAAGTTTTGCGCAGACTGGTGCCCAAAGCGGAATCAACTCAACATGGGTTCCATGCCGGTCCCGACAGCACAGACGCTTGAGCAGATCGTCAGGTTGCAGCGAAGCTGGTGGCTGCAATATCTGATCGAATTCGCAAGGCTCCTTCTAAAGCAGTAAGGCTGCCTCGTCTGACAGCAGAGGCAGGGAACGCCGGTTTTCAGAGAAGAGGCAGATGGGGAACAGCGTCAAACCAGAGTGTCTAGTCTCCCACTGCGAGCATCCCCAAAAAGTAACCCCGCCGCACTGAGAACGCGACGGGGTTAAAGCGAGGCATGCGGTTGAAGGGCCCGCATGAAGCGGTCATAGCTGCCAATCGTAAAAGTTTCCACAAGTCGGTTGCTCCAATTTATCTGAGTATTCTAAGCGGACAGCGGGCAGAAGCTGAAGCGTCACGGCCTCAGCTTCGCGTCCGGCGGAAGGGCAAGCAGCATATCCACACGGTCAAATCGGAAAACAGTGCGCAGTTCGGCCCAGATGAATCGGAGGTCAAGAACAGCACCGCCCGATCTCGAAGGTGGCCGACGGAAGCCGAGCTCGATTTGCGATCAAAGGCCCAGCGGGGTACGATCTTGCAGACGGCACTCACGAGTGAGATGGCCGCGGGAAGGGCATTTCAGGCGATTGCCCGCGCGACCGTTCGGCACTTCTCGGAAAACTCGGACGCTGTGCGCAACGGCGATTCGGAAGGCATACACCGGATGCGGGTGGATCGCGCCGGTTGCGCGCCGCCATCTTTAGCCTGGGTTTTCGAGGCTGGACGTCTCCGATTGTTCGTCGTAGGCGAACAACTCGGCATAGCGGCCCCAGGACACAGCCGTTCGAAGTGTTTCGTCAGCGTCCTCTTCCGACATGTAGTCCTCAAGTTCGTTGCGGAAGCGCGCGGCAGGAGCGCTGTGCGATGGTCGCTCGTCGAGCACGCGGCGGATCAGCGCCGCGACCGGCACGTAGTTGAGGACATGCTCGGCAAACAAATTTTTTGCGCGCATCTGTTTCGAGATGCGCGAAGCGTTTGCCGGCCTCGGTCAGCACGAGGTCGCCTTCGCTCAACTGGGCAAACCGCAGTAGCTGGAGCGACTCGCCAAGGTGAAGGATCTCGTCCGCCTCTAGTCTAGTTGCAGGCTGCCAGCCAGCACAGGCAGATCGGCATGGCCGCTATAGGGCGGCCCCGCGAGTGTCTCGATCAAACCCGAAAGCACGTTCGATGAAACATGGTTGAGAGCCATGCCAATGCCTGTGCCTGGAATCCCCTCGATGGCCGGGGCTCTGGCCTGTGGGCGCTGCGTCATGCGTGCGTAGAGTTGATCAACGAGTTGCCGAAACGTTGGATCGAGCCGGTTGCGTGGATGCGGCAAATCAATTTTGACCTCGGCGGCGACCCGGCCGGGATTTGACGAGAAGACCAGGATGCGATCGCACATGAGCACCGCCTCCTCTATGTTATGTGTCACTATCAGGATCGACTTGATCGGCAGCCGGCCATCAATCCAGAGATCGATCAGGTCCGTGCGCAGCGTCTCGGCGGTCAACACGTCGAGCGCCGAAAACGCCTCGTCCATCAAAAGCAGGTCGGGATGCACGACGAGCGCCCGCGCAAAGCCGACGCGCTGGCGCATGCCGCCGGACAGCTCCTTCGGATAGGCCGATTCGAAGCCGTCCAGGCCGATCAGGTCGATCGCGGCGAGCGCGCGCTTGCGCCGCACCTCGGCATCGGTTCCGAGCGCTTCAAGGCCGAGTTCGACGTTCTGCAACACGGTGAGCCAGGGGAATAGCGCAAACGACTGAAACACGATGGCGACGCCGTTTGGCGGACCCAGAATGGCCTCACCGCGGCATCTGGCGTCGCCCGAGGTGGGAGCGACCAGGCCTGCAATGATGCGCAACAGCGTCGACTTGCCCGAGCCCGAGCGGCCGAGCAGGCCGACAATTTCGCCGGAGCGAATGGTCAGATCGACCTTTTCGAGCACCAGCAAATCCTCGCCGCGGCCTTTCGGAAACGAGCGGCACACCCCGTGGAGATCGATGAGGGTCGGGGGCTGCCTGGTCTCGAGCATTGCTTTCTCCTGTCACCCGAGGCGAAGACGGCGTTCGCCAAAAGCATAGCGGTCGCCAGAGCAGCCGGTTGAATAGCGTCACCAAGATGCACATGATGGCGATCCCAAGTACCACACGCGGGAAGTCGCCGGCTTCTGTCGCCTTGGCGATGTAGGCACCGAGCCCCTTTGCGGATAGATGAGTGTCGCCCCAGCTTGCGACTTCGGCAACGATTGAGGCGTTCCAGGAGCCGCCCGAAGCGGTGATGGCGCCGGTGATGTAATACGGAAAGATGCCCGGCAGAATGACCTTGATCCACCAACGCCATCCCTTGAGATGGAAGCTGCCGGCGGCCTCGCGCAAGTCAGTTGGGAAGGCGCTGGCGCCGGCGATGACGTTGAACAGGATGTACCACTGCGTGCCCAGGATCATCAGCGGGCTGAGCCAGACATCGGAGTTGAGCCCGTAGCGCACGATGATCACGACAATAATGGGAAAGGCAAGGTTGGCCGGGAGCGCCGCCAGGAATTGCACCAGCGGCTGCACGGGCTCGGCGAGTTTCGGGCGAAGCCCAATCCAGACGCCCACCGGCACCCAGATCAACGTGGCGAGCGCGATCAGCACGACCACCCGCAACAGTGTGATCAAGCCATCCCCGATCGCGTCATAAACGTCTGAAGGCCCCAGGGTGACTGAGAGATAGGTATAGATCTTGAATGCCGCGTACCCGGTGCCGATCCCGATCACGGCGAACCACAGCGCATCGACCACGCGCGAGGGCGGCCGGTTCTTGATGGACGGTCGAAGGCCGTTGGGCCATTCGATATTCAGGTTCGAGAACGCGCGGTTCAGCCCCGCGAACGGTTGGGTGAGCGCACGCAGTGCGCGGGTGCGGCGAAACAGGTCGAGCATCCAGGATATTGGCGCGTCACCGGACGCCGTCTGCTCGAAGCGGAACTTGTCGGCCCACGCCACGATCGGGCGGAACAGGAGCTGGTCATAGGCGATGATGACGAGCAACATGGTCAAGATAGCGTAGCCGATCGCAATGAGGTCACGTTTCTCGATCGCCATCGCCACGTAGGAGCCGACGCCGGGCAGCGTGACGGTGGTGTTGCCGACAGTGATTGCCTCCGACGCCACGACGAAGAACCAACCGCCCGACATCGACATCATGGCGTTCCAGATCAGGCCGGGCATCGCGAAAGGCACGTCCAGCCGCCAGAAGCGCTGCCAGCCGCTCAGGTGGAAGCTCTGCGAGGCTTCGTCCAGGTCCTTCGGCACATTGCGCATCGACTGGTACATGCTGAACGTCATGTTCCAGGCTTGGCTCGTAAAGATCGCGAACACGCACGCGAGTTCGGCCCCCAACACCTTCCCCGGAAATAGATTAAGGAAGAAGACAACCGTGAAGGTGAGGAAACCGAGGATCGGCACTGATTGCAGAATGTCCAGGATCGGAACCAGCACCATCTCGGCGCGCCGGCTTTTTGCGGCGATGGCCGCGTAAATAAAGGTGAAGATGGTCGAGCAGACAATCGCCAGCAGCATCCGCATCGTGGTTCGCAGGGCATAGACCGGCAAATTGAACGGTTCGAGCGATACCGGAGCGGTATCCAGCGCCGACAGCGGCAGCGTGGTCTGCTCGCCGCCATACACGATCAGCACCAGGGCGCCGATCACGAGAATCAGGGCCACCACGTCCCGGATGTTGGGCCGTGGCGCGCGCCAGCATGGCGATGCGAAGATCCTGCAACGTCATCGGATAGCCCCCAACCTAGTATTGCGAATGCACGCGCACGCCGAACACCGAAGCCGGGCCGCGATCGCGGTTATAAGCAGGATTGACGATCAGCTGATAGTCCAGCGTGATCTTCGATGCAAACCAGGGAAAGCTGTAATAGGTTTCCAGAATCCCTTCGTCGCCGGGATGAGGCAGCTGGCCATCACCAACCAGGATGCCGAGCCCGCCTGCATTCAGGAAGGCCTGGTGCACGTTGGAGATGCCGTTGACGACGCCGGCAATGCCGAAGACGTCGTCATCGCGTCCCCACAGCTTCCCGGAAAGCGAGAACCCGGCAGCAACGGTGTGATCGATGTCGGTGAACTCGTAGGGCTCCTTATGGCCGTCGGCCCAGCCGGCGCGTGCGAAGAAGCCGACATTGTCCATGAGCTGCTGCTCGAGATTCATGCTGATGCCGCCGCGGCTCTGGTACTTGCGCACGGCGGCGATGTCGGCAGGCGCTCCCGTGATGGCCGCCAGCTGGATCGCGTCCTCTCCCGCCGCGGGTCAGGAATCCGGTGATCGCCACCTTGCCCGGCTGTCCGAAAACGGAGTAGCGCCGTTCGATTTCGCCGTCCCACTGGAATTGTCCGAACCGAGAATCCAGCGAAGTCGTGTTGGGCGCGATTGACAGATCGAACATGCCACCGCGGAAGGTCCAAGGGCCGGTGTACCATTCAATCGCGCCGCCGACGGTATAGCCCCAGGCATCCGCCGCATAGTCGAACTGCTGGTGTCGACCACCGACCAGTTCATGAAATCGCCGCGGGGATCGTGGGCATATTTGTTGGTATCGAAGATATCGACCACGCCAATTTTACCGGCCGTAATCACCAGCCTGTCCGACGTCTGCGACCCCGAGAACTGGTTGAAGACGCCGTCGACCTTTTGCGTGTCGCCGCCGAGGTCGATTGTCTGCCTGAAAAACGCCCGATGCAGACGCGTATAGGGATAGCTCGCCCCGACCTTGTAAGCTTCGCCGCTCGGGAACCCTGCCGCGCCGACCGAACTGCTCAAACCGAAGCCTTGATCGATTTCCGGGTTGATCCAGACTTCGGCACCGTCCCAGAGGCGCATTCCGGCATAGAGCGTCACGTCGAAGGTCTCGCGACCCTGGTTCGGATTTAGACTATTGGTGCCGACATAGGGCGACCGGAATGGCGGCGTGTATTGTTCGAGCAAGGTCGACTGGGCGTGGAAAGCGAAGCGATCCGTCTCAAGCGCCGACGGGGTCTTGGTTATAAGCTCCAGTACGGGATTGATATCGCCGATCTTGTAATTCAATCCGAGCCGGATGCTCTGCATGGCAAGGTCGGATTGAAACGTGTCTACGGAGGCTGCGAAGAAGGCGCCCTTGCGTCCAAATCCGGTTTCCAGAAATTCCGCCTTGGCCGACCAATTGCCAGCGATGGGAATCTCCATCCCGATGCCTGCGACCCATCCGAGCCGCCACAGCAGCGCCGTTTCGACGGTCCCCGGCGCGGCAAAGCCGCCAACCAGAGGAGTGGCATCCTGGCTCCTCGTCACCTGATTATAGGTCCATGCGAAGCCGCCCGTTCCGTAAAGGAGCAAGCTATCGAACGCATAGCCGACGCGGCCACGGACGCTGCCGTAATGGATGGCAGCCTCACCATAAGTCACCTGGCCAATCGATGGCGAGGCCACAGTTTGGCTGCCCTTCACCGAATAGGGCATCACCACGTCCGAGTTCGGGAAGCTGACGTCGCCTTCCACGCCCAACATCCATCGCGACGGCAACACGTAATTGTAGCCGCCCTGCAGGCCCGCAACGTAGCTGCCTGTCCCGGCCATGAAATCGAAATTGAAGGGAAGATCGAACGACCCAGCGACCGGGGGCCCAGCCGGACCGAGCGGTGTCGCGGTCCAGTTCGAAGAACCCCTGATCACCCCTGCATGGGCGCCGATATACCAGCCGGTCCAATCATAGGCCGTCGACGTGTAGGGCGCCGGCGCCTGGGCCGGCAGATCCGCTGCGACTGCGGAATCAGCGAAGGCCAGCATGAGGCCAATCCCGACACCGACCAACGCGCGTGAGCGGTTGCGACTGCAGCTGTAGCGAGACTTCTCCCGCGCAAACATATTCAATTGCCCCTTTTCCATGACGCCGAGCCGCTCGACCAGCTGACGCCCATATAAACAGCCCAATTCCGCAGCTTCGCCCAACAAGGAAAGCAGTTTCCGATGCAGTTCACGCAGAACCGCTCGCAATTGCGACGACCAGCCATCGCTTCACGATGAAATGGCATCGGCGAGTGACGTGCACGCCAGGCTGCCGGAGAAGCGAGTTGCGCACCTTTCGCCAGAGGCTGTGGGGCTTCCGCAGGGTGAACTGGTCGGATCGCGTCCGCCCGACACGACCGTTCGAAATCCTGCAAGCGGCGGCGGATCGCGCAAAGCCGTCGACGTGGCCCATCGTGCATCCGGAACAAGAGCGTCGTTTTGGTGGGAGGCAAAAGGTTGCCGCGCCATTTCCGAATCTGTTTTGCGACACGAACGCAATAAGGTCATTTTTGTCTCCGACCGTGTACGGCTGACGGAACTCTGCTTTGCAGGAACTTCAATGTGCCGTGTCAGCTTTCTGGTGTTAGTGGCGGCGTTAGCGTCCGTGCGATGCTCCTCTAGCCAGGCCGCCGGATCGTTTCAAACCAGGCAAGCCTTCCAGAGTGTGGTGACGGTCGGAATGGCAGCTACGGCACCCCACGTTTCCGTGCCCAGCGCCACTGACGGCGATCTCGTTGGTGGCTGCGGTCGGGGACGTATCCGTGATTCCCAAACACACATGTGCCGCGGTCCTGCCGATGTCAGATGACCGGCGCGGATGAGAAATCCGTCGCCCATCGCGAATTCGGAGCCCAGAAGGGCGGAAGATATCGCCGCCGTCGGCCAAGAGAGTCGCCGATCAACTGCTCGCCAAAATTCGACTTCATCAGCGGTTCGACACGCACCAATTCGTACTGGGGCTGTTACATTTTGGCGGCTCCTATTCCAGCATTGGCCCAACGCTCCAGCTCGCCGCCGAAACGGTCGATTCAAGACTGAGACGGCCTACAATCTGTTCAAGCACCGCATCACTGTTCGCGTGGGCGGTGAGCTGCGCAATGACTTCGACGCGTCCGCCCTCCTCAAGGTGCTGTCAAGCTGCCGTAGGCTGAGCTGGGCGTTGCTTGTGCTGTGCAGAAGCAGGGCCCGCACGTGCGCCTCTTCCGGATTGCTGCAGACAACCCGGATGCGATATTGCAGGTCCGTTTCAGCTTGCGAGATCGGCTGTCGATTGATGAGACGGACCAGCGGCCTCAAGGTCAGATTGACCAGAACGACAAAGCCGGTCGCCAGTGCCGCATGCTGCGGATGGCCACTTCCTGCCAGCAATCCTACCGCGGCCGAGCACCATAAGGTCGCGGCGGTGTTGAGGCCGCTGACCTGAAGCCCCTCGCGAAAGATGATGCCCGCCCCCAGGAAGCCGATGCCGGAAACGACCTGCGCAGCCACGCGTGTAGGACTTCCGTCATCAGGGAACAGGCCCTCGAAGATCACAAAGCTCGCCGCGCCGATTGCGACCAAGGTATTGGTGCGCAAGCCCGCCATTCGCTGACGCCACTGACGTTCGAATCCGATGCACGCCCCCATCAACGTGGCGCTACCGAGGCAGATCGCGGCCTGATCGATCGATGTGCTCACTTCAAGAATCCTGTCCTCTTTTCGGGTGCCTTCGCCGATGGCCCAAAGCGAGCGTGCCCCCAAGCCGTTCCATCCACCGCGTTCCGGATAAGACAGTCCGAAGACAGTTATGTGAAATCTTGTGCTGCCGATGCAGGATGATCGCGAAGCGCAAGCTCATGCTCGCCAGGCGGAATGCGCCAACTGCTATCCAACGTCGGCCCAATCTGATGGCCGCTCCGATCACGGTCTACCCATCGGGGCCACATCTAGATTTGGCAACAAAGGCAAATCGCCGCTCTTGCGCTGGACGCAAGAGCCGATCGTGCCCGGGTCGCCTAAAGGCTGCTTGTCCGAAGGCCATTTGAATATCGAACACCAATCCGGGCGTCGTCCGTCACTGCTGCTTCCAGCAGTCCGAAAGCAGGGGCGCGGTCGCCGCGTTCGCACCTGCCGCAAACCTACCGATGTAACGAAAGAACACGACTATACCGGGGTATAGCCACCCTCACGAGATCACGTGATGTGGCTCTCCCGGCACAGCCAGACCGGCTGAACGTCGCTGCGCTGAATGTCCGCACAGGCTGTGAGTGAGCCCCGCAACTCGTTCTAGTGGATCGCCCCTCGATCGATCGTGCGCGACAGAATATCGGTCTTTCTGACGAGATCAATCAATGACCGCGCCTGCATCTTCCGCATCAGCTGTCCTCGATGGAGCTTGACCGTGATTACGCTCAAGCCGAGCCGGGCCGCAATCTGCTTATTCTGTTGCCCAGCGACAACCAGCCAAAGAATCTCTTTCTCACGCATCGTCAGAGATTCATATCGCTCCTTCAATGTCGCCATGGCGGCCAGGCTCGCTCGCCGCAGGCGATCTCTCGCAAATCCTACGCGAACGGCGTCCAGCAGCTCCTGATCTTGGAAGGGCTTGATCAGGAAATCGACCGCACCAGCCCGCATCGCGCGCACGGACATCGGCACATCACCATGAGCGGTTATGAAAACGACGGGTACGCGGATGCCAAGCTCGTCCATCTCGCCATGGAAATCCAAGCCGTTCAATCCGGGCAGGCGCACGTCCAGCACAAGGCAGGCTGGAGCATCGGGGCGCTCGCTACCGAGGAAGTCGGCGACGGAAGCGAAAGACATGGCCCGTACTCCCGCTGAGCGGAAGAGACTGTCCAGGGCCTCCCGAATGGCCTGTTCATCGTCGATCACAAACACGATCGAATCGTCCTGCATGGCCTTAACTCACGATGACTGAGGCCGTGATTCGACAACGTCCTGTTTCTCCAGAACGGAAGAATATCGCTTCGGCGAAACAGGAAGAAGAAATTGAATTGTTGCGCCGCGCGGAGCATTGACCTCCGCCCAGATACGCCCGCCATGAGCTTCAATGATGGATCGCGCTATTGAGAGCCCCATTCCAAGCCCGTCAGGCTTTGTCGTGTAGAAAGCGTTGAACACCTGGTCAAGCTCCGCACCCAGGCCAGCACCGGTATCTCGTACCGCCACCACGACACCGCCCCGGCCTCTGCTCGTCGCCAGCCGCAGTTCTCTGCATTCGTATCCGACCTTTGCCAGCGACTCGATCGCGTTGACCAGCAGATTAAGCAAGACTTGCTGCAACTGGACCTGATCGCAATGAACGGCGGGCAGGTCCGTTCCAAGTTCGGTCTGCAGCAGGATGCGATCAGCTTTCAGCTGATTTTGCACCGGAGGGATGGTTGCGAGCACAGTCTCGTTGATGTCGAACCAGTCCGGAGCCGCAGGCGCTCTCCTTGCAAGATGTCTGACCCGACCGATAATTTCGCTGGCCCGCTTTGCCTCATTAACGATTCGTCCGATCACCTGCTTGGCCTCTGCGATATTGGGAGGGGCGGCAGCAAGCCACCGCAGGCCGGCATTGCCGTTTGTGACCACAGCAGTGAGTGGCTGATTGACCTCGTGAGCGATCGACGCCGTTAGTTCACCGAGCGTCGTGACCCTCGCGATATGGGCAAGCTGCGCACGCGCCGCGTAGGTTGCCGCTTGTGCCGATTCGATCTTGAGGACGAGGTAGGTTGTCGCCGCGATTGCCGCGATGCTGATTGCGCCGTTAATGCTACCCGAATAAGGGGATCCCGATCGCGTCAACAGCAAGCTAACCACCGTCAGCACAACGCACGTTCCGCCGAACAGCAACACACCGCGCCTTTGGCAAAAGCGAACCGAAAGCAGGATCACGATCACATACGGCTATCTCGAGGTCCGTCACGGTATCGAGGATGAAGATCGCAATGGTCAGGATGACGGCGGTCGCTGGTAGCAATGAATTGCGTCCAACGGACCAAAGATGATGAATGCGCTGCATGAACGCGCGCCTGCTGCTTGCTTTCGCACCCGACCAGCCCCCGGATGGCAGCTGGCCGGTGGTAAGGCTTCAGCCGTACGCCGGTGGTAAGGCTTCAGCCGTATGAAGACTGCGGATGCTGGACCTCGACAGTGACATGCGACAAATCGGTGAGCTTGACCAGTCTCCGCCGGTAATGCGCTGAGTCACGCGCTGTTGTGGTTGCGACCGAGATAATGGCGCCGAGATGTCCCGGCCCAAGACGCCAGAGGTGCAGATCGGTGACGTGGTCGCCTTCGCTTTCCACGATCGTTCGCACTTTCTCGATAATGCGCGTATCGGGCGTGCGATCGGGCAGGATGCCACCAGTATCGCGTAGCAACCCGACCGACCAGTTTGCGATGACCAGTGCGCCGATCAAACCGGCGAGTGGGTCCATCCAGAGCCAGCCGAACGCGCGGGCCAGCAACAAGCCGGCAATGACGAGAACCGAAACGGCGGCATCCGCCATCACATGGACGACCGCGGCTCGCATGTTGTTGTCGCGGTAGTGCGCGCCGTGACCGGCGTCGTGACTGTGCTCCTCGAGTCCCATCTCACTCTCGTATTGCTGGCCGTGCTGCGCAAGACGGACCTTCACTAGAAAGGCATGCGGTTCGGGAATTTCGTCGCGCGACTCCAGGAACTCGCCCTGCTTTCGAATGAAAAGAGCTGGTGCCGGCCATCCGGCCTGACGGTCTCGATCGTCAAGGCTGAGGCATTCGGCAGGACATGCGTAGCCGTTCTGATGCGAAAGCGCGGCGGTACATCTTTTTCGAAGACTTCGATTTGGTAGGCGTTCCCGCCCAACTCGATTCGGCGCGGCTCGTCATCATGATCATGACTGTTATGGGCATGACCGTGACCGTGGCTGTGGCCATGAGCGTGATCATGCCCGCCGGACAGCAGCCATGCGCTCGCGACGTTGACTGCAAGGCCGACAACAGCGATCGGGATCGCCTCACGGAAGTGGATCGGAAGCGGATTCAGGAAACGGTCAATGGCCTCGTAGCCGATCAGGAGCGCGATCATCGCGAGCACGATGGCGCTGCTGTAGCCTGCCAGATCGCCAAACTTGCCGGTGCCGAACGTGAAACTGCGATCGTATGCGTATCTGCGTGCAAAAGTGTAGGCCAGCGCAGCCAGAAGCAACGCGCCGGCATGTGTCGACATGTGCAATCCGTCGGCAATCAGGGCTAGGGAGCCGAACAGGGCGCCGCCGACGATCTCGACGATCATCATGGCGCTGCAAAGGATGATGACAGCCTAGGTCCGGCGTTCGGCGCGCTCATGATCGGCGCCCAGGAAGACGTGTTCGTGCGGCTCGAACTGAAGTAGTGAGCTGGCTTCCGGCATGACATGCCTCACTTCAAATAGGTATGGACGACTTCGATCAGTTCATCCGCGGCCTGGCTGTTGAGCGCACCGGGGTTCTTCTGTGGGTCAACAAGATGGGTGCGGATGTGGTCCTCGACGACCTCCGCCATCAGGCCCGCGACACTCCCACGAACGCCGGCGATCATATGCATGATGCGGTCGCACCCTGCTTCTTCCGCCAATGCCCGCTCGATCGCTTCGACCTGTCCCCGGATCCGACCGACCCGAGCGATGAGCTTCTTCTTTTCTCTGATGGTGTGTGTCATGGCGAAACACATAGGGTACCCCCCTATGCCATGTTAAGCGATTAGCATCGAAGGAGCCAATGGCCCCGCAGGCGCGCCGGCCCTATCCTCCCAGGAGGATCACTGGTATTTTGCTTGCAGGAGACTCAGATGCCGGATCACCCGCACTGGGCTATCGCGCGCCGTCTCAAGCGCGCCAATGGCCACCTCGAAACAATCATCGAAATGGTCGAGAATGATCGGCCTTGCACGGAGATCGCCCAGCAGCTGCAGGCGGTCGAGAGCGCCATCGGGAGCGCGAAGAAAGCCTTGATTCATGACCACATCAGCCAGAGCCTCGAGCGGTCCTTCAAAGCGCACGGGCTGAAGGGCCATGTTGCCCTGAGGGATTTCAAGCTCATTTCAAAATACCTGTGATGAGACTGAGGACGTGCGGAGCAACTTACCGAGTAGACGCTGCCGGGTAAGACGCGGCCGACATTCTTCGAACCAATATCGAGCGTGAACTCTCTCGCTGGCCGGCTCCACATTCCGGACCAATCCAGAGCCCGAGATCGACACAATCACAGTCAGCAGACGAACCCTGTGGTTGAGAGCCCGCATCTCTTCCATCCACCGGGGAGGATCAAGCCTATCCTCCATGGAGGATAGGTGAATCAGCTTGACTGGTTTCGAAAACGGGCGTACGGCCGATCTGCGGGGTGAAACCATTGGTTTCCAACCGCATTGAGAACCTGAAGACAATCTGAGTGGGGTCGAGAGGCTCCAGAAGGAACATGGGCAGTAGCATCTCTGGCATGACCCGCTCCGCGGCTTTGGGGCGCGTGATGCCGCAGAAATTGAAAATCGATCGCGTCGGCTGCGGCCGCGTGAGAGCTGCTGGTCGCGCCTAGCGCTGCCTCATCCTCACCGACCTGCCGCTGAACGCGGAAGTGGAGGTGAGCGATGTTCGAAAGACTCGCACAGATCCGGGATGTCGTGCCGTGGCTGAAGGGGCTGCTGAGCGAACCGGTCTGTTCTCAGCCAATCCAGTCCAATGACGATCGGCCGGGATTTCGCCACCCGGAGGGCCGACGCCTGCGTCCCCATCGGCCGCTGGCATGTCATTGGGTTCCCGCCCCCGATGGGCGACTGGAGTGCTGGTGGGAACCAGCAGCGGCTGACGACCAGCCGAACGGCAATCAAGACTGGCCGCCGCCATGGGTCAGTCCTCCGCTCGTTCCGGGCATGGGTCAAATGACTGCGCTCGAGCAAATCGCCGTCTAGCCGGAGAGCCGGTATTGGGTCGTAGAGGTGCGCTATGAACATGATCAATCCAATCCACCAAGAGGTCAGCCGGGCCGCCGTGCTGGACGAGGCCCACATTGGCGATATCCACGGGGCGCTCGGCACTATCCGGCACCACGATCATGGGCCGCGGAAGGGCATCTGGGCACGATGGAAGACGCTGGTCGCGATCCTCGGACCGGGCCTGATCGTCATGGTGGGAGACAATGATGCCGGCGCGTTCGGCACCTACACCCAGGCCGGCCAGAACTACGGCACGACGCTCCTGTGGACGCTGATGCTGCTGATCCCGGTGCTCTATGTGAACCAGGAGATGGTCGTTCGGCTGGGCGCGGTGACCGGGGTCGGCCACGCACGGTTGATCTTCGAACGCTTCGGCCGGTTCTGGGGCGCGTTCAGCGTGATCGACCTGTTCCTGCTCAATGCGCTGACCCTGGTGACCGAGTTCATCGGGATCAGCCTGGCGCTGCGCTATCTCGGCTTGCCGCAGTTCTGGGGTGTGCTGGCTTCTGCCCTGATCGTGATGCTCGCTGTAAGTACCGGGAATTTCCGCGGTTTCGAACGCATCGCCATCTTCCTGGTGTTCGGCAGTCTGCTGCTGGTGCCCGTCGTTCTCATGGTGCATCCGCCCGTGGAGCAGATTGCGGCCGATTTCCTGGTGCCGAAACTTCCAACGGATAGCAATGTCAGCGAGGTGATGCTGCTGATCATTGCGATCGTTGGGACCACGATCGCGCCCTGGCAGCTGTTTTTTCAGCAGAGCTATATCATCGACAAGCGGATTACGCCGCGCTTCATTCATTACGAGCGCTGGGACCTTTGCCTCGGCATTGCGCTGGTCGTCCTCGGCGCCGTGGCAATGATCAGCTTCTCGGCCTGTATCTTCGCTGGACGACCAGAGTTCGGCAACTATACTGATGCGCTTGGGACGGCCGTGGGACTGGAAAGGTACGCTGGTCGGCTGCCGGCGGTGCTGTTCTCGCTCGCTCTGCTTGATGCCAGCATTGTAGGAGCCGCCGCCGTCTCGCTATCCACCGCTTACGCGATTGGCGACGTATTCTCCTTGAAGCACTCACTGCATCGCAAGCCGTCCGATGCAAAAGGCTTTTACGGCGTTTACTTCGCGCTGATCGTTCTGGCCGCTGCACTTGTGCTAACGCCGGGAACGCCGCTCGGCCTGCTGACCAATGCAGTGCAGACGTTGGCTGGCGTGTTGTTGCCGAGCGCGACGGTGTTTCTGCTTCTCTTGTGCAATGACAAGGCGGTACTTGGGCCCTGGGCGAATTCACGGATGCTCAACCTCTTCACGGGAGCCGTTGTGGCGGCGCTGGTGATGCTGTCGATCATCCTCACAGCCTCGGTAATGTTTCCGGATATGGGCGAGCAATGGATCGTTGGAATCCTGGTCGGTGGCAGCCTTCTGGGTATCGTGCTCACGGCCGGCATAAAGCTGCTGGAGCTTTCTCGCCCCCCCACCCTCGCCCCGCACAACCCGGCGAGGCAAAAGATTGACGTCTATGACAACTGGCGGATGCCGCCGCTTGCCGAACTGCCCCCGGCGCGGCTCAGCACGCTCAGCCGCGTATGGATGATCATCTTGCGAAGCTACCTCGTGATTGCCGGTGGTCTCGTGCTGGCACGGATCTTTCAGCTCGCGACGGCCGGCGCGTGAACGACCGGGTCACCCGCGCAGGCCGCTGAGAGGCGGTTGATCGTGTCGCCGGGTTGGCGTTGCTGAAGTTTCGCCGCCGTCATGCGCCTGTATCCGCGAGATGCAAATATCCCCCGCTACCGATGCATTGCGCCTGTCCCTTACCTGGAAGGGTCTGGGCGGAACGACATGAGAAGCGGCATCGTTCACGCCGGGTGAGAGAGCGACCAAGTGGCATCGATTGAATAGACACTGATTAATCTGGCGGTTGCAACACTGCTCGTGGCTGGTATTGGCTTCGCGCGCCAACGCCGTCAGCGAATGGCTGGTCTCCGCACCAACACGCGGTCGCGATCGGGGCCGCTAGTTTCGTCGTCTTCGCGAGCCTTATCCCAGGAAAGGCAAGCGCCACGCGCGTTGCGGCCCAGGTCGTATCCAGAATCGGCTTCCTTGGTGACGGCATCATCTTCAGAGAGAGTTTGCATGTCACAGGCTTGAACACGGCCGCGACGCTCTGGTGTTCGGCGGCGGTCGGCCTACTGGCGGGCTCTGGCCACCCCCTGCACGCCGGTGCAGCCACCGGCTTCGCCACGCCCAAAGCGACACGGTTCTCGAGCAGATCGTGGCCCGGCTCAGCCTGAAGCCGACAGTTTCAGCCGCGAGCTGGAGCTTCGAAGCCCTCGTCGAATAGCTTGCCAATCCAAGCGTTCTCCATGGCCGCATCGAGCTAAGCCCGGCGCTACGCGCAATGGAGCTGAACTGCCGGCCAAAGATGGTGACGGGAGAAGCGCTTTCTCCGAGCGTTATCAGTATTCGAAGTGGAGGAATCCTTCCTTGCTGAGCACTGAGCACATGAGCAGACTTCCACCGTTGGCGTTGAGAATGCTTCTCAACTAGCGCCCATCGCGTAAGCGTCAGTCGAGCGGAGTCCATTTTGGGCTGAGCGGTCGTCACAGAACTTGCGGTCGATGGGCATTGGATGCTCGTCTACAAGAAAGGCGCTGTACGGAAATTCTTGAAACCGTGGCGGAGAGCGAGATGGCTGGCAGAATCCCGGTACAACGAACCGCGCTAGCCACAACCATAGTCTTGAGCTTGATCGGTCAGTCAGCGAGGGCCGCCGACGAAATTCAGGTCTACAATGCCGGGATCGCTGCAGTTGGCCAGTTCACTTTTCAGCAGCATCTCAACTACTCCCCGCTCGGGGTGAAGGAGCCGCCTCTTCCGGGAGGTCTCATCTCCAACGGCGCAATCAACGGCACGCCGGAGTTCGCCTACGGCGTCACCGATTGGTGGGAGGTCGGCCTCTATTTGCCTTTCTCGATCAAGGACCAGAAGTTCTATTCGGACGCTTTCAAGTTGCGGACGCTG
>NZ_JAFATE010000399.1 GCF_019244115.1 Bradyrhizobium sp.
CAGACTGCCATCCGAGTTGAGCTTCTTGATCTCATCCTGCACCTTCGGGATAATGTCGTTGGTGTGCTCGGTCCGCCTCATCACGACGATTGCGGCCACGACATCGTCATCATGGTCCCTGCCGGCGATGCCGAGCCTGGGCACGTAGCCGATCGAGACCTTGGCAACGTGCCTGATCTGAATCGGTGAGCCGCCGGACTGGGTCAGGACGATGTTCTCGATATCCTGAACGTGGTAGCCGTTGGTGACGTCATCGGCGCCGCCGCTGTCAATCAGGCCGACGCCCCGGATATTGACCGACTGCTGTCCAATGGAGATCTCGCGTCCGCCGACATTGATGTTGGCATTGCCAATCGCGGAGATGAGCTGCGGAATCGTGACGTTATAGGCTTCGAGCTTTCCGAGATCGGCATCGACATTGAACTGTTTGGTGGTGCCACCCCAGCTGTTGATCTGCGCCACCCCCGGAATGGTGAGCAGACGGCGAGTTACCACATAGTCCTGCAGCGTGCGCAGGTTGGTCAATCCGAAATGCGGCGGGCCTACAATCTGATAGCGATAGATTTCGCCGACCAGGCTGGACGCCTGAATGGTCGGTACCAAGTTGCCCGGCAACGTGACGTTCTGCTGCAAGCTGATCGAGGCCTGCTGCAGGGCAAAGTAATAGTCGATCCCGTATTTGAAGGTGACGCGGACAAAGGACAAGCCATAGAACGAGGTCGAGCGGATATTGACCACGCCGGGCGTCGGATAGAGCCCGACCTCCATGGGGATGGTGTAATACTTTTCCATCTCCTCCGCGGAGAGGCCTGGAGCCTGCGCGGTGATTTCGAGAATGACAGGAGCGGGATTGGGATAGGCCTCGACGTTCAGCCTGGTAAATGCGACCAGCCCGGCGGCGCAGAACACCATCAGCCCGAGAACAATAATCGCGCTGCGCGTTAGTCCGAACTCAAGAATTGACTTTATCAAGTGACCCCGCGGTGCCTCTGTTGGCTCGTCCTATGCGCCGATCTCATTCAGCCTGCTTCGCCGAGCAGCAGCTTGTTGCTCAGGTACACCGCGCCCTCGCTAACGACGGTTTCTCCGGGCTGAAGGCCATTCAAGATCTGAACCCAGCCGCCCTGTCGAATCCCGGTCTGCACCGTGCGCTTGTTGAAATGCCGGCCGTCGTTGCTGACCCAGACCGTCATCGTGCCGTCCCCCTCCCTCACCACACTGTCGGCTGGCACCGCGAGCGAACGCGCGGGGTCTCCGACATGAATGACGAAGCTGGCGTACATTCCCGAGCGCAACAGGTGTTCGGGGTCGTCGACCTCCGAGCGAACCAATTGCCGATGGGTGTTGGGATCGATGATCGAGCCGACCGTCGTAACGTGCCCTTTGAAAACGCGGTCTGGATACGCCGGCACCCTCACCTCGACCGGCTGACCGACTTTGTAGGCCGGTGCATCGGTCTCTATGACATTCGCAATCATCCACATCGTCGAGATGTCGGCGATCGAGAATGGTGCGGGCGCCGCGCCCGGCTGGGTCAAAAAACCCGGTGCGGCGTTGCGGGTGACGACCCTGCCGTCGATGGGACTGGGGACGACCAGGGTTGAATCGATTCTCCGATCCGTCAGGATCTGCTCGACCTCGGCGTCCGACTTGCCGAAGATGCGCACTGCGTTCTTGGCTGATTTGAAGTTACCCTCCGCGGTCTGCTCATCAGAGGTTGCCTGATCGACATCCTTCTGCGCGCTGCCGCCTGCCTTCAACAGGCCAGTTGCGCGCGCCAGGACTCTCTTTTGGAGCTCGAGGACACCGGCGGCCGCAAGGAGGGTCGATTCTGCCTGCAGGAGATCCGGGCTGTCGATGGAGAACAGGACGTCACCCCTATGGACGTCGTCACCCACATTGTAAAAGGCCTTCAGGATTTTTCCCGGGTACTGGGAGAAAACCTGGACCAGCATGTTCTCGTTGAAGTCGATAGTGCCGATCGCAGTCTTGAGGATTGCAAAGTCGCGTGTGTCTACCGGTCCGACCTTGATCGAAGCGGCTTGTTTCTCGGACAAATCGACAGACTGGATCTCACTCTCGGTCAACTGCGCCGATCTGGTAGATGATGATTGATTGTGGCTTGGTATTTCTGAAAGTCCCGGCGCGGGAATCAGCTTCGTCCAGAATAGGGCTGCGACAGCAGCCGCCGCGACGATCGCAAGAACACCTCTCGTTCGTACGTGGTTCATTCGAATGCCTCGGCGAGCCCCACCGCGAGTTGATTGCAAGCTGAAAAGTCGAGACGAACACATGCGAGGCGAGTGCGCTCGGATACCAAATCGAGACCATCAGCAGGCAAGGTTCCATAGTTCGCTCTTCGACTTCGGGCAAGCGCATTTTTATTGTTTAGACAACACGTTAGCGAGCCTTACGCTAGGCTTACAAAGCTCAAACCTTACGCAGAGCTTACAAACCCAACCGGAGCCTGCGGCTTGCGCTGAGAAGGAGTACGATCCAGAAAACTTCTGTAGGCGCTGTCAGCGGGCGAGTAAATTCCCGGCCAAGTCCATACGGACACGCCGAAGAGCCTTATTGGATGGGGGCTGCGGTAGGCTCCTATTTTTGCGCTGGCGCGTCGCGGGACACCTACGCTCTTTGCGGGGATTGAATGAATAGAAGACTTGCTGGCTGGACAGCGTTCGTGTCGGTATTCCTTGCAAGCGGATTGGCGCTGCGGGTCGCTTTTAGACTTGGCATCGCCGCTCAATATGGCGGACAGAGTTTCGTAGCCGAATTGGACACGTTGTCACGGGTGGCGGCTGTGGCAGGGCTTGCTGCGCTGGTCTCTGCAATTGCTCAGGTCATCGAGAAGGCATCGAAGTAATCGCGTGATCCGGACCAGTTATCGTTTCGACGGCTTCGATCCCGACTGGCCCATCTTTGTTATTTCTCCACGCTGGGGTGGAACGACCGAGTTCGTTTGAGCGGCAGGCCCTCCAATATAGCTTTGGTTCTTCTTCGGACCGCCAACTGCGGCTTGCGCGACGCTGAGCGCCAGCGATAGACTGCTGACCGCAAGGAATGCGCAAGCTATCCTGATCATATAATCGTCCTCGGCAGCCATTTTATAGGCGCGAAAAGAAGATGTTTCTGTTTAGCTCGAAATGCGATTGTCGTCGAGCTGAGCTAAGGTTGGGCGCGATGCCAGTCCGGAAAATTGTTGAGGCAGGCAATGGCACTTGATCAAGTGAGGAAGCCATTTACTGTAGCGTGTGTCGCGCTTCCCTGCTCGGCGAGCGCTCAACCACGCGATACCTCCACAATCGAAGTGGCGGCTCCCGGCCAGCTGTACGACTATGTCGTTCATGTTCAGAATACGTACGACTATCGGTACAATCCCGAGGTGCGTCAGGATCGTATTTTACTCGCGAGACGAGTTGCCAGACCGATCTGCTCGAAAATGCAGATCGTCGGTGAAAGCAAGTTCAAGACCGAGATTTTTGGACTGACAACCGGCAAGCCAGACTACGTCGTGTATTTGAAATGTCTTCCTTTGCGATCTCGGATTCCTCGGTGAACCGCGTCCAGTCGTCCAGTTGACCAACCCACCCGAGGCAAGCGCCACTATTCGTAGCGGAGCAGACCGGAACCCGCCAAGACCGCCAAATCCCGGCGTGCCTCTTCGGTGGCCTCGGCTCATGCCGACACAGCGTCACTTTGCAAGGCGACAACGAGCACGGGAATCGATGAAGTCTTGACCGGGCTTGCGTTACCCACGCAAAATGTCCGGACGCCCGGGTTGATCCAAATATTCAAGTGCAGTCACAGTTTACGGGAGCGACATTTCCCGCGTCGTGCACTGAGTGAGTGATGGTGATGTCCCACAAGCGGTCCACGCGCCGGCGAATATGGGTCACGCTGTGGAAAATTGTCACGTCGGCCGCTGGGGGACCGAATGGGAAAGTTGGCCAAGAGGCAAAAAATGAAGCTGAAAAAGGCCGAGAAGAAAGAGTTCAAACGATTTGCGAAGGCTGCCCGCAAAGTGGGGCTGCTCGTGACCAGAGACTCCTACATTCGCTATTTCAGCGACTCTTCCAAGCACAAGCAATAACTGGGCAATCCGGCCGCCTGCCTTGCTTAGAGTTCGCCCGGCTCAGCGGCGCTGAGCTTCGAACGCGACGAATCCGCGCGCTTGTCGATCGCGCGCGAGAGCGGCAGCCGTACTGCAAAGCAAGAACCCTTCTCCTCGGCGCTTTCGACGTCGACGCTGCCGCCATGCAGTTCGGCGACGATCTTGACCAGGTAGAGACCGACACCGGTGCCGACAATTCCGGAAACATTGCTACCACGGTTGTAACGATCGAAGATATGCGCGAGATCCTTCTGCGGGATCCCCATTCCTCGGTCCCGCACGGCAACCGCAATCTTGTCTCCCTCTATCTCCGCAATGATCTCGATCGGGCTGCCGTCTGGTGAGTATTTGAGGGCATTCGATATGATGTTGCTGAACATCTGGAAGAGCAATTTTCCGTCGCCCAAGATCGGTAGTGGCACCGGACCGAGCCGCTGGTTTATGTTCGCCTGCGCGGCGATATCGCCATGGATATGGCAAACCTCGTCCAGGATCACCCGCAGATCAATCTCAAGCGGGTGGAAGTAGAGCTGCGCTTCGCCATCGACCAGACGCGAGGAATTGATGAGTTTATCGATCACGGTGGTGATGCGGAGAACGGCTTTGCGGATCTTACCCGCACGCTCCGCGACATCGGCGCTTGCAGGCCCATGAGCCGTCTTGGCCAGACGCTGTGCTTGTCCATCAATGATTGTCAACGGCGTACGAAATTCGTGCGACGCCATGGACACAAAATCCAGCTGCAACTGGTTCAGGCGCTGTTCCTCCGCAAGCCTTTCTTCCAGCATGCTCGCCTGCTGCGACAATGAGCGCTGGCTCAGCATCAGCTCGATGGCGTTCGCGCGGAAAACGCCTAGTGCGCGTGCCATTTCGCCGATCTCGTCGATGCGATCGTTACCACGTATCTCGATATCCGTATCGTTTCCCGCGAGCCTGCGCATCCCGTCGGCGAGTTCAAGCAGTGGCATGGAAATGAAGCGCTTCACGTAAAATAGCACCCCCATGATCAATAGCGCGGCAATTCCCATGGCGAGGAGGATCAGCGAGCTTGAATGCCGGTAGGCGACATCGGCCTCATAGCTTGCAGCGTTTGCACTCTCGATATTGAGGCGCGTAACAAGCTCCAGCGAATCACTAGCCGCATCGTATGCCGATTGCGATTCCGTCCGATAGAGATTGATGGCCTCTGCCGTTTGCCCAGTTTCATATAGTTGCAGAACGCGGTTCAGTACGTTCTGGTAAGAGGTCCAATTTTCCTTGAACTTGCCATAGAGCTCGGCAGAAGCTGGCGATTGGCGCAGGCTTTCATAGTCTCTCTGTGCCCGTCCGACGGCTTGTCCGAGGCTCTCGATCTCTCTCTTGCTGAGGCCGGACTCGTGATTTGAGGAGAGCAAATAACGTCCCTCCGCGGCTCGGTAATCGGACGTGAAATTGTTCAGATCACCAATCAACCGCGTGCTCGGAAGCCACATGTCCCGCACATCGGCGGACACGCGGTTGAACTCCCGGAGCCGATCGATGCCAAACAGCCCCAGGCCTGTGATCAGCAGGAAGAAGAGCAGGAATACCAAAGATAGAACAGAGTTCAGCGAGCGCGCCCGCATTGTCCATACCGAAGGGGTTAGGTCACGACCCCAGAGCCGATTGCTGGAATCCAGGTATTCTTCCACCGCAGGCTTTCAGCTCCGACTGCTACTGTGATTTATCACATTTGCATGGTTCAAAGACAGCTTCTATGGCTGCGCTGGGACTTGCTTCCGGCCCTCGGCCGGGCGGGCAGAAGGCAGTCGTTTTCCCGCGGGGCGCATAGATGGCGGGTATCAGGAAGAAAATTCTTTGCATCGAGGACGATCGCGAGACCGCGGCATTGATTGCCGAGGAGCTGGAAGAGCGGGGATACGAGGTGACCCTCGCCTATGACGGGGGTGAGGGATTCGCCGCCGTTTTCAGGACTATGCCTGATCTTGTGCTGTGCGACATCAACATGCGCGTAATGTCCGGATTCGAGGTTCTGGAGCATCTGATCAAGATCGCCCCTCGCTTCAACAATGTGCCGTTTGTGTTTCTTACGGCTCTGACCGACCGCAGGAACGAACTGAAGGGACGAGAGCTTGGCGCGGACGACTATGTCACGAAGCCGATCGATTTCGATATTCTGGCCACGATCATCAAGGCACGTCTCGCCCATATCGCGCGGACCGAGGTGTGGGTCAAAGACGTCCACCTCAACGATCGCGAGATCGAGACCCTGACCTGGGCAGCGCGCGGCAAGACTTCGGCCGAGATCGCAAAAATCCTTGGACTGACCAAGCGAACCGTTGACTTCCACATCGACAACGCACGGATCAAGCTTGGCGTAGCGACCCGTACTCAAGCCGCGATCAAGGCAGTTACCGGCAAGTTGATCGAGCCCTGATGGAAACATCCAACCTGAAAAACATCTAATCGCCATTGCGAGTGGAGGCTCGCGCGTCCTCACGGGCAGACGCCAGCCTCTCGACATATTCCGCCGCATTCCTCGGAAACCAGTCGACGCCGATCTGCCTAAGCTCGTCCGACGACGGCGCCGGGTCACTGATATCGTCCAGCAACTGCGCATAGGCGTGGAGCACACTAACTTCGACATCGCGCGTCGTTTTCGCAAGTTGCCGGAGAATCTTTGCCGCTGTTACATTGCCTCTACTCAGCGAGAAATCGGCGGCGCATTCGAATTCGAGACGCAGAAGCTCGCGTATCTTCGCCTGATCCCTATCAACCGTCTTGGGCACAGCAGCTCTCGCCAATTCCTTGGGGCGATCGATAGCGACGCTGGGCGATTGATGTGGCGGCACAGTTGCAGGTGTCGACCCGGCTCCCGTCACGCGAAAGAACCATCTGACCATCTCTTCCCTCCTGACAGCGCTCTTTGCGCAGCTCAAGGGTGCTTCAGCGCAAAACTAGTACCACTCAGCGTGGCACTGGCACCTTTGGTCGAACCACCCACCACCCCTGTACGCGCGGTTGGCCGAATCATCCCTGTGCCGTTAACGTTTGGACCACTTTTCGTTGCGGCGACGCCTTCAAATGACTTTGGTGTCAGAGATCCGATCGCGCTCCTGGAGGGGATGCCTCCGGTGGTTTGAGCGAACGCGACATTAGTCAACGCCGTACAAAGCGTCAGACTGATTATCAGACTTGAACCTACTTTCATGGTCGCCTCTTGCCTTGATCCAAGGTCTCCAACACGCATCACTCGGCCGGCGCAAGGTTGCGCGCGCCGTCAGCGCCGGCATGCTCGCCCTCTCCATCCAGGAACATCATCCGAAGCGCTGGCACGACCACGAGCAGCATGACCGGCCCGATCAGCATGCCACCCACGACGACCGTGGCGAGCGGGCGCTGCACCTGACTGCCAATGCCTGTGGAGATGGCCGCGGGAAACAGCCCGATACAGGCCGACATCGCGGTCATCAGCATTGGCCGCATGCGTTGGGTGGCCGCATGAAACATCGCCTCACCTGTCGGCATGCCGGCGGCCCTGACCTGATTGTAGTAGGTAATCATCAGAATGCCGTCCATGACAGAAACGCCGAACAGGGAGACGAAGCCGATCGCGGCCGAGATACTGAAATCAAGCCCGGACACGTGCAGCGCCACGATGCCGCCGGCGATCGCGAAGGGAATGCCGGCCAACGCCAACAGACTGTCGCGCAAGGAGTTGAACAGGCCGTAGAGCAAGACCAGGATCAGCAGCACGCTGATCGGCATCACGAATTCCAGCCGCTTCTTCGCAAGCTCCAGATCCTCGAACTCGCCGGCCCAGACGATCCGATATCCGGGCGGTAGCTGGATGTTCTTGGCAATCCGTTCCTGTGCCTCCTCGACCGTGCCGCCAAGATCGCGCCCGCGCACGCTGAACTTGATTGGAATGTATCGTGTGCTCGTCTCGTGGTAGATGTAAGTGGCGCCGGTATCCAGAGTGATGTTGGCGAGTTCGCGCAACGGGATGTAGGCATTGCCGCCCGCGGGCGTCGGGTAACCGACCTTGATGTCGCCAACCGATTCGAGGCCGCCGCGGTCGCTTTCATTGAGGCGAACGGAAACGCCGAACTGGCGGTCGCCCTCGAGGAGCGTTGTCGCCTGAGTGCCGCCGAGTGCGGCCTGAATCACGGTATTGACGTCGCCGGTATTGAGCCCGTAGCGCATCGCCTTGTCGCGGTCCACCTTGATGTTCAGGTTGGGCTGACCGAGCACGTGGAAGACCCCGAGATCGGTGACGCCGCGGACCTTTTCCATTTCGACCTGGATCTGGGTGGCGAGACGCTCAAGGACCGCGAGATTGGGCCCAAGAATCTTGACCGAGTTGGCGCCCTTCACCCCCGATATCGCCTCCTCGATATTGTCCTGGATGTACTGCGAGAAGTTGAAGGTCGCGCCAGGCACCGCGTCGGTGAATTCTCTGTTCAAATCCTCGATCAGCTTGTCTTTCGTGTAGTTCGCAGGCCAATCCTCGAACGGCTTCAGCGGCGCAAAGATCTCGATATTAGAGAACGGCGACGCGTCGCTGCCATTATCCGGGCGACCGTGCTGCGTGACAGCCGTGATTACCTCGGGGTGCCGTAAGAGGACCTCACGAAGCTTGCCTGTCGCTGGTGTACCGGCATCGAGCCCCAGCGACGGGGGCAATGCCACGCGAATCCACAGATTGCCCTCTTCCAGATGCGGCAGAAATTCGCTACCGAGCCGCGTTCCCATCAGAGAGATGAGACCGAGGAAGGTCAGTCCGACGACAACCATGGACTTGCGATGCGCCAGCGACCAATGCAACAGCGGCTCGTAGATCCGGCGCAGACCCCGCACAACGATTGTCTCGGTCTCCCGCACATGTTCGGGCAGAAGATAGGATGCCAAAACCGGCGTCACAGTGAAAGTCGCGATCAGGGCCCCCGCGAGCGCATAGGCATACGTGCGGGCCATCGGCCCAAAAATCTGGCCTTCGACCCCCTGCATGGTGAACAGCGGAACGAAGGCTGCAACGGTGATCATCGCCGAGAACAGGACCGCCCTGTCAACCTGGAGCGCGCTGGACAGGATCAGCCGCAACCGATCGGTCCAGAGACTAAAGATGCCCGCCCGCTCGCGGGTTGGATCCTCGCCCCAGCGGCCATCGGCGAGAAAGCCGACGGCTTCCTGCCTTTGCTCCTCCCGCGATTGAAAATTTCGGAAGATGTTTTCGACCAGGATCACCGCGGAATCCACGATGATGCCGAAATCGACGGCGCCGACGGAAAGAAGGTTGGCATCCTCGCCCATCAGCACGAGGATGATCACGCTGAAGAACAATGCAAAGGGGATATTGACACCGACGATAATGGCGCTGCGGAGATTGCCGAGGAAGATCCATTGAATGAAGAAGACCAGCGCGCAGCCGAAGATCAGGTTGTGCAGCACCGTCCGGGTGGTCACTGAAACCAGTGTGCCCCGGTCATAGTATGGAACGAGCTTGACCCCAGGTGGCAAGGTGCCGTCATGGTTCATCTGGTCGATCACGGCCTCGACCTTCGGCAGCACGTCGTTCGTGTGCAGGGTGCGATTCATCACGACGATAGATAGAGCAACGTCGTCATCATGGTCACGCCCGGCAATACCGAGCCGCGGGACAAAGCCAAGCTCGACCTTGGCCACATCCTTGATCGTCACTGGTACGCCGTTCAGCTGAGTCAGAACGACATTCTCGATGTCGTCGGTGTGATAACCCTGCGTTAGATTGTCGGCGCCGCCCGAATCGAACAAGCCGAGGCCGCGAATATTTACGGATTGCTGTCCAACCGTGATCTCACGGCCACCGACATTTATGTTGGAGTTGCCGAGCGCTGTGACGATCTGCGGGATCGTGATGCTGTAGGCGTCGAGCTTATGAAGATCGACATTCACATTGTACTGCTTGGTCGTTCCACCCCAGGAATTGACCTGCACCACGCCTGGCACCGAGAACAAGCGGCGCAGGACGATCCAATCCTGCACGGTCCGCAGATTGGTCAAACCGAAGTGCGGCGGCCCGACGACCTGATAACGAAAAATCTCTCCGGTCAGGCTAGATTGCTGGATTTGTGGAACCTGGTTTTGCGGCAGGGTGACGTTCTGTTGCAGGCTGAGCGCGGCCTGCGTGTAGGCGAAGTAGTAGTCGACGCCGTACTTGAAGGTCACGCGAATGAAGCTGAGCCCGTAGAACGACGTGGAGCGAATGCTCTCGACGCCAGGCGTGGGGTAAAGGCCGATTTCCATCGGTATCGTGTAATAGCGCTCCATTTCTTCGGCCGAAAGTCCCGGCGCCTGCGCCGTGATCTCAAGTATCACGGGTGCAGGATTGGGATAGGCCTCGATGTTCAGCCTATTGAACGCCAGCACGCCGGCGCCGACGAAAACCAGCAGCCCCAGCAGGACGATGGGACGTCGGGTCAGGCCAAAAGCAAGGATTCCTTTTAGCACTATAACGCCTCTTAATTGGTTGCCGCGCAGCGCGCGCCGCTCAGCCGCCCGTCTGCCCGATCGCGAGCATATTGCTCAGGAAGATCGCGCCCTCGGTAGCCACCAGTTCGCCCGGCTGCAGACCTTCAACGATCTGACGTAGCCCATCTCTTCTGTCACCGATCTTGACCGCGCGCTGGGTGAATCGTTTTCCACCCGTCGTCACCCAGACCGTCATCGTCCCGTCACCTTCACGAACCACGCCGTCCAGTGGTACGGCCACAGACCTGACGGGATCACCAGTCGCGATGGCGAACCTGGCGAACATGCCGGAGCGCAGTTCGTGACTGGGGTCCTCGATCTCCGATCGCACCAGCATTCGGTGGGTATTCGGGTCGACATTCGAGCTGATGGTCGAAATGTGGCCCGTAAAGACCTTGCCGGGATACGACATCACGGAGACCCTCACCTTTTGACCGACATGAATAGCGGACACGTCACTTTCTGCGACGTTGGCGAGCATCCACATGGTCGACGTATCCGCCACCGAGAACGGCGCCGGCGCGTTGCCGGGCTGAACGAACAGGCCCGGAGCTGCGCTGCGTGCTGTGATACGGCCATCAATCGGGCTCTTCACCACGAGCTTTGGATCGGCCCGGCGCTCTTTAATAATGACGTCGACCTCGGCCTCGGTCTTGCCAAAGATGCGAACGGCGTCGCGCGCCGCCTTAAGCGAGCCTTCGGCGGTCTGTTGATCCGAGACCGCCTGCTCAAGATCCTTCTGAGCAACGGCCTTGATCTCATAGAGCGAAGAGAGACGCTTCAAGTTGCGCGTTGTCATCTCGAGTACACCTGCCGCGGCGATCAGGTTTGAATCGGCTGTCAGCATGTCTGGACTGTCGATCGTGAAGAGAATCTGTCCTTTCCTGACGTCGTCCCCGACTTTGGCAAACGTCTCCAGAATGCGCCCCTGGTACGGGGCGAACACCTGGAGTGTCATGTCTTCGTTGAAGTCGATGCTGCCGACGGCGGCTCTCTCGACCGGGAACTCGTGATCTCTGACCGGCTCGACCTTGACGGTCGGCATTTGCGCCTCGTTGAGCTCGACGCTCGGAACTCCGCTCACGATGCCCGTCTTCACATCGACCGCATCAGTTTTGGCATTGGCATCCGAGCTGAAGGCCTCGCGGCCCAAGCGCAGCGAGCTCGTGACGTAATCAACCGAATAAGCCCCCGCGAAAGAACAAAGCGCGCCGGCCGCAACGGTCGCCGCGATCACTTTGGATTTTGCCATCGATGCACCTATGCGGCTGTCCGGCGGCGTGCGCACGCAGGCCCGAGAATTCGACTGATTATGCCTCCAAGGAGCGCGACATTTCACTGCGACAAACCCCATTGATTGCTGTGACAAATCACAGTTTCCGGCGAGGCAAGCTGAACTAGCGTTCAGACTTCGTTAGTCACCGCGGCGGCGCCGAGACCACAACATGCGCTTCTTCCGCCGTTTCCTACGTGATGGGGTTCGGATGGCAATCTATCGTCTGGCGAGCGCGGCATCCTGCGCGGCGCTGCTGCTCTCAGGCTGCGCTGTCGGGCCGAATTTCGCGCCGCCATCACCGCCGGGTGTGACGCGCTACACCGCGAAGCCGCTCACATCGCCGCATCCCAACCCGGAACCGCCGAAGGTCGCTGGGCAACGGTTCATCGAAGGGGACGACATCCCGACCCGCTGGTGGATGGCGTTTCGCTCCAAACCGCTCAACGACCTGATCAGGCTGTCGATTGACCACAACCCGACGCTTCAGTCGGCCGAAGCTGCGATCCGGGTGGCGAACTACAATGCACTCGCGCAGCGAGGGTTCTTCTTTCCTCAAGCGAGCGCCAACTACACGCCGTCACAGCAGCTGCAATCGAACAATACGACGTCCGATCCGGCGACCCAGACCCAGATGAGCCTGCACACGGCACAGCTCAACATCAGCTTTGTCCCGGACGTTTGGGGCGCCAACATTCGTGCCGTCGAAAGCCTGGACGCCCTGACGGAGCAAGCGCAGTTCCAGCTTGAGGCGGCTCATCTGGCCCTCACGGCCAACGTCGTCACGGCCGCAATCCAAGAGGGCTCGCTTCGCGGGCAAATTGACGGAACGGAGCGTGTCATAAAGGCCGAGCGAGAGATACTCGACTTGCTGAGGAAGCAACTCAGCGCCGGCTATGTCGCGGAGACCGACGTGCTGGCGCAGGAAACGGCTCTCGCCCAGATCGAGCAGACCCTGCCGCCTCTCAAGAAACAGCTTGCAGTGCAGCGCGACCTATTGACGGCCCTTGCCGGCCAATTCTCCGCCGACGAGGTCTGGCAGACGTTCGATTTGAAACAAATCGCGCTGCCACGAAACCTGCCCGTGAGCCTGCCGAGCACGCTGGTGCGGAATCGTCCGGACATCCGCGCCGCCGAGGCGTTCATGCATTCAGCAAGCGCGCAAATCGGTGTCGCTATCGCGGTGCGGCTCCCGAATCTGACGATCACGGCGAATCCCGGCTCTGCCGCATTCTCGGTCGCCGAACTTTTCACTCCGGGGACGTATTTCTACACGGTCGCTGCGAGCGCGACCCAGCCGATCTTCGATGGTTTCATGCTCTATCACAAGCAGAAGGCTGCCGAGGCGGCGCTCGATCAGGCCGATACGCTTTATCGTCAGGCCGTGATCACTGCATTGCAGAATGTCGCCGACGCTCTGCGAAGCCTTCAGCAGGACACGCCGGCTCTCCAGGCGGCAACCAAGTCGGAACTGGCGGCCAAGAAGAGTCTCGATCTAATCAAACAGCAGCTTGCCCGTGGCCTGGTCAACCAAGCGGTGCTCCTGACGGCCCAGCAGGCTTATTTCAATACGGTGATTGCGCGTGTGCAGGCGGAAGCGACGCGTCTTTCAGACGTTGCGGCGCTCTTTATGGCGCTGGGCGGCGCCTGGCCGACCAATTGTCCGACGAGCGACTGGCGCGCTTGCGTATTCGACGAAGCAGAAGGATCCAAGGACACGACCAAGTCCTGAAGCATCGCAGAAAGCATCAAGGGGAGCAAGCAAGACGAAGCGAACATCACCAGTGTACCGGCGATCCTGGTGGCCGGTAGTGTCAGTGCTTTGTTCGGCGTCGACCAACCCGCTCCGCTCTTTAAAACTACAGCAAGGCACAGCAGGCCCGCTCCCGCCGGAGAACTCAAGGTCAGCTCCTGTGATTGTCCAATATTGAGCTACCTGCGCTGCAACAGTCGCGAAATACTGATCCGGCTGAACCGACTGTCGTGCTACCCTTGTGCGGGCCGCTCACGGACCAACAATGCTGCTTTTTTCCAACAATCGCGAGGTGTGGCTGCGCCGCGCCGAGGCGTTCTCAGACAGCAGATCTGGCGTAGTAGTGCTTGCGGGAACCGCTTTTGCAGACAGCTCGGTTCTTCCAGTTCTGCCGGACCTGCTCCTCATCCCAATGTTGCTCCTCAAGCCAGACCGGACCTTCTCGCTCACCGCAATCTGCGTCGTCGCCTCATCCACCGGAGCTCTGGTCGGCTACGGCATTGGCCATGTCGCCTGGGCCAGCCTGGGTGAGACCTTGGTCAAGATGTACGGGCAGGCTGACAATTTTCAGCGCTACCAGAGGCTGGTCGAAGACTGGGGGTTGTGGATCATCATCGCCAAGAGCTTCACGCCAATACCCTTCAAATTCATCGCCATTGCGGCCGGCGTTGCCTCGATGAATCTCTTGACCTTCACGGTTGCAACCGTAATCGGACGCACCCTCCATTTCGTCATCCTCGCGTTGCTCGTGGCGTCCTGGGGTCAGCAATTTCTGCAACTGGTTGCAAAATATGAGCGCTGGCTTCTTGGGCTCGGAATTCTCGGAGCGATCAGCCTTGGCATCGCCTACGCTACGCGGTGATCAATTGCCGCAACGGCCATAATAGGTCCTTGCGAGACGATAGGGAGGACCGAAAGCGACGAACTCTTTGCGGAGACACGCATCGCCGACGCGAAAGTCGCGATCGCTCTGGCACCGCAAATACTCAAAATGCAATCGTACCGCTTTGGCGTTGTTCAAATAGGTCGCCAAGTAGTGACCCGCGCTCGGCCTCTCTCGGCACATGTGAACAACAAAGTAACGGACGTCAGAGGGAAGCTGGTCGACATGGTCACGATTCCACGGCTCATCGTGAAGAACCGCGCTCGCACGAGCAAATGAGCTCGGCTGATTGCAGACGAGGTGGATCGATAAGCCGATGATCAGAAGAGTGCGTAGCTTCCGTTGACTCATTTCTTGTCCACATATCGTCTCGCCCCTGAATTTTAGCAACTTTCGCATACTGGCACGAGCGATATCGCCTCCGGAGTTGTCGCTCTGACGCGAGGCAACCGACAGCAATACGGTCCAAATTTGTGCGCCAGCGGCTCTTGCGAATGGTTGTCGGTTCTAAGCGAATTTCGAAGTGGTGCGCCACGGTCGATGAAATTGGCGCGCTCGTTCGCCGTGGGGCCATGATGTCGCGGCCGCCCACACGCTATCACCCGCGAAACTGCGATTGGACCGCGCATTTACGCTGAGCCTAGGTGCTATCGCGACGTCGTCCTCTTACCCTCCAATAGCTGCTGCGCCAATGCGCCAAGACCAAACGACCGGGTACGGCAATGCGCTTCAGCGCCCCACGAGACGGCGATTTGCAAGCCGAGCACCGGAATGGGATCGTATGTCGAAAGGTATCGGCCGGGGCTAGACCAGAGACACGAGGTGGGGCATCGAACTTTACAGCAGCAGATCACCGATCTTTGCCTTCCCCGGTTGCAATCCGCAACTCGGCTTGGATCGAACCGAGCAAGTGGCTCCGGGCGGATGGCGGCGCCGCCCAGCCGAAGCCCGCGCTATCTCATCTAGTCCCTTGCCTGAGGCACCATATAGGATGCAGGCGTCGTGCCAGACCGTCAGCGATCAGACACGAAGAAGTGTCTTGATCGCGCGCCGCAGCTGGAGCTGGACCACAGCTTCTACGCCCGCACATTGCTGTTCAATGTCCTGCAGCTATCGATTGCGATGATTGTGGTCTAGGGCTTTGGCCGGGTCCGATCTCCAAAGCCTGATCGCGAGCGGCGTAACAGCCTTGTCCAGGTGGTCCTACTCGCCGTATCTGGTCAATCTTCCTTGTCGTCCTCGTAATCCATTCCCGCTGGCGATTGGAGCCGCGCGTCACCCGGGCCACAGCTGCCTCCGCCATACTCTATGGCGGCATTTGCCTGGTCCTGGCCGCGGGGCCCTTGCCGCTATTTCGAGCAGCCAATTCTGAGTTGGCGGGATCGAAAGATTTTGACGTCTGCATAGTGACACGGCGCCACCTCGCGACCACACGTTTCCGAGAATGTCCGGAAGCCCTTTCTGAGGCTCTGAGGCGGGTGGGGCCGGCCGAATGTCCGATTTGCGCCTCAAGCTGACGCTCTGGTGGTAAGCCGAGCCGATCAGTCCGGTAGACGTGCGTTTCTCGCAAAGAGCGGACGACGTGCTGTATTAGGGATCTTTACGCATCAACGGCGATGCACAGGTGTGAACGTTACATTCTGATTCAAACCGTGACAAATCGAGACGTTTTGATGTATCGTTTTGACTCGGTTTGTTTCGGGAGAGCTGGATGAATTCTGACGTGCGACGGCGGCTGAAGGCACTGGCTGACGATCTTGAGGGACCACTGGGACGGATTCCGTTCGATCGGGCTTTGCGGGGACATATCGATCTGTTCGAGGAGCTGCGGCGCGAAGGGTGTTCCTGGTCACAACTGGCCCGGGCTCTTGCGGCAGTCGGAGTTAGGCGTGCCGACGGGGGGACGATTTCCTCCGATCACCTGCGCGGGGCGGTATCCCGGCAAATGAAGGTGAATACATCCGCACCAACAGGCCTGCCCCTGGAAGACGGCACAGTGCGGATCGCCGCCCCAAAGGAGAAAGCGTCTTCCGGATCCAGGGTCGGTGAAACAGCCGCGCCCAGGGCCCGGAAAACGGCTCCCGTCAAACCGGCCGGCGTGCAGAAACCAGACCAGCCCACGGCCGTGTCGCGCTCAATTCAGGACAAGCTTTCGCGCGTTGCGAAGTTGCGCGGCGGTTAGGCTCGGGGGTCGCGTCTCACAGGAACTTTAGCAGGCGGCTCTCTCAACCCATCATCACCACCTTCCGGCTTAGCTCGCGGTGGCCCCCCAATTAGGGTTTAGAAGTGAGGTTAAAACGGAATGCTGCTTGAGCCGATCGTCGTCGGCGACTAGTTCGACAGGAGCCATCGGGCCTTTTAATCTGCCCGGTAGCGCGCCGAATGGGCAGTTGTCGACGAGGTGTTGATTGGCCGCGATGGCAAACGAAATCGAGACTAAGTGCGAAGCGTGTGGCGGCACAGGTTTTCCTGCCGTCGAGCAGCCGACACAACCAGGCAAACGAATTTATCCAGCCCCGTGCAATAATTGTGGCGGAAAGGGTCGGACACGAAAAGCCGTCGACCCCACACTTCCAGATAGCTGCAGACCGCACGCGCGGACCCACGCTCGCGGGGACCGGTAGTCCTGCGCAGTTCTCAATGGATCCTTTCCGCAGCATTTTGCGCAGGCATCATCTTCCTGGCGATGGTGCTAGCTCTGGGTCCAAGATGGAGGACGCTTCCTAGTTCGCTTGCGATTGCCATCTGGGTCACTGGCTCGTGCTGGGCCGTGGCAGTCATCGCGTATTTTCTGGACGTCGAAACGAAAGTGCTGGCGCCGATCGTTGCCATTGGCGTCGCGACTGGGATAGTCGAATGGTTGCTGAGGAGAGAAAAATGAAGCTTGCTCTACTGGCGTGGCCTGTTGTCTGACGTGCGACGGCAGCCGAAGGCACTGGCTGGCGATCTTGAGGGACCACTGGATCGCATTCCGTTCGATCGGGCTTTGCGGGGACATATCGATCTGTTCGAGGAGTTGCGGCGCGAAGGGTACTCCTGGTCACGACTGGCAAGGGCCGGTGAAACAACCGCGCCCAGGGCGCGGAAGACGGCTGCCGTCAAAACCGGCCGGCGTGCAGAAACCAGACCAGCCCACGGCCGTGTCACGCTCAATTCAGGCCAAGCTTTCGCGCGTGGCGAAGTTGCGCGGCGGTTAGGCTCGCCGTCGCGGCTCACAGGAACGTTACCAGCCGGATATTCAGAATCCATCTTCTTCCCGATGAGCTTGTTAGCCTCGCGGCTCAAGGAACGCCTTGCGGCGCCGATGACAAGGGAAACAGGCATGGCGGCGGAGCTGCCGAATTCGGATATCGAAAGGAACAAGCTGCGCAAGCTGTTGCTTTCGGACACGCCTTTTCAGGGGTATCTCGACTTCAGCCGACCGATCGTCGCGGTCAGCGGGGAGGCCATACGCAAGGGAAGGGCCGCTTATCCGCCGCAGGTTCCGCTGCAGATAAAGCTGGCGGCCGGCTGGCCGGCTCAGAGTCTGCAAGGGATGATTGTCGATAGCCTCGACGATCCGCTCGCGATTCAGGCGACGCCGGAGGAACGGGAGCGGTTCGACCGGGGCGAGCCGCTGCTCGTTCGAGCAAATATGGTCGGCATGCGGCCTGAGCGGTCAAGCGGCGGGCAGGTCACCGACGATATCGAGAAGCAGATCAACGACGCCTTCGCGGTCAGCGTCTTCGTGATCTTCGAGCGCCTTCGGCATCTTGTGCCGCTGCGCGATGGAAGAAATGTCCGCAACTGGGCGGATCAGGAGGCGGCGCAGAACTTCATCTTCGACAAGGAGTTACTGCCGCTTCCCTGGCCCGAGCGCGACCAGCGCACGACCGGGAAGCGCCGCCGTCGCCTCATTGATACGGCCTGGCGCAATGGTCAGCGCCAGAAACTCCTGCGATGCCTGTACCCGAGCAGCACGGTCCGCCGGGAGATCGCGGTCTGGGCGGAGGGCTTTCGCAACCAACGCAAGGACGCGGTCGGGGAGGAAATACGCTTCCAGAAGACGCAATTTGTCGCGCTCAACATGTGCCGCGAGCGGGCGCGGGAATTTCGCCGCATCGAGAACAAAATCAGCAAGAGCATGCGGCAGGGCCCGGATGCGGAGGAGGTTCTCGATCTGGAGCAGGCGGAGGTTGCCGCAGGTTTCAACCACCCGATCGATGCCGGGGTGGTCTTTCCGGCTGTCTATGCCGGGAATTTCGACCCAAAGCTGATGTTCCATCGGCTGGCGAGTTTGAAGGGCTTCGAATTCATCCGGGACATTGGGAGGATCGCTCGCAGGCAATCCGCAGCGTTGTCTCCTGCGCAGTTCATCGAACGGATCGAACGCAGCCGGCAGCATCTTAAAGAGCAGCCCGAGATGTTCAGCGAAAGTCGGCATCCCGAACTGATGAGCGGACGGGAATTCCTGCTTTACGCGTACAAGATTTGTGAAGATCAGTGCGCGGCGCACCTCGCGCGCTGAACCTTTTTTCCGCAAAAAACTCAGAATCCATCCGGCCTGTTCGATTCCATGGCTTCGTCCTTGGCCCCGTGATCAAGCGGGAGGAAGGAAAGAGCCATGACAGAGACCGACAAGAGGCGGAGGGCCATCGTTGTCGCCAACGAAAAAGGCGGGGTCGGCAAATCAACGCTGGCACTGGCAATCACCGACAAACTGGCGATCGCGGGATATTCGCCGGTCGTTATTCAAATCGACCGTCAAAAGCGGTTGTCGGCCGCGCTGGGCCAGGAAGTCATTACCATTGCCTCCGATCCCAAGGCGGCGCGTGCCGATCCCGGCAAGGAGCTGGCGCGGTTCAGCCCGGTGCTGGACGCCGTCACACGAGCGCACACGACCGCTCCGATCCTTATCGACGTTGGTGCTGGCGAGGTTGGCCGGTTCTCCGAATGGGCTGCTCTGGTCGATCTGGACGAAGAATTTGGCGAATTTGGTTTCTATCCGGTCGTCTTCGTACCATTCACGGCCGAAGCAGAAGCGATGCGACAGGCGCATTGGACAGTCGAACGCCTGACGACGGCCATCCCTCGCGCGAACATCATCCTTGCCGAAAACCAGCGCGATGGCCGCATCGCCGATCTGCATCCGGCGTCCGCCGCCTGGCAGGAATGGAGCGACAAGCTCAAGAGTACGGCGCAGAGCAATGCACTCATCACTATGGGCGCCATTCCTGGCGGCTCATGGCGGTATTTCGAGGCGGCCGGCTCCCGGTTCATCGATGTCGTGGACCTCGATACGCCGGCCGCCATGCAACTGAGCGGCCTGCGACGTGCGGAAGCCAAGATCGCACGTGGTGATGTTGCCCAATGGCTGGTGGCGCTATTCGCAGAACTTGACCGTGCCTTCAAGACGACGGAGACGGTCGATGAAGAGTGAGAGTTTCAGAGCAGCGGCGTCACGCGCCATCGACGAAGGCAGCCGCGAGCGGCGGGTAACCGCACAGCGGCTGGCCTCGCAATTCGAGACGGGCGCGGCCGAATTCGATCCGAGCGCGCTGGAGCGCCTTGGAGGAGAGGGCCTCGCGGCGTTCCTGTCAGGCCTCGGCAGTCGCAACCCGCTTCCGAACTGGCGAGAGCCCGAGCCTACTGCGCACGTTCAATCTTCCGCCGTTCCGGAAGCCGGACGGGATTACGGCTGGGCGCTTTTGCGAAGCCGCGAACCCAGGTGGTTCGTCCGAGCTGTCGTGCGTGGATGGGCCGCCGGTTTCTGCCTTGTCGTCATCGGCTCGATCCTTCTCAGAATCGTAGAGTAACCGGACAATGACAAGCATCAAGGTCAAGAAGTCCCCAGGTCCCGCACTGGCAGCCGCGCTAGTCGTGGCATGCGGCGTCATGATCTCTGGCTTCTTCATCATCGCCCTTCTCGCCCCGTTTGAGAATTCGAACATCACCGCGGCTTATTTCTGGAGAACGGTCTGGTATGAAGGTTTCCTCCGCTACTGCGGACCGGGGCCGTTGCAGGTCTTCGATCTCGATTGCCGTACAGCTAATCTCCGGGCCTGGTTGGCCTGGCCGCCGTTCTATCTCCGGCTCTGCCTATTTCTTGGCTGCTCGATGATCGCGGCAATTCTTGTGGCCATCTGGAGCTGGAAGCATACGTCGCCGAAGGAGACTGTCCGCACGATCCGGGGTCCGTGGCCGATATTCGGAGCGCAGGGCCGGGTCTCACTGCGCAAGGCCATTGCCGTGACCGGAGCTCCGCAACCGGATTCGCTCTGGCTTGCGCCCTACGTTCAGCTTACGCCCGTCGCAGAAGCCTCCAACATTCTCGTCGTCGGCGACCAAGGTTCGGGCAAGAGCGCCGTGATCCGTGGCTGGGCCGAACAGGTTCTGGTGCGCGGGGAGCGATCGATCATTCACGACGCCAAGGGCGACGTTCTTGCCTGCGCGCCGATTGACCAGATTCTTCTGGTGGCGCCTCATGACGCAAGAGGATGGACCTGGGATATTGGCCGCGACGTAACCAACGCGCAAGGGGCTCGCGAGGTTGCGGAAAAGCTCGTGTCGTCGGGCTCAGAACTGGATTCGATGTGGTCCAATGGGGCCAAGGCCATCCTGTCGGGAGCCATCGAAGCGTTGCAACGGGCGCGCAAAACCGATTGGGGATGGGCCGATCTGTTTAAGTTCGTATTCCAGAGCCCGAAAGAGCTGCGTGCGGCTCTTGAGGCTGCACGTGCGCCAAGCGCCCACCTCATCGAACTCGACGACGAAGGCGTAGCCAACAGAACCACGCTGAGCCTGATACTGACGTTGTGGGTCGCGGCCCTGACGACGATCCGTCCGCTGGCGCAGGCGGAAGCCTCCAACAAGGAGCGCCGCTTCAGCGTCCGCGACTGGCTTTCCGAACAGTCCGGCCTGCCCCGGACGATCATTCTTCAGCACAATGCGGAGTATCCTCTGCTCTCGACCGCGATCAGCGGGCTGCTTGTGGATGTCGTTTGCGGCAAGCTGCTCAGCCCTTCCATGCCGAAACGGGATCGTCCGTGGCTGCACCTGATCTTGGATGAGCTTCCCGTGCTGGGGCGTCTTGAACAGTTTCCCAAACTGCTCAATGTCGGCCGGGAAAAAGGAGCTGCTGCAATCGTGGCAACCCAGAACTGGGAACAAATCCTCAAGCTCTATCAGCAGCACGACGCGGCAACGCTCGAAGCGCGTTTCAAGATCAAGGTCGTGTGCAAACTCGGCATTTCCGAAACACGCGAACGCGTGGTCAGCAAATATGCAGGTCGCCGCACTATCGAAACGTGGGTTGCCGCCTCCAGGGACAAACCTGAGAAAATCCGCCACGAGAATGAAATCGACGTGATCGAGCCAAACTACCTGGACGATGAGCTTGGCGTGCGCATCGTTGACGGTTTCGTTGTCGTTCGCGCTCTGGTTTTCGGTCTCGGCAATCCTGCCGTCGTCGAAACTCCGTTCACGCAATGGCGAAAACGGCGCGAAGCCTACAGGGACGCCGCCTGGGCGAAGACCGGCGCATTACGCGGTGCACCACACGTCGATTAGGCAGAGAGCGGATTATGCGGAGTGCCGTCCTGTGATGGCCTGGTTTTTCGCCGGTCTCGGCGTCTACGCTCCGCATAATCCCGAACGTCTCTGGCCGTAGTGATGCATTCTCCGCCTTAAGCCGGGGGCGCCTTTGGTCTATGCTGGCGCGCGAGATAAACGTAGGCGCGGGCTGCAAGCGGGTGATCGATAAGAATGATGCTTTGGAGGAGATTGCGCGCATCCGGCAGCGGTTGGCTGACCTGGATGCCGAACGGATGGCGCTTGAGCGCAAGTTGGAGTCGCTTGAGCAAAAGCTGACATCCGGCAGCCAGGCGGTCGAAAGACCTTCTTTTTCCGACGCCCCTGTTACCAACAACTCGCCATCAATCGAAAAAGTCGAGTTGTTCCGACGCTTGTTCGCCGGGCGTCCCGATGTTTTTCCGGTGCGCTGGGAAAACAGAAAGGCCGGACGTTCAGGCTATTCGCCAGCCTGCTCCAACGAGTGGGTGAAGGGGGTTTGCGGCAAGCCGAAGGTGAAATGTGGAGAATGCCCGCATCAGGCATTCATCCCACTCTCCGGGGACATCATCGAAAAGCACCTGCGCGGAGGCCATACGCGCACCGGTGACTTTGTCGCCGGGGTTTATCCACTGCTGCAGGACGAGACATGCTGGTTCCTTGCCGCTGACTTCGACAAGGAAAGCTGGGCGGATGACGCCAGAGCCTTGCTCGGCACCTGTCATGCGAAGGGAATTGCCGCGGCCCTGGAGCGGTCGAGACCGGGGAATGGCGGGCATGTCTGGATATTCTTCTCCGAGCCGGTCCCGGCAAAAATCGCCAGGCAGATGGGCTCTGCCCTGATCACGGAGACGATGGAAAAACGTCCTGAGATCGGCTTCACATCCTATGATCGCTTCTTTCCCAATCAGGACACGATGCCCCTTGGGGGCTTTGGCAACCTGATTGCACTACCGTTGCAAAGGAAAGCTCGTGAGATCGGCAACAGCATTTTTGTCGACAACAATCTGCGGCCTTACGACGACCAATGGGCGTATCTGTCGTCCCTGCCCAAATTGTCAGCTGACATGGTCTTCAGGATCGCGGACGAGGCGGAGCTATCGGGTCGGATTTTGGGCGTCCGCATGCCGGTGGACGACGAACATGCCGACGAACCGTGGAAGATGTCGCCGTCCCGCCGCGGTGCGCCGCGGCGTATTGAGGCCGCGATACCGCACAGCATCAGGATTGTGGTCGCCGATCAGGTTTACATCGACCGGACAAAGCTGCCGCCAGCCCTGATTGCGCAGTTTATTCGTCTGGCGGCGTTCCAGAACCCGGAGTTCTATCGCGCCCAGGCCATGCGATTGCCGACATTCAGCAAACCGCGGGTCGTCTCCTGCGCCGAGCTTTTTGCGCAGCATGTCGCCCTGCCTCGAGGTTGCCTCGAGGAAGCAATCGATCTATTCAAAAGCCATGGCGCCGTTGCCGATCTGGAAGATCTGCGCGAAATCGGCACGGCGCTTCCCGCGAACGTGTCCTTCCAGGGCGAACTGCGACGGCCGCAGTTGGCGGCGTTCGATGCTCTCGCCGCCCACGACAACGGGGTGCTCGCCGCCACGACGGCCTTTGGCAAGACGGTTGTCGCAGCAGCCCTCATCGCGCACCGCGCCCGCAATGCGCTGATTCTCGTTCATCGCCGAGAACTGCTCACTCAATGGGTGGAGCGACTCGGTTCCTTTTTGAACATTGACCCGAAACAGATCGGTATTGTTGGGGGCGGGAAAAGGAGGGCGACTGGCGTCATCGATGTGGCGCTGATCCAAAGCCTGGTGCGCAACGGAGAGGTTGCCGATATCGTCGCCGATTACGGCCATCTTATTGTCGACGAATGCCATCACCTGTCAGCAACAAGCTTCGAGCGTGTCGCTCGGCGGTCAAAGGCGCGATACGTCCTTGGTTTATCTGCGACTGTCGCCCGAAAGGACGGGCATCATCCCATCATCTTCATGCAATGCGGCCCCGTTCGCCATCGGGTGGATGCGAGGGTCCAAGCTACCGAGCGTGGCATTTGTCATCGTGCCCGCGACCGTTCGACGAGTTTTGAATTGCCGTCGTCCCTGGCTTCCGTCGAGCGCCCATCAATACCCGCGATCTATGCGGCACTAGCACAGGATAGTAGCCGAAATGACCTGATCTTCGATGATGTGCTAAAATCGCTGGAAGCCAAGCGTTCCCCCATCGTCCTGACGGAGCGAAAGGATCACCTCGATTATCTTCAGCAGAGGTTCTCGCCGTTCGTGAAAAATCTTGTTGTCCTGCGTGGCGGCATGTCCGCGACGGATCGCAAGCAGGCCAACGCGACATTGAATGTTGCTGACGATGACGAGCGCCTGATACTCGCGACAGGCCGCTACATCGGTGAAGGCTTCGATGATGCCCGGCTTGATACGTTGTTCCTGACGATGCCGATCGCCTGGAAGGGAACCCTGGCGCAGTATGTCGGTCGTCTGCATCGACAGCATGATGGTAAGAGAGACGTGCTGGTCGTCGACTACGTCGATAATGCAGTTCCCGTTCTGGCCCGGATGGCCGCGAAGCGACGCGTGGGCTATCGCGCGCTAGGCTACGTGATCGAGTAGTGGGCGCTCCGCCGTGAGCGGAGCGCCCGTGGTCGGTCATCGCGACCAGATCAGCTTGTGCTCGCCCTTGTCGCCCTGGACGAGGGATGCGTAGACCGGCGCGTTGAAGGACGGATCGTCGATCTTGAGCGAGAGGTACTCGGCGCCCGTCTCGCGAGCGGTCCTGGTCCAGCCGGCGCCGAATTCCACACCGTTGGCGGTGACGCGATAGTCGGGCGCCTTGTCGTTGTCGCGGGTGCAGGGCTTGATGGTGGCCTTGACGTTGAGGGTGAGGGTCTTGATCGTCCCGGCGTAAGCGCCGTTTTCGTCGCGGGTGAAGGTGCCGATCTGAGCCATTGTCGTCTCTCCTGAGTTGTCCGAAGCCGCCCGATGCGGACTCGATGGCCGTCGAGAGGCGACGGACCGGGCGTCTGCATCCGAAGGACCGCAGCGTCAGTGGAGGACGGCGGCAGCCGAGCTTGTTGCTGCGCGAGGAATGCGGCGCGGCCGCAGGGGAAGAAGGTCGGCGGAGCCGTTGCGGGCCAAGGCCGGGCCGGCGCCAGACCCGCCGAAATGAGAGGCCGTATCGGAGGCTTCGCCGGCACCGTCAGCAGAGACGCTGGCGGTCGGCGCCTCTTCATCGCGTTCGGCGCTGGCGGCACGTCAGCCCTCCGCTGTCACGGCCACCATGGCGTGGCGCGACCGGGCGATGATGAACTGGTTTTCGGCCTCGGTATTCCCGTCATGGTCGAAGTGCCATTCACGCAATGGCGTAAACGGCGCGAAGCCTACTGGGACGCCGCCTGAGCGAAGACCAGCGCATAAGGAAGAACGAACGATCAAGCGAGTGCCGCACAATGTGGCGCTGACTTTGTCCTGTCCGGTCAGGGTGATGCTATTTTGGCAGCCGTGTTGTTCGAGCCGGCGGAGCCCGGCGAGCGGCTTTTTTTACCCAGCACCTTCTTCGCCGGGCCGCGTGCGGACCGGCGAGAATTTTTCGGCACGGGGGGCGAAAGCCGAGAAGCCTTGTCCGGGTCCCCGGCATTGCCGGTCAGGCAGATTTCAGGCGCTGCATGCCTTCTGCCAGTGTCCAGAGCGCGCGGTTGAGGCCGACATTTTGGTCGATGCCATTGATGGCACGAGTCTGCGCGCGGCGAACACGGCCATCGCTGGTCTGGCGGCGGCCGTGAAGCCCGCCACGAATGAGGTTTTCCTGGGCTGCGTTCAGTGTCAGCCAGAGACTCTGCCCGACATCCTCGCGGCGCCGAGGTGCAATGAGCTGGTCCGGACGCACGGGGCTCTCGGCCTCGCCATACCGGGCGACAAGTGCAGCTTCAGCGAAAACAGTCTGCTCGTCCCGCGAGAGCTTTGTTTCCTTCATCGTCTCGACGGATTCGATGAGGCGCGGAAAGTCTTCCGCAACCGTATAAACGCCCTCGATAATGTCGTGCTGAATATTGCCCTTGTGCGGCGCGCGGACTTCCTCGAAGCGCTCGCCCGCAACGAGGCTGTTTGTGCAAACAAATCTGAGCATGCCCGCAAACATCTGGTACGCCGAGGTTCCGTCATGCGAATTGACGATGATGACTTCGGCCGCTTCGGGCTTGCCGATGCCCTCGTCACGACGCAGGCGGAGCATGTGCTTTGCATGGCCGAGCCGGTCACCGTCGCGTGGCACGGCCTGCACGGCGAAGAACGGAAACCATCCTTCGCGGCGCAATCCCTCCACAATCTCGATCGTGGGTACGTAGACGTAACGTTCCGACCGGCTGTCATGCGCCTCGCGGGCGAAGACAGCCGGGACGTGGCGGTTGAGGGTCTCGTTGTCGAGGGCTTCGCGTCCGCTGATTTGGTGGGCGTTGTGGCCGAACCGGGTGGCGAGACCGTGATGCATGATCTTGCTCCTTTGAGGCTTGGGTTGCAGCGTTGCGCTGCAGCCCTGCCTCGCGGCGAGCAGCGGGGTAGCAAGGGCAAGAAGACTGTTCGGCACCGTGGAATAAATGGAGGGGGGCCCCACCTCGCGGGGAGGAGGCCGTTTATGCCGCGAAAGGCCGAAGAGTGTTCTTGTCCCACGCGAGGGCGGAGCCATTAGCAAGCCACCGGCAGGAACATCTGGCGGATGCCGGGAAAACAACTTGATCGGGATAGAAAGACTTCGGATCTTTTCGGCTGTGCATCCCGATCGCCCTATGAGCAAGGACGTGGCCGCCGCTTGAGCATGGGGGAGCCCTGCCGACGGGGTCGAGAACGCAACAAACCGGCTACGTCTTCTTAATCTCTATGCGCTTCACCACGAGCAGATTCCTCCGCGCATTTCTGGATTCTGAGTAGAAACACCAATCGTGGGGCCAGAATCCAACTCCTGCCCCTGAAAACACCGCATCTCGATGGTCTTGCGTGCGGAGATCATTGCGGTGGTTGCAACGTGGAATGTGGCGGCGTCCAGCGCCTACTATGTGCGCGGCGCCGAATACTATCTTGGCAGCAGGGAGCCGGAGGGCGTCTGGTATGCGCCGCGTGGCGATCTCGGCCGACGCGATGCTGCAACGGTCCAGCGACAAGAATTCCCCCGCCTCTATGAAGGGCTCGGCGATAACGGGCAGTCGCTTATCACCAACGCGGGCGGCAAGGTGGACCGGCGTGTTCCGGCCTTCGACCTGACGTTTTCCGCGCCGCGCTCGGTGTCGCTGGCGTGGGCCTTCGCCGATGAGGATCTGCGGCGCAACCTCGAAGCCGCTCAGGAGCGCGCCGTCCGCGCTAGCCTGGCCACGATCGAACGGGAAGCCATATACGCACGCCGCGGCAAAGATGGCGCGCGCGTCGAAAAGGTCGCGCTGACGGCCGCGCTGTTCCAACACGGCGAAAGCCGTCCGGCGGAGCATGCCGATCGTCGCCTCTTTGGTGATCCGAACCTTCACACCCATGCCGTCGTCCTGAACATGGCGACGCGCGCCGACGGCACGGTGGGGGCGCTGCATTCCACCGTCCTGCGCGACTGGAAGATGGCGGCTGGCGCTGTCTATCATGCGGCCCTCGCAAACGAGATGGCCGATCTCGGCTTCGACATCGATCGCCTCGGGCCGAACGGCACCTTCGAGCTGGCCGGTATCAGCGACAAAGCCATCACCTATTTCTCCGCGCGCCGCCAGGAAATTGAAAAGGAGCTGGCGGAGGCGGGCACGACCAGCGGTTCATCGGCTGCGCTGGCCTCCGCTGTCGCCAAATCGACGCGCCACGCGAAAGAGCCGGATGCCGAGCGCGAAGCTGTCTGGCGGGAGGCGGCACAATCGGCGGGTGTTGACGGTGACATACGCGTGGCGCTCGAGCAGCGATCGGCCCGGGAGTTTGTCGTCGCCGATGCCGGGCACGTCTTCGCTGACCGGCTGGCGATGCTGCCGGCAGAATTGACTGAGCATGAAAGCGTCATCGACCGCCGCGAGTTGGTTCGCTCCGTCCACGCGGCAAGTGTCGGGCTGGGCCTGCCACTGTCGCGCCTTGACCGGGGGGTCGATCAGCTTGTCACCTCCGGGACATTCGTCGAAATCGGCCGCGATGCCATAGGCCAGGCGCGCTACTCGACGCCGGAGATGATCGCGATCGAGCGAGACCTTGTTGCGACGGCCTCAAGGCTGGCCGAACGGCGCGGGGCCGGGATCGATCCGGCGGACATCAAGGCGCGAAGTGCCGCGCATGGGTTGAGGGCTGAACAGGTATTCGCCACTGAGGCCGCAACGGGTCCGGACGCCATCGTCGTCATCGAAGGCGCTCCGGGCTCGGGCAAGACCACCACGCTCGCGCCGATCGTGGAAGCCTGGCAGGCGGCCGGACATCGCGTTATCGGCACGGCCACCGCATGGCGTGTCGCTCGTGCGCTTCAGCAGGATCTGAACATCGAAGCGCGTGCAACCGCGTCCTGGGTCGAACGCCTTAAGGCAGGCGAGCGGTTCCTTGACGAGAAGTCGGTTTTGATCGTCGACGAGGCGGGTCTCCTGTCTTCACGAGAAACCCATGCCCTGCTGTCGGAAGTCGAGCGGGCACAAGCCAGGGTGATTCTGGTCGGCGATCGCCGGCAATTGCAGGCGATCGGCGCGGGCCCGGGCCTCGATCTCGTCGTTCGCAGCGTCGAGGCCACGCGTGTTGACACCATTGTTCGCCAGCGTGACGCCTGGGCGCGGCAGGCGGTGACGGATTTCGGCGTGGGTCGGGCCAAGGAAGCGCTGGACGCATTCCAGGCGCACGGCTGCTTCGAAGAAGCTCCCTCCCACCGGGCTACGCTGCAGCGGATCGTCGAACTCTGGAACCATGCAAGGGTCGAGCATCCCGACAGCTCTATCCTCCTGATCGCCCGGACCAACAAACAGGTCGCGGATGTCTCGCGGGCGGTTCGCGCCGAACTCAAACGCGAGGGGGTCATTCACGGCGCAGAGGCCCGCGTTGAGGCGGTTACACCATCGGGCCAGTCAACCCGTCTTGACATCGCGGCCGGCGACAAAATCCGCTTCCAGCTTCGCAACGATCAGCTCGGCGTCGTCAACGGTACGGTTGCGACGGTGACCGCCGTTCACGCTGATCCGGCGAAAGACCAGAATGCGGCCGGCAACATCCGCATTGAAGCGTTTATCGACACGCGCCGCATCAGCTTTGTTCCCGCCGATATTGTCGACGAACGCGGACGAGCTCGGCTCGGCTGGGCCTATGCCAGTACCGTGCACGGATCGCAGGGCATGACAGTCGATCGCGCCGTCGTGCTGCTCGATCCCCGGTTCGATCGACATGCCGTGCATGTCGCGGCGAGCCGCGCCCGCGACGAGACCCGGCTCGTCGTCGATCGCTCCCAGATCGATACGTTGCTGTCCTCCGGTCTGCCGCTGGATCGTGCGCAGCAGGCCGAGCGGGCTTCCGCCGAAGACCGGCGCGCACTCCTCGCCGGTCGATTGTCCAACGGACACGCCAAGACATCGACGATCGCCGTCATCGAACAGGCCACTCTGTCGGTGAAACAGGCCGATCGGCATCACAGCCGGCAATCGGCGGATCGGGCGATGCAGCCCACAAAGCCATCGGCCGCCCAAGAGGCCGCCCGCCCTGCTGCGCGATCCACCGCGCGCCCACGTGACCGCGAGTTGGACTATGGCCGTTGAGCGGAAGGCAACCCGCCCGCCGCGCCGGCCCGCGACAGGACGGCGAAGAAGTTCAGACAAGGAGGCCGGTTGGTCGGTTGAGTTCGAGATCGACAGCGCCCTGCGCGTGACCGACACTGAGGTCCAGGTGCTGGAAACCTGGCTCGGCAGACAGCTCGATGCGTTGTTTGAGGGGCCTCGCTCATCCCAAGACGATATCGCTGCGCCGGATGAGGCAATGAATCCCCTGATGCGGAAGCGGGGATGATGCGCGATGGGCGTTGTACCAGTCCACAATCCGGCTCGCGCGCTCCTATGTCGGCGCGCTCCAGTCCTGTCCAGCTAGGCCGCGGCGCCCTCGCTCGCCGAAATCAGCAAATCGGCGGGAATACGGAAACGTTCGCGCAAACGCTTCACCATCGTCATGCTCAATTCACGCTTGCCGGACATGACTTCACTGACACGACTCGCAGTGCCCAGAAGCGGCACAAGATCAGCGCGCGTTAAACCGTGTTGCTCCACCAGATAGGTCAGCAAATCGGGCAACGGTGGCGCTTTGCGCGGCCAGCGCGCGCGCTCGTACGCCTCAATAAGGCGCGCCTGCGCTACCATGCGCGCGCGGTCGGCAGCCTCATTCGATTGCATCAGCTTGCTGACGAGCGCCTTGGCCGCCTCATGATCGGCCTGATTCTGGATAATGATCAAAGTCGCTTTCATCACACCGTCTCCGCGTCCACTTTGTCATAGTCGTCATGATCGCCGAAAAAGCGGATCATCAACACGCCATCACGATATTGTACCAGGGCAATCAGGCGGTAGTCGTTGGCCTTGATGTTGAACACCACGCGTCCGCCCTTCAGGATGCTCGCCTTGGGATGCGATCGCTTCACGTCCTGCGGCGTGCGCCACTCCGAAGCTTCCGCGATCGCCAACCACGCCCTGTATTGAGCACGCGCCGCATCGATGCCCCGATGACCAGCCCGTTCGGCAAAGAACCGCTCGACAATGTCCGTGCCGATCACCACCATGGCGCGGATACTAGCGTAGATTTCCAAAAAATGGAAGATTGTAGTTCCATTTTTGGGAAAAATATGCAAGAATAAAGCAACCGGAAAGCGATATCGGCGCGCGGCCACAAATTGACGGACTTTGCCCCAGGATTCAATCTTCATACGCTTGGTATGCGGCCAAATTAACGGACAGAACGAGGGGGACGTATTGATGACCCGCAATCTGCAATCGAGAATAGGTCTTGCCGCGACCGACTGCCCCGCGCCGCTCCGAGCCGCAGTTTATCTGCGGGTCTCGACCGGACGGCAGGCCGAGGGCGAGGTGTCGATTCCCTCGCAGCGCGACCTGACCACGCGCCATTGCCTGTCGAACGGCTGGACTGTCGTCGATGAGTATGTCGAATCCGGGGCCAGCGCGACCGACGACCGGCGGCCTGTGTTTCAGGCGATGCTGGAACGGGCCTGCGATGCAGATCATCCCTATGACGTTATCGTCGTGCACTCCTTTTCGCGGTTTTTCCGCGACGGCGCCACGATGGAACTGACGATCCGCAAGCTTCGCCGTCACGGTGTCGAGGTCGTCTCGATGACGCAACCGACGGGCACCGACCGTCGCAGGAGATGATGCGCCAGATCATCGGCATCTTCGACGAGTACACCTCGAAGGAAAACGGCAAGAACGTTACCCGGGCGATGAAGGAGAATGCCAAACAAGGGTTCTGGAATGGTGCCTCGCCTCCGCTCGGTTACACCATTGTCGAAGCCGAACGGCGGGGGCAAAAGATCAAGAAGCACCTTGCTGTCGAGCCCGTCGAGGCCGAGACAGTCCGGCTGATCTTCCGCCTCTATGCGGAAGGTGACACCAGGACCGGCACCCCACCGCTCGGTATCAAGCAACTGGTCAAATGGCTCAACAGCCGTGGTTACCGAACCAAGGCGGGCGGGACTTTTGGCGTCGGTCCCATGCACCATATCCTGACCAACACTGTCTATGTCGGCCGCTGGCGTTACAATGTTCGCTCCGCCAAAAGCGGCGAACGCAAACCCACCTCGGAAATCGTTGAGATCGCAACTCCCATCCTTGTCGAGCAGGACCTGTTCGATCGCGTCCAGGCCCGGCTTGTCGCCAACAATCCCAAGGTCACACCGCCTCGCGTGGTCACCGGCCCGATCCTCCTGACCGGACTTGCCAAATGTGCCCATTGTGGAGGTGGGATGACGCAGCGGACCGGAACCTCCAGCACGGGGCGCGTCTACGCCTATTACACCTGTGCAAGCCGTGGGCAGAAGGGACCAACCGCCTGCCGGGGAAATACGATCCGAATGGCGTTCCTGGACGATCTGGTTCTGACGGCACTCAAGGAGAACATGTTTACGCCCGAACGTCTGGCCGAACTGCTTTCCGCGATTGCCGCCCGGCGGCAGGAGCGCACCGCCGCCGTTGACCGCCGCCTCGCTTCGCTGAGATCTCAGGTCATGGACGCCGAAGATCGCCTCAAGCGGCTCTATCGCGGAATCGAGGAAGGCATCGTCGAACTCGACGATCTTCTTCGCGAGCGAATCGTTGAGCTCAAAGCCGACCGCGAGAAGGCTCAGGCAGCCTATGACCACGCCGCGTCCCAAGTGCTGCCATCAGCCAGCATCGACCCGGAAAGGATCGCTGCGTTCAGCAAACTGATGAGAGACCTGCCCAATAATGGCGAAACGCCCGCGCGCAAGGCTTATCTGCGCGCGCTGATCGGCGCCATCATTGTCGGTGACAAATCGGTGAAAATCGTCGGCAGCAAGGAAGCCGTCAGAGCGGCTATTCTCGGCAAACCCAGTCCACTCCAAAACGTTCGTGGTTTGGGACCGGAATGGCGCACCCGACACGATTCGAACGTGTGACCTTTGCCTTCGGAGGGCAGGGGCGCTATGCCGCTGATTGCGGAATATGTCCTTCGACCCGACGGATAGTTCGGACGTATGCGCGCCCGGCGGCAAATATTGACGACTAGTTTTCGGCCGAAATTGGGGGCGGCATGTATCACAACCCGGGCTTCGCTTTGGTTGCCAAAATGCAAGTACATCACCACCTCACGCGATATCGCGGGTTCGGTTGGTGCGGTAAAAAGTGGTAGCGTTCCGCCGTATCGGCGCATCGGTCAAACCTTCGTGTGCGCAATCAAACGGGATCGCAATGCAAGACTTTCTGCGGCATTCATCAGGCGAATCATACCAGGGAAAGTTAGCGGTGCTCCTCGGCGACCTGACGTAAGACATAATATATGTAGGGGGCTGGCGCGATGGGACAGCAAGAAGCTCGTGCGAAAGGCGCGCGAGCCGTCAGGTGTGGCATTTATGAGGTCGATTTCGCGGCCGGAGAGCTGCGAAGGAATGGCTTCAAAGTCCCGTTGCAAGAACAGCCCTTCAGGATCCTTGCTCGGCTGCTCGCGAATCCTGGAAGTTTAGTGACGCGCGAGGAGCTGCAAGAGCAGCTTTGGGGTGAGCATTCCTTGGTTGATGCCGATCTCGGTCTCAACACTGCGATCAAGAAGCTCCGCGCCGCCTTTGGCGATTCTGCCGATAATCCCCGATTTATCGAAACGCTTCCCAGGCGTGGCTACCGCTTCATCGCACCGGTCCAACCAATTGTCGCAGACACAAGCGTTGATCCGATGCTTGTGGCAACGCCCCAGTCAGACATAGTCGAAAAAACGGCGGAGCGGACATCGGCCAAAAATGGCTCTGAGGTTGATAGCCAGGCGGCCACAAACGGGCCACTTGCGCCGACTGAAGAGCCAATTGCTGACGGCGGAGCGTCGGATAACCAGCAATTCGGTTTATCGGAACAGGCGATCGACGAGAGACCCGATAGAGCGCGCGGTGCAACTATGAATGGTTGGATCGCATCGGCAGCACGTCCGCGCTTGCGGATGTCCCTCGGGTGGAGCTTTCTTTTCGTACTGCTCTTGATGATTGCAGGCACAGGACTCCTCTCGAGTCTTACGGCATGGACGAGCCTGCAGACCTTCACTGGGCGGAGCGGCGCAGGCAAGGGTGTCTCGATTTTTCAAAGTAACCACAGACCGAACCGATCAGCCACCGGAATTGGCGGTTATGATCTGAGATCGCGAAACGATCAGGCGTTTGCGTTTGATTACGATCACAGCGGCAAACTGGACCATCTGGCGCTTTATCGACCCGGCGCGGGTAACTTCTGGATCATGAAGAACACCGAAGGCGCCTTCAGTCCGGTCTATGCGGGCGATGGAATCGGGGGCTACGAGGTGAAATCCAGCGCCGATCGGGCACTTGCATTTGACTACGAACACAGCGGCAAACTGGATTATCTGGTGCTCTACCGGTTCGGCACCGACGTGATCTTGGTCGTCAGGAATGACGGCGAAGGAATCTTTACTCCCGTCTACCAGCAGTCCGAGGTGGACCGAGCCGGGTCCGCAGAGAATTCTAACCCCCTCACCGACCAGACGTTCGTCCTTGACTTCGATCACACTGGCAAGCTGGATCATCTCGTGCGCTACCGACCGAGCACCGGGACGATGGAGATTTGGACAAGCTCGAACGGAAGGTTCTCCCGGATACAGACAGTTCATGTTCCGGATGACGGGGGCAACCCTCGCGACTCAGGAGCGGGTGCCGAGCAAGCTTTCGCCTTCGACTATGATCACAGCGGCAAGCTTGACCACGTTGTACTCTATCGCCCGGGTTCGGGCAGGATATCGATCCTCAAGAACTCCGCAGGAACCTTCACTCCGGTATATCAAGGGGACGGAATTGGTGGTTTCGATTTGAAGTCCGCCAATGATCGGGCACTCGCCTTCGACTATGAACATACCGGAAAGCCGGACCACCTTTTGCTCTATCGACCCGGCGTCGGCATCGCCACCATCCTGAAAAACACCGGCGGAAACTTCAGCCCGGTGTATGCCGGCATGGGAATGGGGGGGTACGATCTCAAGCATGCCAGCGACCGGGCACTTGCTTTCGACTTCGATCACTCCGGCAACCTCGATCATCTGGTCCTCTACCGCCCGGGAACGGGAATCATCCAAATCGCCTATCTTCCTTGAGATGACCCCAGGACACGTCTGACGCGCCGGCTTCCCGCGCGTTATTGGATTAGGCAAGAGGCGTTATTCTCCTAAGCAACGCAGCCGCCCGGCCGACCGCAAAGTGCAAGGGATCGCGCGCAAGGCTGAGGCCGCTGGCGAGCGGATTGAAAAATTTGCAAGCCCTGCAGCGAAGCTGCTTCGCCGGAGTCCATTTGAAGGCAAAATGACCGCATTATCAGTGGCATAACAGGTCACTTCGAATCCATTTACAAAGTCCTGCGCTGATGCTCCCTCAAGCCAAAGGATCGGCCTGCCAACATTATGGCGGCCGGAAACGGACCAGGTTCGATTCGCAACCAAGAGACGGGATTCAAACGAACGCAACCGACCTCTTCCCCGCACACGGCCTGTTATCGGACTCGTTCGGCGCGACAACATCCGGGCACGCTCGCTAAGCAAGGGAGACGTAATCATGAAACGAAATTTCTGGGCTGGCGCTGCGCTGCTCGTGGCGCTGTGCTGCTGGACCGCCGCTGCGCAGTCGCCGGCGCGCGCCGAGTGGGCTACCGTCCCACCTGACTCAGCACAATCCGGTGTCATTAATCTGTCGCATGATCTGGTCCGGCTCGGCATTGCGGAGCGCAATCTCCCGCCCGACAGCCCGAGCACGGATGCACGGCCGCTGTTTCAGGCGGCGCTCGACTTTGCGCGGGGCCGCCCCGTCCGGCGGATTACTCTCGATCGTGGCGCCTATTACTTTCTCACGCCCCAGGATGCGACGGCCTATCTGCGCTTGACGTCATTGACCGATCTCACCGTCGATCTCGACGACTCCACGGTGTTTTTCGCCGGTGCCTTTCTGCAAGGTTTTGCGATCATTAACTGCCAGCGCGTGACGTTGACACGGCTGCACGCCGATTTCATCTCTCCGCCCTACACGCTTGTGAAGCTGACCGCTGTCGACCCCGTGGCGCGCAGGCTCTCCTACACAACGATCCCGCAGCGGCCTGACCCGGTTGAGTTCAACGGCCTTGCCCAGTCCGGAGCTTCCAGCGGTCCGCTCACCATCTGGGCCATGGCATTCCGCGACGGCGACATCGTGCCAGGAACGTCGCGCATGGAGGTGGCGCAACCGATCCTCGACGGCGCTTTGAGCCTGATCCAGAACAACGCGCCCTGGCTGCAAGGGCCCACGCTGTCGACGCTTCAGCCCGGCGACACCATCGTGGCGTTCGTGCGCGGCGGGCAGGCCACGATCTCGGTCGAAGGCGGCGAAGAGATCGCGGTTTCGGACGCGACGATCTACGGGTCCAGCGTGCAGGCGATCCTGTTCAACACCACCGGCCATGCCGTCGCCGAGCGCGTGCGCGTCATGCCGCGACGAGGAGGCCTGATCGCGACCAATGCGGGCGGCATCATCTTCGTCAATTGCGGAGCAGACAGTCACCTTCGCAACAGCTACGTTGCGCGCAGTCTCGATGACGCGCTTGCCATGTACGAGACAGACATTGCCACGGTGGCACAGCAAATCGGCCGGCGCCAGCTCACGGTCGATCGCATCGCCTTTGGGCGTTTTCCCAATGGGACCAAGGTCAACTTTGTCGATTCCGCCACGGGAGGCGAGCTTGGCGGCGCCACCATTGTCTCGCAACAACCGCCAGACTCGGCGCCGCCGATCTTCGGCGGTGCGGTCACCGTCAGCTTTGATGCGGATTTGCCGACGCTTACTTCCGGATTCGGGATGGCTTTATCGAACCCGGCGTCCCGGGGTGCCGGGTCGAGCATCGAGCGGAACGTAGTCCGCGACATCCTTTTCGGGCGCGGCGTGTATGCGACCGGCAACATGGGGCTGACCGTCGCCGACAACGAGATCGGCCGCACCAGTGACGCCGGGATCGGAATCTCGCAAAATGCCAACGCCATCACATTCGTTGTGTCCCCCACTCCACCCGCGCATGATCTGATTATCCGCAACAATATCGTGCGCGGAAGCCTCGGTCTCATGGCGTCGGGCGCGGGCAGCCAGATTGCGGTCGGCGCGATCATGGTGGCGACCACGAACGCCGCGAATCGTTTCCCTGCATCGTCGCCGAACACGAACATTTCGATCGAGCGCAACACCGTGCTCGATTCGGGACGGACCGGAATCTGGGTAAACGAGGTCGCGGGCGGCGCCGTCCGCAACAATGTCGTCAGAGGCTGGAACCAGCATCCGGAGCTGCCGCTCAACGGTGTCGATCCGCAAACGCGGACCGAGCTGCTGCAGGATTTCACTCAGGCCCTCGTGGTGCGTAACAGCCAGAACCTTGAGGTCCGTGACAATGTCGCCAATCCGAATCCATTGGGAGATGACGAAGGAAGGGAGGCGGTGCGCGATTGATGACAGGCAAGCATCCGACGAAGGGCGCAGATTTGGTTGGTATCGTCCGATGAAAATACTCTTCTCGGTATTGGTGGCCGGTCTTCTGCTGGCCAATCCGGCAACGGCGGCCGGCCCCAGCGCGCCAACACCGCAAATCTGGTTCAGCATGGGGGCACTTACGTCGCCCGCAGGGCATCAAAGCTGGGATACGCTGTTCTATAATCCGGATGCGCCCTGGCCGGAATTCATGAATCACCTTCATGTCGTGGGAATTCTGACGCAGGCGCTGCTCAAGATTTCCGACGAGGATCTGGCGAAGGTCGTCGTGCGCCTGAAGCAAAAGCACGTCGCCCTCGGCATCGAGATGCTGGCGCAGGCCTATACGCTGCCGGGAATAGATGCTCCTCCCCACTGTGGCGAAGGCGTCGAAGGACATTATGCACCGTTCGCGACCGCGGCGCTTGCCGCCAAGCTCAAAAGGGCGGGTGCAACGCTTGACTACATCGCGATGGATGAGCCTCTCTGGTTTGGCCATTACTATAACGGCAAGCTGGCGTGCCATTCGTCAATCGAGAATGTTGCGGAGCGCGTCGCCGCCAATCTCCGTGAATATCAGAAAGTCTTTCCTCACGTCATCATTGGCGATGGCGAACCGTTTCCGTCCATAACCGATCAGCCGCATTGGCAGGATGACTACAAGGAGTGGCTGCGTTTCTTCCAGGTGAAAACTGGCCAGCCCTTGGCCTATACATTCGTTGATATCAACTGGGGCGTTACGCATTGGCCCGCATCTTTGCAGGCGATGCGAGATTTTGCTCATCAAGTTCATCTTCCGCTCGGAACTATCTACAACGACGCTCCACCGAGAGCGGCGATGAGCAATCAGGATTGGCTGGACGACGCTGTGCGCAATTTTACCCATATCGAGCGAACCCTCCGCGTTTCGCCCGATTGGCTGGCATTTTCCTCATGGGAAAAATATCCCGGCCACGCGCTCACAGACAGCTATGGCGTGGGGGAAGATTACCTCGTGAAGCAGTACTTGCAGTTGCACGGGGTCAAATAGAGCTAGTCGCAAAGGAGTGGACCGATGGAGAGGCTATTTTCGATATTGGCGGTCGGCCTTCTGCTGGCCGGTCAGGCCCACGCCACCGAAATCTGGATGTTTGCCGGTCCACATGTCGATCATCCAGCGCCCGGATGGGAACGATTGCGGACGGACGCGGGGAATATGTGGAAACCGGACGCGCCGTGGGCAACTGTCGCCAGCCATGTGAGCGTCGTACAGTTTGCCCCTACCAATGTTGACCGTGCGACTGATGACGACTTGCAGCAGGCGATCAAGGATCTCAAGCGCCGCAACATCGCGCTTGCAGTCGGCACCGGCCTGTTGATCCGCTCGGATCGTTGCCGGGCTAAGACTGAGGCCTACGTGGGCCAGGCGGCGCTGGAGCACATGTTGGACAAGTTGCTCCGCAACGGTGCGGATGTGAAATATGTAACCATGGATGAGCCTTTCTATTATGGCCACAGGGACTCAAGCCCCACGGCTTGCCACGAATCCGCTCAAATGCTCGCTCAAGCTCTCATTCAAAGCAGAGCAATCGTCAGGAAGTATTTTCCCGGCGCAAAAATTGGCTCCGACGATGTCATCGATGCTTCCGGGCCTTGGATTCAAGAATTGGCCGGATGGGCCGATACCTACAAGGCCGTAACCGGCGAGCCGCTCGCTTACATCCATGCCGATCTCGACTGGTCCGAAGGGGCGGTACGCAATCTTGTTCCGCTGGCCGCCGTCTTGAAGCAGCGTGGGGTACCCTTGGGCGTCATTTACGACGCCGACCGTTTCAACAACAACAGCGACGAGAACTGGTCACACAACACCGCAAATCATTTCGCCGAGGTCGAATCGGGACTCGGTGTTCATCCGGATCATGCGGTGATAGAGACGTGGGTGCGCTATCCAACCCGCATGCTGCCGGAAAGCCAGCCCGGCACTTTCACCAACGTCGTCCTGCAATACATCCAGCGATACCAAAAGAATTGATCTGCAACGCGGCTGGCACAAGCCCATGTGCTGCCGGATGTTGATGCTCGCTATTTTGAATGAAATGCACCCATGAGATCAGCTGTTCTGTTCGTGCTGTGTGCCGCAGTGCTTCAAGTCGCCGAGGCGCATGACGATTTGCCACCATTCCGATCCCCCTACGGTCCCGGCGCGCCGAATTGGACCGTGGTAGGGCCCCCCCCTGGCTCCGCCGAGCGGCGTGGAGCAGCGGGAATGAACGCACCGGTCAACCAAAACGGCGACTTCCTCATCGGTCCCGAGTACCTGCCGGCCCCGGAATGGAAATTCGTACCGGGCACACCCCAAGGGGCTGTCAGTCAATTCACCCTGCAGTCCAACGACAGCAAGTACTATCCCGGCATCGCCCCAGACGCATCCGGCAGAGTTGACCCGAAAAACCCCAAGACGATGATTCTCAAGCCACACTCGCGGCCCTGGCAGCGCGCCGTCACAGTCTACATTCCAGCGCAATACAAGAGCGGTACTGAGGCGCCATTACTCGTCGTGCACGATGGTCCGAAGCTTGGGTCCCCCGACATGGATTTCGCGCACGTGCTGGACAACCTCATCAACCAACATCGCGTGCCTGCCATGATCGCAATCATGTTGCAGAATGGTGGCGGCGACATGCAGGGCAGCGAACGCGGGCTCGAGTACGATACGGTGTCGGGTAAGTTCGCGGAATTTGTCGAGCACGAAGTGCTGCCCCAGGTGGAAGCGCGCTACCACATCAAACTCACGCACGACCCGGACGGACGCGCTGCGATGGGATGTAGTTCCGGCGCGGCCGCCGCCTTCACAATGGCATGGTTTCACCCCGAGTGGTATCACCGCGTCATCAGTTATTCCGGAACCTTCGTGAACCAACAATGGCCTTACAATCCGGCGAGTCCGGACGGCGCATGGAACTATCACGAGAGGCTGATTGCGAGCACCAAACCCAAGCCCATCCGTGTCTGGATGCAGGTAGCCGATCGGGATCTCCTGAATCCAAACGTTATGCGCGACGGTATGCACGACTGGGTCGTCGCGAATCACCGTATGGCCGCGGTGCTCGAGAAAAAGGGGTATCAATATCAATACGTCTTCACGCTGAACACAGGTCATTGTGCTCCCAAGGTGCGCGGACAGACACTACCCGAGGCGCTGGAATGGGTGTGGCAAGGCTATCCGTTCGCGCAGCGCTAGGTCCTATGACGTGGTTGAGGCTTCCAAGAGCACTGCGCCAAGGGCGCATTTGAAAACCCCGAAGAAGGTAAAGATCAAAATGCACAGAAGTGTTGTTCCGTGGGCTATAGCCTAGCTTTTTCTGATGACGCTTGAGACCGCAACAGCGGCAGGTGCACCGCAGCCGCTGGTTCAGCGTGGGCGGGCAAATAGAGCTTGCCACAAAAGGGGTGTCCCCGTGACAAAGCTTCTGTCGATCTTAGTCGCCAGCCTTCTGCTGGCCAGCCCAGCCGCAATGACGGCCGCTTCCTCGAACGCGACCACGCCGGAAATCTGGTTCTTCTTGAGGCCTTACGCGATGATGGCGCACGACGTCGACGGCCAGCAAGGATGGCAAAAGCTTTTCCTGCAGGGCGGCGCGCCCTGGCCCCCTCTTATGAATCACGTTCGCGTCGTCGCATTTGCCGGCAACTTCAAGATGGTGCCGGATGACGTTCTGGCCAAGGCTTTCGCGAAGCTCAAGGAAAAGCACATCGGCTTTGCGATCGAGTCGCTGGCCCTGAGCTGGGTCGGATTCAATGAGCCTTGCGGCAAGGGGGTTGAAAGCTTCACCGATCCCCCGGGAAATGCCGACATTGCGCGGCGTATCAAAGCTCTGGGCGGCGAACTGGTTTATGTGACCATGGACGAGCCGCTCTATAACGGACGTTACTACAATGGCCCGAACGCCTGCCATGACTCGATCAAGATGGTTGCCCAACGGGCAGCGGCCGTCATGAAGGAATATCAGAAGGTCTTTCCGAATGTCCAAATCGGAGACACAGAGCCATTTCCCGCGCTGACCAAGCAGCCCAACTGGCAGAACGAATATCGGGAATGGATGCAGGCCTTCAACGAAGAGCTCGGCAAGCCCATCGCATTCTTGAATATAGACATCAATTGGCCGGAGGATAACTGGAATTGGCAGCCAAGCCTGAAGCAGACTGCAGCTTTTGCTCGGGCGCAGCATCTGCCGTTCGGCTTCATTTACAACGCTGCCTTTCCCGAAGGAGCCAAATCGGACCAGCAGTGGATCGGCCGCGCGGCTCGGAATTTCACGGAGATCGAGACGAAGCTCGGAATTGTCCCAGACAAGGCGCTTTTTGAATCTTGGGCATTTTTTCCGAAACGGTCCATGACCGATGCGAACGGCCTTGGCGAGGATTATTTGGTGACGCAGTATTTGCTGTTGCACGGGGTCAAGTAGAGCGAGAAACGTGGCGTGAAAAAACTCCGCTTGCTTCTGGGGACTTTGCTGGCCGGCCCAGCAGCAATGGCAACGGTTTCCGTCAGCGCCGCCACGCCGGAAATCTGGCTTGGGCCGGTCGATCCGGTCACGGTAGCAGCTCGCAAGTGGAACGCGAGCGCCGATTACATGGACCTGTTCCGCTCCGATTCCGGGTGGAAGACCGTTGCAGGAAGCATTCACGTATTCAAGATCGGGCCCGGCTTCGTGCAGCAAGGAACCGAGGCGGACTTGCGACTGATCTTCTCCGAGCTCAAAAAGCGCAACATCAAGTTGGCTTTGGAAATCGGGATGGCAACCCGATCGGAGCACTGTAACCAGAGCACGGAAGCGTATGGTGCGCCAGGCCTCGTTGAGGGGCTGCTGGGCCGCGTCAAGCGCCTGGGCGGCGAATTGAACTACATCGCCATGGATGAACCTTTGTACTACGGGCACGAGTTCAAAGGCGGCGGAGCATGCAGTCTGACCGTTAGACAGGTCGCAGCGGATGTAGCCCCCAACGTAAAGCTTGCGAAAAGCCTCTTTCCGAATGTGGAGATAGGCGATGTCGAAGTCGCCGGTCTTTCAACGGACTTTCTCCACGCCACCGAGGAGTGGGTCGACGCTTACCGTGAAGCCGTCGGGTTCAATCTCGCATTCTTGCATACGGACGTCGGCTGGTCGTTGGCTTCGATGAAGAACCTGGTGCCACTGGCTGAATTCGTGAGATCGCGAAGCGTCAAGTTTGGCGTGATTTACAACGGGAACGCCAACGACGACACCGACGAGGCATGGGCGCGCGGAACGATTGAGCACTTCAACTACATCGAGTCGGGCCTGGGACTCATCCCCGACCAGGCGATCTTTCATACCTGGGTGCCTTTTCCGACGCGGAATCTCCCCGAATCTCAGTTCGGCACTCTCACCAATCTTGTCATTCAATATCTTCGTCCGCGGAGCGTCCTGACACTTCGTCACGACGGCACAAACTTTCAGGGCAGGTTGACCGATCTGAATGGCAAACCGATCGGCGCTGCCCCGGTGTCCCTCGTTGCCGTCGGCGCCGTGAGCGATAAGCCGGCCGAAGTCAAGCGGCTTACCGGAAAGGTCTTTCTTAAAGCGACCGAAGCGATGATGGTGGTGCGCGCCAACAAGGAGCTGCAATGTGGCGGGTGCCAGGGCGCCGCGACGGCGATCATCGGCAAGTCGCGCTACTACGAAGAAGACAACCGCAATGTTCAGGAGATTCCGGGCGCCAGGATTGACGTCGATGCACACGGCTCGGTGTACGAAAATTCACGCGAATTTCCGGTGACGCCGGGCGCAACATTCACGCTCGAGGTGCCCTACTCGGCGCGCATTGGGACCGAGCATGCGGCCTACGTTGCGGTGTTGTTTGTTGACGATCAGGGACACGAGGTCGGACGACGGTTCCTGTACTTGGAGTCGTTAGGTTTTCCGGTGAGCACGGCCGTGACGGGGCTTGATGGCGCGTTTCGCTTCAATGTTGACCGAACAATAGCAGCCGCAAGACCGCAAGAGTTTGAGGCGCAGTTCTCGGGCAGCGATCGGTATCGAGGCGCTGCGGCCGTGGTTCAGTGAGAATCAAACTCTGACGTTTTCCATATTCAAGGCGATCATCATGCGACCCCATGTCAAAGGTCCTCTGATAACAGTCATTATCACTGCAGTAGCCAACCTGTTCGCGACCGCTCCCTTGGCTGCTGCTTCCGGCAACGCCACGCCACAGGAAATTTGGCTTTCGGGAGTCGACCCCGTGGTGTGGCACCGCCAAAAGCACACACACAGGCCAACGACTTCATGGATATGTTCGACGAGCATGCGCCATGGCAGCTGGCCGCCAGTCAGGTGAAAGTGTTCATGGTCGATCCTGATTTCATCATCTATGGCGATGAGGCGATGCTATCGCGAATGATTGCAGACCTGAAGCGACGTAACATCGACCTCGCCGTCGAGATGGGAATGCTATATGGCGATCTTAAATGCGGAAAGATGGAGGGATATCTCGACCCGACTGCCCCCGGGACACTTGTGAACCGCCTGAAGAAGCTCGGCGGAGAACTTAACCACGTCGTCATCGACGAGCCCTTGTTCTTCGGACAGCGCGGCGCATGAGCGGCCTCGGCTTCCGCACTGGCCCTCACCACCAGGCGGAGAAATGCGTATGCATGACGCGCCAAATGCGGGCCCGCGGGACTATTTGTGAACAGAATGAAGGTCCTCGCCGCAATCAGCCGATGATCGTCAAGACGATGTACCCGAAGCTTGCGATGATGCTGACGATGGCAATGCTGCCGATCAAGCGCTCGGATCTGATCATTGGCGTTGGTCCCCTTACGGTTGCCCAGCCCGGTGGTACCGAAAAAATACGGATGTGCCCCTCTGTGGGTTTCCGAAAATTCCCGGCTCGGACCCGGAGACTAGGGAGGGGGTTGCTTGCGATTTTGCGGTCGTTCTCTAGCCGGCATTCGTAGGTTTCCTCCTTGGCCAATTTTGATGAGGGTCGAACCGCAGCAGGGTACAATGCCGGGTATTTACTCCATGGTCTCAAAATTACATTTATGATATCAATGTGATGGGAAGGTCAGTATGATTGTCTCCCTCCCCGCCATGGCCTCCTTGTTGTTTTTGATTTTGCCGCCGGATTGGTGACTAGACAGCTTCGCAGTTAGCTTCGACGCACTCGCGTGCGTGGATCGCGAATGAATGGCGGCTTTGGGCAGACTATGAAGTCGTTACGGGCGAGCTAAGCTGACCTCCCGTAAGGAAAAAAGCGCCTCTACGGTAGTGGCGATGTAGCGGGCCACCGACTCGAACCCCGAACGCCTCAAGCACTTGTCGGAAGGGCCAGCTTGGGTTTTACCGGGCCAATCGGTTAATGTCCGGTTGATGCAGACGAGTCAGAACCGCGCGTCCAACGACTACTCGTATCCGGTCACGCAATGCGACGTGCCCGCCGAAAGGCGCGGCGCGCTTCAGGCGTACCGCGATAAGCGCCGCCTCTCGCTGTCATGGATCGACAGCGATGAACATCACGCGATCTGGGACGTGCTGTCGTCCATGGTCTGGACCGACGTCGCCTTCAAGATGCTGACGCAGTTTGCGATCGACGACGAAAATAACGCTCTCAACAACACGCTACTCGGCCAGGCGCTGATCGACGGCCAGATCGCGACCCAGGTTCTGGCTATCCGCCGGTTGATGGATAACGGCAACAGCGACATCATCTCGCTTCGACGTCTGGTCAAGGACTTGCGGCGCAACTTCAATCTGTTCACACGCGAGAATTGCGTCTGTTTCGACGGTTTGCCGTATGACTACGAAGCAGTGCAGTATCGGGAAATGCTGGCGCAGGCTGGAAAGGGGGCATTCTGGGGGCAACGGTCCGGCCCGGGCGCCCATGTACCGTCGCGCATGGCGCATGAGCAATTCGACCGGCTGGCAGGCGTCGATCCGGCGAAACGAAGCCGCGAGGATCGACTACCTCTGTCTCTTCTGACGACCATCGAGCGGTGGCTCGACGACAGCGGCGCCGACGAGTTGGCACTATGGAGTCACGGCTATCTCGCGCATGCGGGCGGGCCGGAGGCGCGGAAGCGCATCGCCGATCTCGTCGTCACCGGGAACAAGATCACCGGTGCGATCAAGGCGCTAGCGCGCGTGACCGAAGCGATATCGGCCTGGCTGCTGTTTGCGGGCGGCCGTTCGCACAGCCTGATGCCGGTCGCGCAATTTAATCCGTTCGAAAGGCTCGACACGCCGATCATCGACGTCGGCGGCACGGACGCCGCCTACAAGCTCTGGCATCAGTTGAGCGACGAGCGGAACCATTACCTCGACGCCGTCGACGATGAGTTGATCGGCCGCGCAAAATCGGGCACACCCTGACGCATGAAGCATCAGGTCACGCAATTCAAGAGCCTCGCGCTGGCGCTGAAGGAGCTCGAACCGTTCGTGCGCAATGGTGAGCACCTCCAGACCGGCAAGCCGTTCGACAAGTTCGGTGGCATGCGCTCGCGCGAGATTCTGGCGAACTGGCTCGTCTGCGTCGCGACGAACGCGGCGACCGAAGGCGAACTGACGTTTTGCAGCGATCCCATCGGCGGCGACGGGATCATCCGCGATGTCAAAACCGGCGAGACTTGGCCAACGGAGCATGTCATTGTGCCGAGGCTTCGCCCCGGCGAAGCTGGCGACGCCGAGACTCTGATCCTGAACGCGATCAACCTGAAGCGTAAGAAAGGTGGAGTGGCTTACGCGGAAGGCAAGACCCTGATCGTGGTTCTCGAAGCCGGCGCAGGCGTTTGGTATCCGAACCAGGTGGCCAAGCAGCTGCCCGATCCGTTGCTCTTTGCGACGGTGTGGGTCGTCGGCCTACAAGGGGTCGAGGATGGCGAATATGTGTACGGCGTTACCAACCTGGACCTGACTGAGAGCAAGGTGCCAACGCTGGTGGTCCGCGTTAGCCGCGATTTCAGCTCCTGGCAAGTGACTCGGATTCAATAGATCCGGGGGGCACTCGCAGCGACATTCGCCCTTGCTGTGCCGCCGCGATCCGCGCGCGGCGTAGTAGGATGAGACTCACGACTCAGTTCGGGCTCGCGAACTACGGGATCCGCTCAAACGAAGATCTTGGAGGCACATTGCCATTAGGAGCAATGGCGCACCCGACACGATTCGAACGTGGCCTCTACCTTCGGAGGGTAGCGCTCTATCCAGCTGAGCTACGGGTGCCAGCGCTGCTTACGCAGTGCTTACGCGGATTCTCGACGACCGTGAAGCAAGTCCGAGTCGATCTTCTAAGTCTTTCAAACTACGTTGTCTTTTTCATTTTTCTTCCCCGCAAAACAGCTTGACATCTGCCTTCGGAGGGCAGCGGTCAGGCTGCCGCGTTTGAGGTTCTCCGCCTTCTTCGCGAGCCACTCGTTGGTCCATTGCTGGAAAGGCTGGGCGGCGTGGCAGTCGACGTGTTCGAGTTAGCACTCGCGCCATCGTTCTTGCGGGCCATCTGCTCCAATTCCCTCGTTCGGAATATCGGAATATCGAAATTCGTCGCGAACGTTTGGCTTCGCGATACCAACAAAAATGCCAACAAGACGGACGGCTGGGGTGAATTTTTACTTGTGTTTTCAATGCGTCGTGAGAATTGTCCTGAAAAGCAGAAATCCAAGTTATTGCATAAACTATTGATATTATCAATATTTTAGGCGTGGTGTCCTTGGCCGATAACCGCCTAATCCCATAACTATCTGAATTTGAAGTAGCTTTCATCGTCGATTGCTGCCGATACCAACAGAAGTACCAACAAGCTGACCTGCCGTATTAGCTGAAAAAAATAATACAGCAGGCTCCCTGGCGGCAGGGCGCGGTCCATGCCGTTTCGGTCTCCACAACGTTCCGACCGGAATCGAAAGCCGACTCTGATTCGAAATCCCGGCGGGCGGGGACGGGGGGCAACTCTGTTGCGCTGGCGCGAGACCGACGCCAAAAGCGCTGATCGCGCGAAGCTAATTCGCGATCCGATGGACGCCCAGTGACGATGGCATGCCAATCTCCGACAACACAATTTAAAGAGGCGCTGCAGATCGTGGGCTCTGGCACAGGCGGCGACCACTGCGCGCGGCTTCCGCTCGATCGCGTCGACCTTGCTCAACGAGGAGGGCGCGTTCGACGGTTCGACGGCGACGTAGTGGAGTCCAACTCGCCCACGAGACGGAGAAAAAAGCGTCGACAGCGCGATGAGGTGGTGCGGCGCCAACTTGGCAAGCGCGACAAGAACAAGATCCACGGCATCTTTAACCGTGCGGCCTATTGGCCCGAACGCGTGCGTTTAATGCAGCACTGGTCGATCGCCTCGACAGCCTGCACGACGGTGCACCCGCCGTCCCGCTCCGCAGATCGGCGGCTTAGCTTGCTCTCGTTTCGACCCTCGGCAGCGAAGTGTGATATTCATCCACGCCGTCGAGGTTGATCATGATCTTGCCTCCCATTTTGTAGGCCCTGATCCTCTCGTGGGCGATCAGCTCATAGGCCTTAGTCTTTCCGAATTTGCCATATCCCGCTTCACCTAGCTGAGGGCTAGCCCCCAATTAACATTTGAATATCCGGTGGCTTGAAGCTCCTCCAGCACTTCGTGACGCGGCCGATCATCGGTTCACCGTGGGCGTCCGCTCTCGATCGCCCAGGAGGATGGCGCACAAGATACATCAGTCTTTGCGAGACTCTTGGTAAGCATGCGGCGTAGGCCCAGCCGATGAGCTTATTCGGGCGGCCAGCGCTTGAGCAACCCCGGACTTTCTTTGTACATGCGGACGAGTTCGGTCAGATTTTCGATTCCGAAGTCGGTGAACGCCTGGATACCATCTTCTCCGACGCCATAGACCCAGATGACGCCGTCCTCGATCTCCATTTCGTTGGCGACGTCCCGCAGCCAGTCCTCGTCTTCGCCGAGGTCCTTCGCGACCTGAGTAATGGTGGTGACGTGATGAACCTTGTTGACGTGCATGGTTATGCCGCTCTGGCGGAGATCGCTGACGCTGGCGTCCAATTCCAGGGCAGCAGCTCGTCCAGCCGATGAGCCGGATGGGAGGCGATGCGGGCAAGTACATCGGCTAGCCAGGCCTGCGGATCGACACCGTTCATTTTTGCCGTGACGACCAGGCTGTACATGGCCGCCGCGCGCCGCCCACCACGATCAGAGCCGCAGAAGAGCCAGGACTTCCGTCCAAGAGCCATCATCCGTTCATTCTGCCCATGTCGGGCAGGAGTTGGAGGTGCAATATCGCTGGCATCCTTATTTTGGCTGCAAGGTCGGCATCCGGCGCATAGCGCAGCGAGCAACCGGTCGATTCCTGAGCGTTATGGGTCCGGCGGGCGTGGTCGTTACCATTGCGGACTGGATGCTCGATCCGGTCATTTGCGCCGGGATGTGCATGGGCACGCCGCGCGTGGACCTCGCGGCACTTGTTGAACTGAAGCGGCTGTTGATAGGCGCCGCCAACACGACACACTCCTGCGGCGATGCCAGAATCGTTCAGGAGAATCACCATGACGTATCCCAAGCTGCCGTCGACAATAGCGAGTCGGCAGATGAACCTGCTGTTCGACGCCAGGAGATCGGAAGGGATAAGTCCCGCGGAGCGGAACAAAGTCGTATTGATACTGGCGCAGATACTGATGCAGGCGGCCGGCCTCAACGTCGAGGAGCTTGAAGATGACAAGCTCTGAGCTGATTCCTGCGGCCGTTCTTGAACGCAAGGCGGTCGTATATGTGCGCCAGTCGACGCAATCCCAGGTCATGACCAATCTCGAGAGCCAGCGTCGCCAATATGATTTGGTCGACATTGCCCGCCAGCGCGGATTTGTCGACGTGGAAATCATCGATGACGATCTCGGCCGATCAGCAAGCGGGACGGTGGCGCGCCCTGGGTTCGATCGCCTGGTCGCATGGCTATGCGCCGGCAAGGTCGGTGCGGTCTTGTGCTTCGATGCGTCGCGGCTCGCCCGCAATGGTCGGGATTGGCATCACCTCCTCGAATTGTGCGGGCTTGTCGACGCCCGCGTCATCGATCTCGACGGCGTTTACAATCCCTGCCGGCCCAATGATCGCTTGCTCCTGGGCATGAAGGGCAGCATCAGCGAGTTCGAACTGGGCGTGCTCCGCGCGCGAATGCTAGACGCCGCCCGCTCGAAGGCGAGCCGGGGTGAGCTGCGACTGTCAGTTCCGTTTGGCTATGTGTGGCATCGCGAAGTGGGACTTGGTTTTGATCCTGACCTGCGCCTCCAGGAAGTGATCCGACTCATCTTCACGCGCTTCCGCCAGCTTGGCAGCGCGCGCCAGGTATTGCTTTCGATGAAGGCCGGTCAGATCCATTTCCCCAGGCCCTCCGACGAAGGCTGCATGACCAGCTTCGAATGGATGCCGATTCGTTATCGCAACGTCATCGCGGTTCTCAAGAATCCGTTCTACGCAGGAGTCTATGTTTACGGAAAAAGCGAGAAGCGCACCACCATCGTCGATGGGAGGGCACGACGAAGCTACGGGCACAGCAAACCCTTTGGGACGTGGGAAGTGATGATCAAGGACCATCACGAAGGCTACATCACCTGGGACGAGTTCGAGCGCAACCAGAAGCAGCTCGCCCTCAACAATTACGGCCGTGCCGGAGGCGTCAAAACAGGGCGAGGCGGAAGAGCGCTTCTCTCAGGTATCATGACCTGCGGACGATGCGGACGACGGCTTAGCGTCGCCTATACTGGCAATCTGCAAAGTCGACCGGTCTATCGCTGTTACAAGCCAAACCTTATGATGGGCTTGCCTCGGTGCATGACTTTCGGAGGTACGCGGGTCGATTCCGCGATCGCGAGCGAACTGCTCCGGGCTGTAGAACCAATGGCGATCGAAGCCGCGTTCAGGGCGAAACGGATGTATCGAGAACAAGAGGAAGACCAACAGAGAATCCTGGATCTGGAACTGCAGCAGGCGCGCTACGAGGCAAACTTGGCCGAGCGTCGGTATGCCGCTTGCGATCCTGACAATCGTCTCATCGCGGCACAGCTGGAGAAGAATTGGGAGAACGCGCTCCGCCGCGTCCGCGATTTGGAGGAACGTCGGCCGGCCGCAAAGCAAGCGGAGATCGGAGTCGATCCGAATGCTTTTGCCAATTTGGCAGAGAACCTCTCTGAGGCTTGGAATGCGCCGGGCGTCACGATGCGTGCACGCCAACAATTGCTGCGGGCTTTGATCGTCGACATCATCGTCGATGTCGACGAAGAAGCACGTGACGTCGTGCTTACGATTCACTGGCGCGGCGGCCAACACTCCGAGCTGCGCGTGCGTAAGCCGCGAACCGGAGAACATGGTTGCGCGACGACCGAGGATGCGCTGGCGGTCATGCGCAGCATGGCCGGTCGCTGGTCAGACGAGCATATCGCCGCGTCGCTTAATCGGATGGGGCTGCCAACCGGTCAGGGCAAGACCTGGACGGCGCATCGCGTCTCTTCAGTTCGCCGCGTACGCGGTATCCATGCCTACCGATCTGCGGAAAAAGATGGCGAATGGCTGACCTTGACCGAAGCGGCCGCAGCGTTGCGCGTCACAAGTCACACGGTACGCCGTCTGATCAAATCCGGCGTACTGCCGGCGGTGCAGGTTGTGCCCGGCGCGCCGCACCAGATTCACGCCGAAGACTTGGCGTCGGAAGCGGTGAAATCTGCGATAGCCCGAAAGGGTCGCCCGTGTCGCGTCGACGACACGGACACGATTCCAATGTTTACAGACACTTAAAGAAGGAATGCACAATGCCTCAGGCATCGCTATGCCTCTCAGACCTCTTTCGGCGGCATTGTTGGATAAACACACACGTCCGTCCTCGAGGAACAGCGTGAAGCCCGCCCATCGCTTCAGGATGTAATTGAACGCCTTGGCCAGGTCGTGTCCCCGGGAGAGCTTGGCGAGTTGTTCGCGCATATAGACCTGAAGCTCCTCGACCAGCGGGCGGCTTAGCGTCTGCCGCACCTCAAGACGCTCCTGCGCACTCTTGCCATTGATCGATCGCTCGATCTCAAACAGCGCATCGATCCGACGCACCATCTCGATCGCGATTGGAGACAGGGCGATTTCCTTTTTGCCAGCGGCCTTGCGCCGCGCATTTTCTTCAATGTCGGCCATGGCAAAGAACGGGCGCCGCGCATGCGCCCAGCACGCTGCTTCCCGGATCGGTCCGGGAGTACGCCCCGTTAGATAGAGCTGGTTATACCCGTCATAGGCATCGGCCTGCAGGATGCCGGCGTACCGCGCCAAATGCGCCTGCGGATGTTCGCCCTTGCGGTCGCGCGAGTAATAGAACATCGCAGCAGGCGGGCCAGCGCCACCAAATGGCCAGTCGTCCCGGACATAAATCCAGCATCGCCCCGTGTCGGTCTTGCCCTTGGCCAGCACCGGCACGGTCGTATCGTCGCCATGAAGCCGCTCGGCCGCCATGACATAGGCTTCGACCAGGCGAAGCAGAGGATCAAGCACCGTGCAGACCGATCCCACGGCGTCTGCCATCGTCGACAGCGCGATCGGCACACCTTCGAGGGCGTAGCGCTCGGCCTGGCGGTTCAAGGGCTGATGCTGACCGAACTTCTCGAACATGATCATGGCCAAGAGACTCGGACCGGCCCATCCCCGTGCGATGGCATGGAATGGCGCCGGCGACTGACTGATCTTCTCACAGTCACGGCAAGAGAACTTCTCCCGCACCGTCTCAATTACTTTCCACTGACGCGGCACCGATTCCAGCGTCCGGGTCACGTCTTCGCCGAGTTTGCGCAGGCGGTTGCCGCCGCAGCACTCACAAGCCGTCGGCGGATCGATCACCACTCGCTCGCGTGGCAGATGCTCGGGGAACGTCTGGCGCTCGGCGCGCTTGCGCGTAAATCCGCGCACTGTCGTCGTCCTGGCCACAGCCCTTTCGGCTGCCAGCTCATCTTCAGTAGCGTCGGCCTCCAGCTCTTCGAACGTCAGCGCCAACTGCTCGATCAGGCGAGACGAACGCTCCGACCGCTGTCCGTAGATCTGACGCTCGAGTTTGGCGATCCGTAGTTTCTGCTGGGCGATCAGCGCGCTATCGTTCGAGGCTTTTGCGCGCGCGACCGCGAGTTCTGCCGCGATCTCCAACGCTCTCGCGCGCTCGATGGCTAACGCCTCTTTCAGGGCCGCAATGTCATCCGGAATCGCTTCGCGCTCAGCATCCATGCGAAGTAGTGAATCACAGATTGGATGCGTTGGGACTCCCCAAAATGCCCGCAACCGCAGATTCTTCGTTCAGCCTGCGCTCTGCGGTCGCCAGGTCAGCTGTGGATTTCTCCAGTCGATCCCTTCAAGCATATAGGCCATCTGCGCCGCTGAGATCGATACTGCGCCGTCCGACGCCGAAGGCCAGATGAACTTTCCGCGGTCCAAGCGTTTGGCATAGAGCGAGAGGCCGATGCCGTCATGCCACAGGATCTTGACCAGATCGCCACGCCGGCCTCGGAAGATGTAGAGATCGCCGGCATGAGGATTGCGCTTCAAGCTCTCCTGAACCGTGAGAGCCAGGCTTTGCATGCCTCGGCGCATGTCCGTGTGGCCGGTGGCGATCCAGACCCTGACGCCGCTCGGGATCGGGATCATCGCCGTCTCAGAAGCTCAAGGACCCGCTGCAGCGCCTCGGCGTCCACGTCACGGTCAACGCGCACACGGCAGCCGCCAAGCTCGATCTCGATGATTCCAGCCTTGGTGCGCTGCGTAGGTGGCGAAGACGGCGGTTGCGGTGCGCACGCCGGTACCGGAGTTGGCGTAGACGTAATCTCGACAGGAACGAGAGCCGCAACGGCCTCGCTGCCCAAGCGGCCCTGCCGCGCCTGCCGACGCCACGTGAACAGCAGACTTTGAGCTAATCCATGCCGGCGGGCTACACCGCAGACAGTCTCGCCAGCTCGCAAAGTCTCCTCGATCAGACGAACCTTCTCGTCGTAACTCCACCGGCGCCGACGTTCAGCGCCCAACACCTTCACCTGCATGCGCTCATGACCTTAAGCCTAGATTTAAGGTCACAACCTCAGACGGCTTGCCAAATCACACAAGGCGGCCGCCGCCGGAGCGATACGACTCTTGTGTAGCCGCTTGATGATATCGCCGTGTTCGCCAAGCGCACGCAACGGCTGCTCGTCGCGCACGGGATCAGCTGGGCTCTGAAAAAGGAAGTATATCTACAATTGGGGATAGCCAGGTCGATAACTCAAGCGTCGTCCACTAACTAGCGCATGCCGCTATGCTCGGACCTACCGATGATCGACACGATGATGGTCGAAGTGCCGACCCGAAGCATCCGCACGGTGTAACGGTGGCGCGATGTGCCACTTGTGCCGGTCATGGCGGCCGTCGCCAATGCGGTCGACAATGCGCCGCCAGAGCGCTTTTATGGCCTCCCAATGTCACCACCGAGCGTATTGGCTACTCTTGATCCGAAAGAATAACCATCCAGCCCGAGCGGGCTGGAACCCCTGTGGAGAGCTAATCTATAGACTAGCGTCGCAGCCTTTGAGAGGCGACATCATCGGCCGATAAAGTCTCAGAGGATAATGACTGTCTGCTGTAGAGGCTGATCAGGTACCTGCCTCGACCAGATTCGGGCGCGCTGGCTCCTTCCACGCGATCAGGAGTCCGACAAAGATCATGCCGGTTACCAGCGTGCTCAGCGGAAGACCCAACATGCCCCGGCTTGCGATCAAATCTCCGACCGCGGTTCCCGCTGCCCTGACCATGGCGACCGTCAGCCAATAGAACCAAAGCGACCGCAACAGGCCGCCGCGAGCCACCACGAACAGCAATCCCAAGATCGGACTCAGCAAGATCGAGGCAGCGGCGTCGCCGAGATGCAGATTGTGCGAGCAATAGTCGCCGATCACCGTGCCCAAAGTGCCGGCAATGAACATGCTGATCCAATAGCCGGAGTCGGCACGCAGCACGGCGGCATCGCCTTGGTCGGGCTTCCGGCTCCACAGCCATTGCCAACTCGATGCGACGGCGATGGCGAGCGACACCGCGAGCCCGGCCATCACCCAAAGCCTCGGCAGTTTCATATCGCCGCACAAAAAATCCGCAGAATTGGTGGCCGCCGTTCGGACGATAATGATCGCCGTCCAATAGTAAGCCTGATGAACGGCCCGATCGAACCGCTCGCCCACCAGCACGATGACGAATGCAAGAGCAAGGAACGGCAGTCCATCAACATGGCCCAGCCCCAGGTTGTGGGCGAAAAAATCACCCATGTTCGCGCCAAAAATGCTGGCGAGGCAGAGCGCGGTCCAGTACCGGGGGCCCAGCGTCGGAAGGTGGATCAGCTGCATGGGGATCACTCTCTGGCGCCATGTCTAGTTGCGATCGACATCGCGTTACGGTTCAGTTCGGAGCGAATCGACGGGAATCGGCACGGAATCCGGGATTGGCCGTACGGAGACATTTCGGAAAGAACTCATGAAAACCGAAACTGGCATCAGCATGATTCCAGCAGTCAGGCATCCGGGGGGCTCGGACCGAGTATCGTCTGCCCTTCCTGAAGGGCATCTGAATATCCCGATCTAGATCAGCCCGACCAGAAGTCAATCCTTCAGCATGAAGCCGAGCAACGCTTCGCGCCGGCCCATCTGCTGACAATCCTCCCTGTTGGAGGCGAAGTGCGACTTTTCTGCTTCGGAGAAGCAGCGGTAGAGCGGCTGTGTGTCGGGCTCTTGAGTGGCGAACGCAAATCCGGCGGCGCGCACGCGCTCGAAGTCCTGGGTCTCGCATACGCCCTTCTCGGTCAGAATGTGATCGGGATGCCCAGGCGATTTGCTGACGCACTCTTCGAGCGCGACTGTCTTGCGCGTCGCATCGGGCGCCGTCATCAGACAGCCGGACTGCTCGACCAGGCGATAGGTGCTCCAGTTTCCCGGCAGCGGCGCGATGGTCGAGAGGGGATCGTGATGGGCGGCATCATACCCGTGCGCCAGCATGACACCTGAGGCTGGCTCGTCGGCTTTCCGCGAAGGCCAGACATCGACAGGCCGGAACACCAGATAGCGCTTGTCGAACCTCTCCTTCGGCTTGATGTACATGTAGGCCATCAGCCAGTGATCGCCGAGCAGGTTCAATCCGGTTTTGGCATCGATCAGATCGTGATACGCCGTCAGCTCGTAGCCGTTGTGGCGCGACCAGTTGCCCGGCTCGGTCAGCATGAGCGGCTCGGCGAGGGCGTCGGTGAAATGGATGCGATCCTCCGACAGCGCGATGCCCAATCCGCCCCGCACCCATTTGATGCTGACCGTCTTGTCGGTCGTTAGCCAATAGCCGACGGCCAATTCGCCGACCGGACTCGACAAGCCACCGACACCCGGTTGGTCAAAGGCACCGTTGTAAAATTTCTTCCAGTTTCCCGGCCCCGGCTGCGCTGCCGGAGCGCGGGCAAGAAACGTGTAGCCGCCATTCCAGGATTGTCCGCCATTGCGCAGGCAATAGGCGTAGTACAACTGCGCATCAGAACACCCATCTGTCTATGTTGTTGAAGAGAAGAGGTTTTGCTGATTTGGATGCGATCCCGTGGGGTATCTCGGGTTCTGTCGCGCCCGTTCGGCGATAGATTGAGCAGCTGTTGTTATCAGCTCGTCGCGGGCGAAGATCCACGGGCCGTCCGATAGCGGATGGATGGCTGCGATCTCGCCGGCTTCAGCGGCGAGCCGGAGCGTCTTGGGCGCAATTTTTAGGAGCTTTGCCGCGTTGCTCAGGTTTAGCCAGGGCTCGATCCCGTCTGCAGCGGGCTTGAACACCGGGATGCGATAGTTCGAGCGCATCGAGGTGACACGCTCGCGCGTCCAGCGATGACCATTACCTGTCTTGAGGCCGTTACGGTTCAGGAGGCCGGCGATCAGATCGTCGCTGGCGATCAGCACCAGTTGGCGCACAGCTTCGATGATGTTGGCGGAGGTGCTGTTACGCTGCCCGCGCCGGCGCTTGGGCAGGCGTATCTCGCTGTGAACGCCGCCGACCCAGTGGACGATGAGGACGATCTCGGAGGCCGCATCGTCGATATCGGCCACGACCTCATGGATGACGGTGCGCACAATGCGCTTCTTGAGGCGCGCATCCGTCGTCGGCGCATCCCAGACCGTTCTGAGGTTCGAGGCCAGAACGCCGAGCGAAGCTGGTTCAGCAATGGGGGCGGGCCTCGCCGTATCATGCATGGCGATCTTGCTCTCGACCTCCGCTGCGTGAGCGAGCGCCCTTGTTCCAGCGCGCTTCAAGCTCGCCCGCCACTAGCCGATTCGCGGGGTCAGCAGCATCGTACTGCCGGAAGGCCCGGTCGGCGGCATAGCGCGCAGCCTCGAGGTCGCGACTGAGAGCCTCGCGCACCTGATCCCGCCGTTCCCCGGCTTCCTTAGCGGCAGCGTTTGCCGCGGCGATAGCGCCCGGACCGACGACACCAAGCAATGCCTCCTCGATTGCATCATCGACGCGCAGTCCGCCGAAGGCGATGCAGTGGGGACCGCCATTGTCCATCCAGGCGCGACTGCAGCTGTAGCGCGGGATATGGCGCTTCACGCCGGAGTACCGGAGTGTGAGCTTGCGGCCGCAGCGCTTGCACCGGATCAGACCGGCCAGCAGTGCGGCACCATGCTTGGGCGCGCCGTGATGCCGACCGGTGGGAACGTTGCTGCTGACCATGGTGCGGATCGTCTCGAACCTCTCCCAGCTAACATACCCTTCGTGGGTATCAGGCTTCAGCGCCAACCATTCTTTCCGTGCCTTGCGGCGGATCTTCACGCTCATGCCATCGGCGCTGTATCCCGCCGCAACAGCCGTCTTACCATAGGCATAGGCGCCGCCGTAGACCGGGTTCTCAATGATCCGGTGGATGGCGGAGTAGCTCGGTCGCCGCCAGGCCGTATCGCCGTTGATCTGCTTCACCGGCAGATCGAGATTGTGTTCGTGGAGCCAGCAGAGCGCCTGTCGCGCACTACCCAGCTCCTCAACCTTGTCGAACACCAGCTTGATCGCTGCCTGGACACGCCGATCCGGATCTTTCTCATAACGGTCGCCGGCCTTCACGAAGCCGACTGGCGCCGCAACAACTAACTCGCCGCGGCGCGCTTTCTCGTAGCGGGCCGAGAGCGAGCGCTGGCGCAAGAGATCCAGTTCATACTCGTTGAGGCTGCCCTTAAGCCCGAGCAACAGGCGATCGTTACCGTGCCTCGGCGCATAGATGGTCTCCTGATCAACCAGAACGGTATCGACCACACGGCACATCTCGATGAGTTGTTGCCAATCCCGGCTGTTGCGAGCGAAGCGCGACACCTCGCGGGCGCAAACCGCACCAACCTTACCAAGGCAAACCTCCGCCACCATCCGCTCGAAGCCGGCGCGTTGGACCCCGCCGGCGGCCGAACGACCGAGATCATCATCGATCACTTCGATCTCTGACCACCCGAGCGCCGTCAGCCGATCCTGCATGGCGTACTGCAACGCGCTGCTCTCGCGATTGTGCAACACCTGATGCGCTGAGGATTGACGCACGTAAAGAATCGCCTTGCGCGCGAGATGATGAGATCTGACTTTTTCAGAGATCATGACCGACCTCCTTCGCGCGCGGCGTTGCCGTCGCCGCAGCGTGGTTGAGGATCAACTGGGTAATCAGACTGGTCAGGGTCGCCCGTGCTTCCGCCGGCAGCTCCAACCATGCTGGCGCGCCGATGGCGCTGTTCAACAGGCCGCTTCCGAACAGATTTATCTGCTGCTGCAATCGCGGTTTTTGATTGTGTCGGTATCTCCCTTGCATTGCCGTCTGGCGTGCCATGATTCGCTCCCCGATTCTGGTCGTGAGAGCCTTTGGATGCGCCAGAAACCAGGACAGCTGATGGCGTTCGATCCTTCAACGCCAGATCGAGAAGCGCAGAAAGCGCGGCAAGTGCATCGACGCTAACAAACGGGTGAGCTGTCAAAAGCTTGGCGTTAAGGCATGCCGTCCGATCGAACATCCATGCTGGAATCTCCAGCCAACGATCTGCTTCCGATCCATCGCGCGTGCAGCGGAAAACGACATCATCAGCCTTGTCGACGGTCCTATGAACGCAAACTCGGCAACCAAACCAAGGATGATGCCGATAAAGAACCTCGAGAAAAACGGTCCTGTGGGCGTTCTCAAACGTTGTTGTAGAACTCGTCCTTACCCTTGATCACGGTCGGACAGCTGTCGCCGGTTCCCTTCCCGGCAGCCGGTGGATCCGTTCCGGTGATGATGGGTCCCTCGATCTTCCAGGTCAGTCCATAGTCGGACGACCTGGCGAATGTCATCGAAGCGTGCGTCTGCCCCTTGGCATAGTTGCAGGCGGTCTCGTTGTGGACCCAGCCCAGCAGTGTGTTCCCCTGAAGCTCCACATGCTGAATCCACTCGCCGCAGGACGATGGGCTGCCCTCCAGGCTTCAGCACGGTCGCCCCAGGTCCGCCCATGCTGTACGGCTCCTTGCCGTCGATGGCGAGCGTGCTGCCAAGCGCGGTAAAACCGCGATAGCGCCCGCCGGGAAGCTTGAACTCGGTGAACCAGCTGTCGGCAATCGCGCCTGGCCCGCGCGCCACGTAGGGCACACCGACGCGAACGCGTATGCCGTCCGCCGCGTCGTTGGCGCCGATCGCGGCATTTTGCGCGTGCAGCGGAACCGCGAGCAGGCCGGCAAAAGTCAGAGCTGCGAAGCTTGCGGATCTGATGCGACGCATTTTCGGGCCCTGCCCCGGCGACACCCTTATCTGTCTATACGAGATGGACGGCAAACGTGTGACCTTTCGCACGACGTCACAAGTTCGCAAGCTTAAGCCGTGCCGATCACGCCCGTTACTGTTCCACGAGATGAATGTTGATCGAGGCGCAAGCCCGGTCCTATGGCAACCAGGGCGGGCTGACCATGAAGCTTGTGTCGTCGGTCCAAAGCTCCCTGGTGTCCCAAGGATTGGTGCCGCCGCCGTCGCTCGCGATATAAAGCTTCCCGTAGTAGTGGCGAATATGTTTCGTTGGGTAATTGAGCGAGCGGAACGAAGGTCCTTTGCCGTCCTTGCCCGGCTGCGGGCAGAATGTTGCGTCAGACCGGTTCAGAGCGGTCCCGTCGAATGGCTGCATATGCAGAGCAGAGTTCTGATGCCGTAAGAAGTCGCCCGGATTGCTTTTCGATTCGAAGGAGAGGCATGCCGAGTCGGCGAGGCCGCGGCGGACGATCCAGGTTGAGTCGCCCTTGTCCTGCTCGGCGCTGCCGGATGTGATCGGTGCAATGACGGCGGCGCCGTTCTGGTTACGGATATAGTCTCCGGTGCAGCATGGCGTGGTCGCTTGCAGCGAGATTTCCGATCCCGGTGTCAGCGTTCCAGATAGGCCGGTCGGTGCGCCATAGCCGACTGCGACAATGTCGGACTGGATCGCGTTGTCAGCGCTGTCGGTGGGAAAGCCCGAAGTCATGACGCCTTCGAAGAAGGAGCCTGCGGAGGCGTGGCTGTTGTCTCCTCCAATGCCGAGGATGATCGCGCCTTCCAGGCGCATCGGCGCATATCCGCTTGGAAGGGCGCCGGAATAGATTGTGTTGAGCCCGCCCGACCGTGCGTCGCCCCACTTCAGCGCAAACTTCGTCTGACCATCGTTCTTCAACCATGCTGATATGAAGGGTCGTGGTCCGCCGCTGATGTCAGCAGCAGGATTGCAGCTTCGTTTGTCCCAGTGGAATATTCCGTTTTCCAGGTCGGCGCCCACCCCGACCTCTGCTCCGTTGCGGCAGTTGGGCCACTCCAAGTCTCGACTGATGTTGACGGCATCCATGTGGCCTGCGCCGGTGTCATTACCGCTCGTCTCGGCGTTGCCATAGTCGAAACAGCAGCCCGAATTGAAATGGGTGCCGGAAGAAACCATGTGCATTCCTTCCGGTTGTCCCTTGACCGCAACGCGCGATGTCCGGTTGTTGCGATAACCCATTCCAGGCGAAATCGAGACTCCATACACTTGGTGGCCGCCTGCGGTGACCGGCAACGCGTCC
>NZ_JAFATE010000434.1 GCF_019244115.1 Bradyrhizobium sp.
GTGGAGGATGTCGCTCTGGATCTCTCTTTGATTAAGGCGCGGACCACCATCCTCCGGTTCAAAGAACATCACAAAAAGGATTGCGGGGTTGTGAACTGGATCACGAGCAACCTATCCCTCAAGAACCTAATTGGCCAGGGCGAGACGGCTAAAGGCGGGTTCTCGGGCGCAAGGTTATCTCGGGCGCGGCTTCCTCTATCTTGTGGCGGTGAAGCTGAACGTCGAGCGAGAGATGGACATTACCAAGAAAGTGATCACGAATCTCGCTCGAGGAGCTGTGGGATGAAAAGGATGTCTCAAGCGCACAGCGTGTCTCGACAGGGCTGAACGCATCGGAAATGGCAGAGATGACAAAAGCAGGAGCGACTTTCGTCGTTGCTGACCTTGGAGTGCGGCCTCGCTGGATCGATCCAGCGCATCGCTTCGAGTGCTGGAAGACTGAGGTGAAGTCACGACTCGCAGAGCCCGACAAACCGGCAATCCTCGCTTCCCCGGCGAGTACGCGTTCAGTTGCGCAGCACGTCACAATACGTACCGGCGGCCCGCAGCGCCGCGCATAATTTGTCGGCCCCAGCCCGCGTTTCTTCGCCGACCCGGACCAGCGCGGCGCCCATCTGGCCGGCGATCCCGTGGGCGACCACGTGAGGCTCGCGGTCGCCAACGACGGCCGCGTACTTCGGCAGCCATTCTCGGTAGCGGGCGAGCGCCTTGGCAGGCGTTGGCCCGCCGACCACTTGCACGCCCCAAGGCTTGATGGTTTCAGGTCGCCGCGGGGATAGATCGGGTCCAGACCGGCTCACGGTCATGCCTGGTAGATTGCACGGCACGGGTTCGGCGGAGGGCATCTCGACCGGGTCGGTCTGGCCTCCGGTCCATCCTTCGATCGAGCGACCGGTCACAAGCCGGACATAAGCCCGCGTTTCCAGCGGAAGCGGACGTCTTCGCCCTATCCAGTCGCGAACCCGTCCAGATCCTGCATTGTACGCGGCTGCCGCAAGGCCGAGATTGCCAAATTCACGGCGCAGCTCACGCAAGAGCTGGCCTGACTTTGCAATGGCTTCGAACGGATTGAACGGGTCTGCGAGCCCGCTCAATCTCGCGGTTCTCGGCATGAACTGAGCGATCCCTTGTGCACCTTTCGAGCTGACCGCATCCGGCTTGAACCGACTTTCATGCCAAATCAGGCGCGTGAAGAAATCGACGGGCAGATCATTGGTCGTTGCTGCCGTGGCGAGTGCCTCGCAAAAGTCCGGCGTCGTCGGCGCAGCGCTGCGCTGCGCTGCGTCACTTTCTTTCGCTTCACCATTTTCGTCCGCTAGGCGGGTTTCCCCTGGGGGGTGCACAGCCGCGGGAGCGTCGCCAACGTCCGAGGCGCGTGCATGCGATCCGCTCACAGCCATCGTCGTCGACAGGAACAGCGAAAGCAGCAACTTGGAAGTCCGGCCAAAGTTGCCGGGCGATAATGTTTGATTCGGGTCAAAAGCCATGGCGAACGCTTTCGCGGAGCTGGGCACGCGCGAGTATCATTGCTTTCCGGAACGCAGATCAGAACAACAGGTCTGGGAAGGCATCGCTGCGCAACGCACAACGCTGAAACGCGGGATGCGTTCCGATCGATCAACACGGTGGATTGAGGGCGCCCACATTAGCGATCGGTGCACACACATGACTCGTGCCGGCTCATGCTGAAATTGTCCGGTTTCCCTCAGAGCGTGTGTCGCGAGTACGTGTTGTTCGTTTGACGCGTCAGCTTCGTCCCGTGCCAAATCTTCGCCGCGCCCCACAGCAGAAACGCGATGTCCCAGGAGATGCGCTGGTACATCCAGAACAAACTTCACCTGAATTGATAGTCCTACGCGAATGGTAAAGAAGAGGATATTCCTCCGAAAGCAAGCTGATAGTGCTGAGCAGGCGGCTCGCCAGACCGGGCCGCGGACCTTCGCGCTCTCGCCACATCCTTCCGTTCCCAAGCGGATATGCGCAAGCGCAAGCAGAAGAACAAAGGTAAGGCTCCGATCCGTTAGCGCTGCCGAGCGGCTGCCTCGACGAATTGCAGAACCGTCTCCGGTATCTCGTCGTATTCGACACACCGTCTTCGCAACTCATCCGCAATATCGATAGTCACGTCTCGGGACCAGCCTTTCGGCAGTGGTGAAGGCAACGATGCGGGCCGGCTTCACATACTCGCCTGCGAACAGGTCGCGTATCAGCGTATCGGAGTCGGAGCTGTGTTCGTCGATCTCGCGCCACGCTCGGCCTAGACGACTTCCGAAATCATCCAATACAAGATACGTATCGCGATCGCTCACGTCGGGCATCATTGATGGCGAGGTACCCATACCGGACTCCTCGACCAAATCGATTGCGGAAAAAAGCAAGATAGCTTCTGCGGCAAGCTGTCCGGCGCGGCGCGCCGCAAGCTAGCGTCGGGTCCCAGGTGGTCTAGCAATCCTCTTGCAGTCTTAATCTAATCAGCCAACCGATCAGCAAAAGTACATGGGTTAATCGCGTACGGCGCCCGTGCGGTTGTTTGCCCTGAAGCCATCATCCGGGGTGAGCTTAATGCGGTGCTGGACGAGATCCTGCCTCTGGCCAGCACCCTCATGGAACAAGGAGGACGCTAGGCAATGACACGGATGACTGAGCTGTCGCTTGACGCGGCCTCCGAGGCCGGTGACTACCAGGCTGCCATTGCCGCTCTCCAGCGGATGGCTGCCGAATTGGCGGCCCGAGTGGCCCAGCTCGAACAACCGCCAGCATCGTGGCTGCCCTTGAAGGCCGCCGCGATTGACGCTGGCGTAGAATATGAAACCGCCCGGCAATGGGTTGTCCGCGGTCTGGTCGAGGGTCGCCGTGAAGGCGAACGCTGGCTTGTGAACGTCGTCAGCCTGAAGGCGCGTAAGCAGCAGTTCGCGGGGCTGCCTTGGGAGACGAAGCTGACCACCTAGTGCTCTAATCGATCTTTGCTCCACGTTGCTCCCAGCGTCCGGGATTGAGGATTGCGCCAGTTACTTTCCCTGCAAGGTCCCTGCCGAACACCATGCGGGTGGCGTAGCGGCCGTCCGTGTAGAACTCTGTATTCGACAGTGGAATCAATGTTGCCGGCTTACTATTTTCGAAATCAAACACCCGGCGCCCACCGATCGCTTCGACTGAGAGCCCGTCGCCCTCGACCTTGACGCGCAGCAACGCCCGTAGCGAGAGTCTTTCGCGCACCACCGTGATATCGATTGGCTGATCCTGCCCATTGCGAGCGATCGTCAGCACGACCGCGCTGCCGGGTGGCCCGCGCAGCTTCCCGGCCACGCTGTTGAGGGAGGAGCCTTTGAGAGCTTCGCCATTAAGTTGGGTAACGACGTCACCAGCCAAGATGCCGGCGCGCGCTGCTGGTAGCCCTTCGATCGGTGCGAGCTTGAACTGGCCATCCTCAAGTCGGACATCGGCACCCAGTCCGCCGAAAGCTCCACTTAGCATCGAGCCAAATTCGTATGTTCCCGCGTAGGCGGCAAGCTGCTCCGGCGTCACGGACGCGGGCTGTTGCGGAGGCCGAACGGACACGGCGTTCTCAGGAACGCTCGCCAGCACGGCGTCCCACATGGTCTCGCCAGCGATAGTCGCCAAGTTGATCGCGCTGAGCTCGCTGTTGTCAACTTCCTGGGTCGAAGCCGCATACAGCGTGTCGCCGTCGTTTTGCGTTGAAAATGGCTGGATGGCTCGGGCCATCGAGGTATGGACCTGGATGGCGAGGCGCTGCAGCGAAGCAGGATCCAGCTTCTGGTTGGTCACGATCAGGCTGATCGTGGTGTTTCTGGTGCCTCCCTCATCCGGCGGCGGATTCGCCGACTTCCAGTCTGGCGCCAGGCTCTGCGGCAAATTCCGCAGCAGCTCCGAGGTCGTCGCGAGGTTGCCCCAGTATTTTGCCTTGTTGCACTCGACCAGTCTGCCATTGCGGTCGGTGATGGCGCCCGCGGCATTCACCACCGTGAAAGCGGCGATCTTGGTGGCGCCTATCTGGCGGAATGCGCCGCCCTCCCCAGAATGAACGTTGCAGCCGAAATAACTGCCCTGCATGGCCATCCGTCCGGCGCCTTGCGCGCCCAACGGAAACACACCGGGCCGCAAGGTATGAAGCGCTGCCTGCGCCAGCCGCTTGTCGGGGTAAATCTCGTTGAAGCGGCGGCCGCCGAAATCGTAGATGATGGCACCGGGCACGATGGCAACATCGAAGAAGTCGCCGGAACGAATGCCGCTGTCTTTAAGACCCGTCGCGACCGCCGTGATGGTTTCCTCGCCGTAGGCGGAGCCGCCTGAAAGTACAATGGCATCGATGAACTGACCGCCGTAACCAAGCCTCAGCAGGTCGGTATTCACTGTGCCCGGCCCGCCACCACGGACGTCGACTGTCACCGACGCGCGCTTCGGGAATCGGATGACCGTGAGGCCGGTCGGACCCTCTTCGTAGGAGCCTACGCCGATCTCGATAGCGGGCCAATCGAACTTCAAAACTGGGCCAGTGATCTCGGTATTGGGAACAAGATTGGCTTGGTCGGCCGCGGACGCAACATTGTCGAAAAATCCGACGGCAAGGATCCAAGCGGCGGCCATCCGGGCCGCTATCGATGAGGCGTTCATGGGCGCGCGTCCTTTTCTTGTCGTCACATCGTCAAAATCGCAAGCGCCCAGCCAGCATAGCAGGAAACTCCAATACAACCATCATGATAGACGCCCCTTTTAGTTGTGCGGCGTCTAGTTGCACGTAGGAGAGCCCGCTTCTATTTCGTTGGAAAAAGGTGCGCGCCATGCATCCAAGGCCGGCTTAGACGCACCCCGAAACAGGAGTGCGCAAGCAAATGGCTATCTTCAAATCTAACCCCGAAAAGGCGGTGCAACGCGACATCGACGCCGCGACCGCCAACTGCGAACGTCTCTCGGCCAAGCTCGCGGAATTCGAACAGGCTGTTGCGCGGCACTCGGACGCAGCCAAGCAGGCAGCGCTGACCGGCGACGACGCCGAGCTGGACCGCGCGGAGGCGGCCCAGCGCGCCGCGCAGGACCGTAGCGCGACCCTGAGGACTGCTCTCACCGCCGTGGAGCAGCAATTGGAGGCCCTGGAACGCAAGAAGGCGGGGCTTGCTAAGGAAGCAGTGAAGGGCTCCCAGAGTCCCTTACGTCGGCGGCTGCAACCCTCGTGAATGGACCCATTCATCCAAATGGGAGGCCGTGTCGGCCCGACGCGCCCTCCGCAGAAGGTCGTCTTTCTCCGCGCTTGGAGGCATGACTACAGCCTTCTCGCGCAAAACCTTCGCGAACGAGGCGAGCCGGTCTTTCAGGGATTTGGTTTGTTCGAGACGCCGCTTCATCATCGGCTGCTCCCCTGTTGAGTAGGCGGGAGCGCAACTGGCGTTCTCATCACCGGTAAGAGCCAAGAGCCGCGCGGTGATAGGGCAAAAATACATCCCAGAGTTCTTGGACTGCCTTAACCAGCGTTAACTTTTGCGGTATTCTTTTTCGCACCGTCTGGATTAAGCCAGATGCGGTCTAGCTGCGTTCCATGTCGGCCGGTCTTCATTCAGAAGCTGACACCATTCCGAAGCGCTTCGCGGGTGTAACACTATGGCAGAAGCCTTTCGATCCGGCAGCGATTGTCGATCACGTCGGGCAGCTAGGTCGGTGTGATAGGCGGTGAATCACCAGCACACCTTCGACACGGGCGGACACAACAGTCTCTGTGGTTGCGCCGGCTCCGATGTCGCCGCAGCCAGTTGAAGTGAACTCAGGTCGGTGGCGTGCCGCTGTTGAGGAGGTTCGTGACGAGCTGCGCCGCCGCGAAGGGCTTCGATATGAGGATACTATTCGGAACGCCTTGCGAGGACCATTCCTCTGCCGGCGCTCCGGTCACGTATATCACGGCGAAGGAGGGTTCTTTTTCTCTGATCCGCCGTGCCACATCCCAGCCGCTCAGAGTGCCACGTAGGCGAATATCAGTAACCAAGGCCTGGCAGATGATGCTGCCGCTAATGAAGAGGGGTAGGGCTTCTTCGCCCGAAGCCACAATTTCAGTGCCAAAACCGGCATTCGTGAGCACCTTCTCTAGATCGGCCTGCAGCCAAAACTCGTCCTCAATGACGAGAACCGTAGGAACTTGCGGCAACATTTCCCCCTCGTCGGCACTGACGAATTGCTCGCTTGCGCCAAGAAACGTTCAAAAGTGTAATTGGTTCCGCTGTCCGGCGCCGGTTCGGACAGGGGCCCGGGCCGAGCGGTTACCGGCGAATGTCCGTTGAGGGTAACAGGCCGAAAGTCTCACGTCGAGCAAATCTGGTCGGCATCACCTCAGACAGCAGACATAGGCGCCGGCCGTGATGATTTATCCGTCGGGCCAACAGCGAACGTCGGAGTACTTGGCAAGTCTTGCACCGCACAGCTCGCTGCGTGCAATGCTTGAGCATCTCTGCTCCGACGCATCAAGGCCCGCGCTTGATGTTGGCCGTGATGAAGTGGGCGATCCGGTCGACGGCCTCTGTCTCGATGCCGTAATAGGCGTGCGCCGCATAAGCGTCGCACTCGCCGGACTTCGATGGCTTGCCGCCGTTGAGCAGAGCGATGTCGACCTTGGCCGCGCCTTGCAAGCACCCGCGCCTCGAGAGCCGGGCTATATTCGCAGGCATCATCGCTGTTCCACATCATCAGCGTGGGCACCTTGATCTCGGATAGCGCCATCGCGCCGTCCGGGTAATCCCTGGCAAAGCCCGGGAAATTTTTCCCGAGGAACGAGCCTCGTGCAATGCGGGTCACAGCCGACGTCAGCACCAGGCCATCGATCGCGCCGGTCGCAATGCTGTCGCGGCCGGCAGCGATGGCCCCGGCGACGGCCGACCAGCTGCCCGCGCTGGTGCCGACCAGCCACACCGGCACGTCGGCCTGGTTTTCAGGTACTCGGCGACTGCGCCGATGTCGATCGCATGATCGTGGCTGACGCGGAAAACCGCGCTCATCCCACCCTGATGATCGGAAGGGACATCGATGACCGCCACCACGAAGCCGTGCCCGGCGAATTTCTCACGGCTGCGCACGAGGAAATTTCCGTTGACGAGCGCGTCGGCGCCCACGTCCGGAGGCGGCACCCTGTTCAGTCTGAGAACACCCTCGCCACCGGCAAACAGGATAACAGATGCGATCGCATGGTCTGGTTTGATTAGGAAGAAAGGTTGTTGGACGCCGCGCGGGGTTAGGATGGATACGATCGAAGCGCTTTCTGCGAGCGCCGTATGCAAAGCGCAGCGCAAATTCCAAGCCCCAGAACAGATTGTCTCGACATTATTCAGTGCTTCCCACTACGAAACGTAACGCTATCGAAGCGGGCTAATGAGGTCAATGTACAGCACCTACGGCAGTGATTGCATGTCCGCAAGGGTTCGGGCCAATCGGAGCTTTGGCATTTGACAAGCTTAACCGGCCAAAATCAAAGTAGTCCAGCGATGTCGGCAACGGGTCTTGGTCGTGTAAAAACGCTGTTGCATCACGCGGATCGGCGCGGTCGAACTCAGGCTACCGCGATCCGATCGATTTGGGCAGCGGCCACTCGACCAGAACTCATCCTGACGGCCATGTCGGGGCTCTTTCACGCGCCCCATAAACCGCAACGGCGCGCGCCAGCGCCCCGTATCATACCCTCACCGCCGCCAGCAGCGATTTCGTCCCGACGATGTTCAGCACGAGTGTCAGATTGTAGCCGAGCACGCACAGCGCCATCTCGGTCGCAACTTTTGGCAGCGTCACGCACAAGAAGTGCGTCGCGTCCATGCGCATCTTCAGTGTACCGAACGGATGCTCGACAGTCTCGCGGCGTGTGCGCATGGCGTTTGGATTCCTGTCGAGCCGCGCCTGAGCGCGTTCAAGAACGTCCTCGTACACCCATCGCTTGATACGGCATTGCGGGCTCGGCGTGCACTTCGATTTGACTGGACAGGTTTTGCAGGCGTTCGTCCAATAGTTGCGCAGCTTCTGACCGTCTTCCTCGTTGGTATAGTAATATTTGAGTTTCTCGCCGAACCGGGCAGCGATAAGCATCCTCGTCTGGCAGATAAGCAAAGCGACCCGAAGCCTTCGCACCCGATGTCATCGGCTTGGGCAGCGTCACCGTGATGCCAGATTGCTCGCACGCTAGGATTTCTTCACCCTTGAAGTAGCCGCGATCGACGACAACATCGAGCGTGTCGGCCTCAAGAACGGCTTTGGCTCGCCGGGCTATGTTTGCAAGTTGCGACCGGTCTGAGCCGCTTGTTGTCATCTCGTGCGCGACGATCAGATGGCTTTTTGTATCGACCGCCGTCTGCACGTTGTAGCCGACGACGCCGGAACCACGGCCGCTCGTGGCCATCGAACGGCTGTCGGGATCGGTGAACGATATCTGCTGATCGGGCGACGCCAGAACCTGTTTTTCAATGGCTGCGAGTTTCGCCATTTCAACGGTCAGATTTTCGAGCCGCTCTTTGATCCGCGTCTTTTTCAATTCCAGCGTGTCCGACGGCTCCTGCCGATCGGCGGTATCGAGCTGAGCAAGATAGCGCGTAACACTCTCCTCCAATTGCGTGCGCCGCCGCTCGACTTTGGCGCGCGTGAAGTTCTTATCGCGATTGTTAACTGCCTTGAATTTGCTGCCGTCGATGGCGACGCTGGCTGTTGCGAGCAACCTCATCTTGCACACCTCGACGAAGCGCGCGCAGACTTTTTTGATGCCGGGGCCATTGTCCTTACGGAAATCGGCGCTCGTTTTGTGATCGGGCGCAAGCCGGGCGAGCAGCCACATCACTTCGACGTTGCGGCCAGCTTCACGCTCGAGCCGACGGCTCGAATGCATACGGTTGAAATAACCGTAAATGTAAAGCCTTAAGAGCGCGGCCGGATGATACGACGGCCTGCCTGTGCCGGCAGGCTCAACGCCGCCGAACCCAAGTTCAGCCAGATCGAGGGCCGCAACGAAGGCGTCGATCACGCGAACCGGATTATCATCTGCAACCGAGTCATCCAGGCATTCCGGCAACAAAGCCGATTGCCCGCGATCAGTTCCTTGAACGAAGCGCGTCATGCCCAGCCCCCGACGATTCAGCGCGGGAATCATAGCAGGTACGGAGTTTTCACACAGCCAGGGTCACAACCGACGATCGAGATGATCTGGGGCCGAGACACCTGTCTTTGCGCGGCTGCGGACCTACAAAGTCCCATGGAAACATAATTTGAAGAGCCCGATCCGAGAAGGCGTTGCTTTTCGAACCTAAGGTATTTGAGTGAGGCGCAGAATCATTGTAATCGAAACTTCATACAACTTTGAGACAATACTGCTGCTGGAATTGCAACCAGCCGTGGAAATACCAGCGCTTCCCGAGCGAACATACTCCGCTCCGGGGCGCTGTTTCGTTTCTGGCCGCTGGAACGTAGGCCTTTCCGCGAGCATAGTTCGCGGATGATCAAGTCCGATATCACATGTCCCCAATGCTATGCCGGGTACCGCCGCATTGAGCTAATCACTGTCAAGGGAACGAAGGGCGAGTTTCGTTGCCTGCACTGCGGCAATGTCCTTGAGGTTTTCGACGGCTCGACCAAAGTGGCTATTCGCCTTACGGTCCAACCTGTGAAACGCTCCGATAAGAAGGCGGCGGTCGGCACGTGAACCGGCAGGCCGCACTCGTGTGCAAGCTGTAATGACGAGTTCACGTCGGCAGTGGGTCAGACTCGGAAAGTCCCGCGGTGAGCAAAACGAGTCCGCCGGTGCTTAAGCAGCCGACGAACGCCATGATCCCACAGAAGGACCGGGTCGGGCCAAAGCACAAAGTCGCTGCGCTCCAGCCCGCTGCGCGGGGGCAAGAGCCGAGACGCTGATAGCTGATGGAGAGAGGGCAGCGAGAGCGGGGGTGCAACGATCAAGGCGCGTATTGCCCGCGTGATCAAGAACAGCAAGATCGTCTGCGGCCGTCTCACGGCGAACCACGTCTGCCCAGACTACAACGCGATCACAAATTGGCTTGACGAACAGCGCAAACCAGTTTGCTTTGAAAGCGCCGAGGCACTTCTGCTCGCAAGAAATTGATCCGCACTATGCCCCTGAATCCAGATCGACCGATTAGTCGCGCAGCAGTTGCCGGATGTGCTATTTCTGCCACGCCCAACTATTTGAAAACGGGCCGACAAGATTAAATCCCCTGTTTAGCAATGATCGTGCCAAACCGCCTAAGTTGTGCACGCATTCGAGGCCGCCACTCTTCGAATTTTCCTAAGTCGAGACATCTCATAGCACTCGCTGCTCCGACGGTGCCCTAACTCCCGCGACTTCGTGCCTTGGCGCTTTTTGGACGCCGGCCGATTGAGCGTGCGGAGCCACCTGGTTGCCGGCGCCCAAAAACCTGCACACAAACCGACGTTGATGGTACTAAAAAGTATCTTGTCGCGCGTGACGTCACTCGCGGCGCAGCAGGCTGGATGTCAACCATCTCCAAGAAATGTTAAAGACCGTGGCCAACCCAAGCACTCCCGCGAAGGGCGCAATGATGTATCCTGTTAGGAGCGCCAAAGACAACGTTAAATCGAACCAAATCCACCGATCACAAAATGCCCAATCCGGCATCCAGAGCCCTGTCCCTTGAATCCAGCTGATAGCCAGCTCATCGATCTCAGTTAAGACGACGATTAGGGACAAAACAAACGAGGCATAGAACGCCATTCCAAAGTTCGTCCGGCGCATCATGGCGCATTGACAAATTAGCATGACAATCCACGGCCAGATGAACCAGAGATTTTCTGCCGTGGGTGAATAGACACTACGAAACTCGCGGCACATTGAGCCTACTCTCCACTGCAGTACGGCCAAATAGGCCGTGACGAGTAGCCCCGCAGCAGCCGTAAGAGAAAGAGTAGCAAGTCGGACTTTTGAAATCGAATGTGAGAGACGAGGCATGAGAATCCAGCCGTATTGAGCTTGCGACTCACGCATTCATAGTGAGAAACCATGACGATTCCCGATTGCCAATCGCGGGTCCGAAGTGGGTCAGTTGCTGCCATCAGCGCTAGGGCTGCTGTACCCCAGATAGCTGCCGACTTGCTGCAGCGCCCACGTCGGCAGGCTCGGCCCAAGAGGCGACATGCGAGGCGCTGCGCTGCGACCTGGCGACAGCCTCGGGCCTCTCGGGCTTTGAAAGGTGATACGTGAAATCGTACGGGTCTTTGACCTGGCCTGTCTCGCTCTCCTGCGCAACGATCGCTCATCATACGCTAATGTCATAATTTTTTTTGGCGAGTCTGCGCTGAGTTTTGATTTTTGGGCGTTGGCCAAAATTAGCGCAAGCTATTGAATTTATGGCGCACCCGACACGATTCGACCGTTTGACCTTTGCCTTCGGATTGCAGATCGGATCGCGCAACGTCCGCTCGTGTAGCGTTAAGGCTTCCCTGTTTGTGATCCTGAGGGGATTTTAGCCCTTTTTTTCCGACTTACATCACAATAGGGGATAATGATGCTTGCCGTAGCCCAGTTTTCATCCAAGACGCGACGTTTGCTCAGAGAAAGTCACTCGACGGGGCCAAAAGCAAACTCAGAAGGAGACCCTCCGCCAAGGTGCCAACAGAACGGACGACCTCTTGCACATTCTGATCAGGACCCATCGGAGCAACGGAGATCGATGCCCTCCTAAACGACGCTCGCTGCTTCAATCGAGCAGACGCGGAAGATGTCTTGCGCACCCCCCGCGTCTGCGCGCCTGTTTATGTCAATCGACTACAACAGATGGAAAGCGTGAAAATCCACGTGGACGTCATGCGCTGCTGGGGCGTCGAAGTGAGAACCGCTTTGTCCTGCCTGATGCACATCGGCAGGGAGCCGCGCGAGCGCATCCGCAAGGGAGTTGTACTGAGCGGCATGTGTGTCTTCGTTGCCGATTAGGCCCGCATTGCCGGCATCAGCGAATTTGAAGCCATCATTGATGTTGTCAACGAAGGCCTGAGCGCCATCGCCATGATGGCCAGCCTCAGAGTTTTGGTCCGCGACGAACTCGGCACCGTGCGCGCTGCCAAACTTGAACCCGGGCGCATTGGCCGCGGAAACGAGTACGGTGAACTTGCCGGTCTTGGGGTCGACCTCGCCGAACGCGTTGCCGATCGACGCGTAGTAATCGTTGGGGTTGAGGTCGGTGGCGTGGACGGTGAGTACCCGGTTGTCGGCGGTGTCGGACAGATAGAAGGTCCCCGAAGTGGCGCCGACTTTGAGCGCATCGTCGAGGCCGCCGGTCACGCCCTGCACCTGGGTGAACGAGACTGACTGGTGCGAGGTGCCGGCATCGTGCACATCGATGATGACCTGATCGGCGCCGCTGACGAACAGCAAATCGCCATTCGGCGCAAGCTTGAGCGAGTCCGGATCGTTCTGGGGAATGACCTCGGTCTTGCCAGTCTCGAGATTGAGCCCGGTATCTCCGAAATCAAGAATCGGCTTGGTCTTGAGGGGGCCGGCGTCGGCGTCATTTCCGTTGGTGATCTGCACCAGGGTCGGATCGCCTGGGTTTGTAGGGTTCGTAAAGCTCATGAACACTTTGCCGTGCGTGAACACGACATCGTCATAGCCGCTCGTCGAGGACGGATTGGCATACGACAAGGGTTTGCTCAGGGTGTGATCCTCGGGATCGATGATGGTCAGGGTCGAATTGCCGTCCTGATTCTGCAGCGCCCATATATCGCCGGTAAAGGGATCGAATTTCAGACCGTCGACGGAGCCATTGATTTGATAGGTATGGTCAATGTGACCGGAACGATCGTACTCGACGACGGTGCTTTGACCCGACAGACCGGTGGAGTCCGCGCCGTTGGTGTAAGCGACCCAGATGTCGCCATTTGCCAATGTGATTGAGTCCGGCGCGGTGCTGCCGGACGGCGCCACAGCCAAGGTGGAGATGTGATCGACTTCGGCGGTTTCCGAGTGGGGTTCTGCGACAAACTCGGCGCCGTGCGCGCTGCCGAACTTGAAACCTGGCGCGTCGGCGGCGGAGACTAGCACGGTGAACTTACCGGTCAGCGGGTCGACTTCGCCGAACGCGTTGCCGACCGAGGCGTAATAATCATTGGGGTCGAGAGCGGTGGCGTGGACGGCGAGCACGCGGTTGTCAGCTGTGTCCGACAGATAGAATGTTCCCGCGCTCGCATCAACCTTGATGACGTCGTCGAGGCCGGCGCCGGCTGGAACTCCCTGCACCTTTGTGAACGCCACCGTCTGATGCGGGGTGCCGGCATCATGCACGTCGATGATGACCTGGTCGGCGCCGCTGGAAAACAGAAGATCGCCATTGGGCGCGAGCTTCAGCGAGTCAGGGTCGTTTTGGGGAATGACCTCGGTCTTGCCGGTTTCGAGATTGATGCCGGTCGCTCCTAACGACAGAATAGGTTTGACTTTGAGAAGACCACTCGGGTCGTTGCCGTTGGTCAACTGCACCAGGGTCGGATCGCCGGGGTTTGCCGGGTTAGTATAGCTCATGAACACTTTGCCGTGCGTGAACACGACATCATCATAGCCGCTGGTCGCGGACGGAACGGCATAAGACAAGGGTTTGCTGACCGTATGATCCTGCGGATCGATAATGCTGAGCGTGGAATTGCCGTCCTGGTTCTGGAGCGCCCATATGTCGCCGGTGACCGGATCGAACTTCAAGCCGTCCACATAGCCGCCGATCTGATAGGTGTGGTCGATATGGCCGGAACGATCGTATTCGACGATCGTGCTCTGACCCGACAAACCCGTGGAGTCGGCCCCGTTGGTATAGGCGACCCAGATGTCACCGTTCGCTAGTGTGATGGAATCGGGCGCAGTGCTGCCGGAAGGTGCCGCAGCCAATGTGGAGATATGATTGATTTGTGTCATGACGCAGGGTTCCAAGGTTTGGTTTCAGCGTGATGATGCAATCGGAAAGAGACCACTTCCGTGTAACGGCGATGCGACATGCGTGTAGTATCGGAATGCCTGTGATGTTGGAACCTACACTGTGAGCGATGTCGATTTATGGATTTACGAATGGCGACATCCAGGTCGCGGTTGGAACCGGACAGGGGGGTCAATCAACGCCTCTCCCCAAGGTCGGGTTGGATGAGCCGAACCAGCCGCCTCCGTTGCAATTGGTCGGGCCCGACAACCCAGGTCGCACGACTTTAGCTCAAGCCCTGATCGACGGAGCTCGCGTATGCCGCTTTGGCGATTGATGGAGCCGGGACGAATTCGCCGGTGGGTCAAAATGCGAAAACTCGATGCGAGCAAATCCAGTCCGGTATGCCCCAGCAACCGGACTCGCATGGGGCGGGTCGCCGCTCATGGGCCAAAAGCAGTCACGGTGCGCGGCACAAACATGAAACTTAGAGAGTTCCTTTTTTGAGCACTCATAGTGCTTGCTCACGTTGTCGGGACGGCGGGCAGCCGTCACGAGCTTTCGAAGTCCTCACGATCAAGCCGCCAAATATAATTGCCAAGGCATTTAATCCGTAGAAGAATTCAGAAGCGCTCGACCTCTGCTTCGAGCGACAGACTGAGACTTAAAAGTCGCGCCGATCGATGATGAATTGCAGCATTGGTGCGATCCGCGCACAAAGTTCGCTTGTGGCCAGACTTTCGACGGCGGGTATTCGCGCGATGTATCGCGAATAGGCGATGCCGAGCAGAAAGGAGGAGATCAAGCCCGCGCGCTGTTCGGCGTGATCGATCCCTTTGATGGTCTTGATCGCGGCGCAGACCTGGCGTTCAAAGATATTGACGACCTTCTTCCGCGCGTCCTCCTTGCTGACCGATGCGCGGAACAGAGCCTGGAGCTGACCGTTAGCTTCATCGCCCTCCCATAGACTGACGAATTTTTCGGAGAGCCGATCGCCGATCTCCGCCTTTTTGAAGCGCGAGAGGTCCGGAAAATTCAGGCGCGTCTCGCAGGCCAGCGCGAATAACTGGTCTTTGGTCTCGAAATAGCGCGTGATCATCGAGGCGTGGATCGACGCGCGCTCGGCGATTTGCCGAATCGTCGCCGCCTCATAGCCTTTTTCGGCAAACACCTCTTGCGCCGCGTCGAGAATTCGCTGCTTGGCGGCGTCGGAACGCCGGCCGATCTGTGGTGGTACCTTGCTCATCATTGGGGTTGCCATTGATGCATACATGTGTTTGCATACTCTTGTCTGCACGGGTGCGGAAGTACCATGGTTGAAGTTTCCAGACTGCCGGTTCGTTACGCTGTGATCGTTATGGGGTGCGCCGCGATGGTTGCCGCGGCCATTTGGACGCTTGCATTTCTGGTCCCGGTGCGCACGCCCTTTCTGCCGACGACCGGCGGCGAGGTCGCAGTGTCCAGTATCGCGCTTGCATCGGCGCTTACGTTACTCCTGATGATCGAATCCGTTGCGCACGAACGGCTGCTCTCGGATTCGTTCGATCCGCTCGCGGAGCGCGATTCCGAGCGGCTGAAGATCAATCAACGCGTGCTGCAGAATACGCTGGAACAGCTTCCGCTCTTTGCTGCGGGCATCGCGATGATTTCTTGGCTGTATCCGCTTGAGACGGCATTTCGTGGGTCGCTCGCAGCAACCACCGTTTGGATCCTGTCGCGCTGGATATTCTGGATCGGGTATCATTTTGGGCCACGGCACCGGATCGCAGGTTTGATTGGTTCGGCGCAGAGCATGATCGTCCTGCTCGCGACGTCTGTCGTGATGGGGTGGCGAATGGGCGGATTGGCCGGCGCAACGCTCGTGCCCAGCATCTTTTCGATCGGCGAGGTGCTGATCGTCATAGGCCTCCTTAGGCGTCAATGAGCATGCCGCGTCCTTTGCTGTTGCGCGCGGCGCTGGCAATCAATGCGGTTGCCGCATTCGCTGCAGGGGTAATGCTGTTTGTTGCTCCTGGCACAATCCCGGCGATGGTCGGCATACCGCTCGATCGCTCGCAATTCTTCATCGCTTATCTGCTTGCCGCGAGCGAGTTGGGACTCAGTGTGGCGGCCGCCCTCGCGCTCAAGGCATCGCGTGATGCGGTTCGTGTGGCCGTGGCATCGCTCGTCGTGATGCATGTGGCGTCCGGTGTCGGCGGAACCCTAGCTCTCGATCAGGGCGCGAGCTACGTGATCCTCTGGAATGTGCTTGCACGTGTTGCGATCGTCGCGCTGTTGATCGGCGGATGGATCGCCATGCCCGTGGCTCCAATGACCTTGCGCCGTTCCGATCAACGGAACGCCGAGCGCCTACCGTGAATTTCCGCTATGGAGACGGAGTATAAGACTGTTCCTGATCGGGGGAACCGGGCGAACGGGACAGCTGAAACTTAAGCGAGCGCTCGATCTCAGTCACGATGTGACCGCCCTTGTCCGCGCTCGGTCGGGGTTACCAGGCCAGGGCCGCCTTACGCTGGTCGAAGGAAGCGCGCTAGATTCCGGTTTGATTGCCCGAACCCTGCCTGGTCGGGCCGCGGAACACGAACAGGCGGCCGCCATGCGGATCACGCTTGAGGGTCTCCTGGACCAGGAGCGCAAGCCCATCGAATCCCTTGCGCGGTGCGGCCCGTCGCCAGCCATACCCGCGCCCCGCTCGGAATAGGGATCGTCATCGCCGTTCGAGCACGCCGATTAGGCGCACCCAGCGCATTGGCATCGACGCCTTGCTCGACGATGACCCGCAGCCCATCCGCAAGCACGATCTCCATGCGTCTGCACGCGCCAGCGGGAGTCGGCAGCGCCGCTGCGGCCGCTTCTCGATCCACGATGACCGCTTCGGCAAACGCCGCAGGCCCGGCATCCCCGCCCAATCGTCCCTTGCGGGCTAGCCGCCGCCAGGTGAACAACTGATCGGTCGACAAGCCATACCGCCGCCTGTGGCCGAGACTTGCCGCGTGCCGCTATAGCTCTCGGCGACGATCCGCTGCTTCTCATCCAGCGTCCAGCGACGTCGCGACCCGGTCTGGATTACCTCAAGCCGCGACACCTTCGGCACAGTCGTATGCTCAGTCATACGACTATGTCTTCGCGCCTTAACCCGTTAGCGCAAGGCGGCCCCTATCGAGGGGATAAACCTGAACTGACGACAGCCCGGTCCTGTGGGCTTTCGCCGGTGGACACGTGAAACCTACGGGCCTTTCACCTGGCTCGTCTCGATCTCATCCGCGATGAGCGCCGATGATACGCTAAGGCCTGAATTTTCTTGGTGAGTCTTTGGTGAGTTTTGATTCTTGGGCGTCGGCCACAATCCGCGCAAGCTATTGAATTTATTGGCGCTCCCGACACGATTCGAACGTGCGCCTGCACCTTCGAAGGGGATTGGACGTTAATCACAAGACAAATCTGTATTAGCGCACAGCACTGATATCTTTTGCATAGCGCGTGATACGCACACCACTTAGGTATGGCGGCACAGAGTCGCACCCTCCCAGCCGCGAAGAAAGCGCCGGGTCCACTGGTAGGTACACTGGAAAGTTGCCACTCAAAAAATGATGGACTTTCAGTTGGATAGGCGAGGGTTCGATTCCGCCCCTGGGCACCATAGCGATTTTATGAAGCGTTGCGCGGCTTTCCTTTTCGACGTGACTCCCGCGCTTTTGAAAAACCTGGGCACCATTCGCGATTGCTGCTGCTTCGCTGGACGATATCTACTGGCAGCGCAACGCGGACCCGCGACGCTTGGCGTCGGATTTCCGCCTTTGACCCAGGCTGAACCGCCCTTCGTCCTCAACCGCGTTCGAGCGATGATTGCTCCAATCGGCAACACGTTTCTGCGCCTCGCCTGCTCAAGGTAATTCGGGATGGAATGCAGAATTGCTGACGAACTCATCGCCATGGCGGAACTTGACCGGACGGTCGCTGACCAGCTGGCGACATCGGGCGCGCTATACCAAGGCTATGATCCACGGATCGCCGCTGTTCACGAGAACAATGCTTTGCGGCTCCAGGCGATCATAGCTCAGATCGGATGGCCGACGGAGCGCCTGGTCGGCAAACGAGCCGCGAAGGCTGCCTGGTTGATCGCTCAGCACGCCATTTCGCAACCGGAATTCCAGCGTTCGTGCCGCAAGTTTCTTGACGAGGCCGCGCGCGAGCACAGGGTCCCACTCTGGCAGCCGGCCATGCTGGAGGACAGAATTCGTATGTTCGAAGGCAGGCCGCAGCTCTACGGCACGCAGCTCAAGCCCGACGCGAATGGCAACATGCGGCCTTACACGATTGAGGATCCGGAAAGAGTGGATGAACGACGTCGCGCAGTGGGTCTCGAACCTCTCGCTGAAATTCTTGCTCGTGCAAAGCCGCAGCCATTGCCAGCCGACCGTGAACGGTTCGAACACGACTATCAGAAGTGGCTCATTGAAGTCGGCTGGCGCAGACCTTCGTAGTCGATCGCGTCCTTCAGGCGGCCGGCCGCCGGGCCGATGCGCCTTCTGCGGCTGAGCGTTGCTGCCGTTCGGCCTCTTTCGCGAGGCGGCTGCGCAGCAAGGCGAGCACGGCGGCCTCTTCCGGCTTCAGGTCTTCCATGCCGCCGCGCAGCTCGCTCTCGGCTTTCGATTTCAGCTCGATGATGAGTTTGCCATCCATGTAGGAGTTCAGTACGTCCGGATGGATGTAGCACTTGCGGCAGATCGTCGGGGTGTTGCCGAGCCGCGCGGAAACCTTCTCGACCGCCGCGCGAAGATGGCGCTTGGCCTGAGCGGCGCTGTCGAAGCTTTCGAGTTCAGCGAGTGCCATCGCCGCCAGGACAGTCCCCGCCCAGGTGCGGAAGTCCTTTGCCGTGATGTCCTTGCCCGTAATTTCCTTGAGATAGTCGTTGACGTCGGTCGACGTCACGTCCTGGCAATTTCCCGCCTCGTCGACGTATTGAAGGAGCTCCTGGCCCGGAAGGTCCTGGCAAGCTTTCATGATTTTGGCGACGCGCCGGTCTCTGAGACGCAAGAACCATTGCTTGCCGCTCTTGCCGGTGAAGCGGAAACGAACCTCGTTCCCATCGACTGCAACGTGCCGGTTCTTCAGCGTCGTCAGTCCATAACTGTTGTTCTGTTTCGCATAGTCATCGTTTCCCACGCGGATCAACGTGGTCTCGAGAAGATGCACGACAGTTGCCAGCACCTTCTCCCGCGGCAATCCGCGCTGCTCCATATCCTGGCGTACTCTTTCGCGGATCGAGGGAAGCGCATTCGCAAATGCGACCACATGCTCGTACTTCGTGCTCTCGCGAACCGCGCGGAAGCGGGCATGGTAGCGGTATTGCTTTCGCCCCTTGATATCGCGTCCTGTAGCCTGGATATGACCGTCGGCAAAAGGGCAAATCCATACGTCTGCCCAGGCCGGCGGGATGGCCAGCGCCTTGATACGTCGCAGGGTGTCAGGTTCAGTCAGCCTTGAGCCGTCGGGGCGGATGTATGTGAATCCCTTCCCGGCTTTTTTTCGGCGGATGCCGGGGCGGGCGTCGGAAACATATCTCAGGCCCGCCGCCTCCGCAGCTTCCCTGGGATCGACAATGACTTGGGCGGTGTCCGCTGCATCGACCAACAAAAGAAACGACCTTTCCGTACTTTCTATGAACCGCCAGGGATGCTTGGGGTTCCTCAGTCGGCGTTGTCCGGACGTGAGACCCCTGAGGTCACTGAGGTCTCACAGCCGCCCTTGGCCGATGTGCGACGCGGTCGCCGACAGCCGCGATCCGAGCTGGTCGCGTTGCGAAGGCTGTTTTCAAAGTGCAACGGCCGGCGAGTGCAAATCGGCCCTGCGGGTGCGTGCTCAGCGCTCTACTGCGCCGTCTCGCCGGCTCCGCCGCGCGGCGAGCACGTGGCCGGGGCGCCCTTCCGCGAGGGTTATCGACAAAACGCGCGACTGCGCCTTCGCGGGGCCGGTACTGCTTCGCAAACGTAGCTGGAGCTCCGGCCTCAGGAAACGTGCGCCCGAGTCCTCAGGTTTTCCGATCTTGCGGCATCGAGGGCGACTGCCAATTCGTCGATCCGATACGGCTTCGATAGAATTCGCACGCCCGTCTCCTTTGCTGCGTGAACGGCCGCGCCTGAATAGCCGCTCGTCAGCAGAATGGGTATGTCGCTCCGCCGTCTCTGGATCTCACGCGCAAGCTCAACCCCGTTCATTCCGCCAGCCATCATGACATCGGAAAACACGATATCGATCGCCCGCCCGTCGGCCAGGGCGCCGAGCGCAGCCGCGGCGCTGGATGCCCGGGTCACCTCATAGCCCAGCTCGTCGAGCATCTCGCTCACGAGCTTCGCCACTTCGTCATCGTCTTCGACCAGAAGAATGCGACCTTCATCGTGAGGCCTGGCCCTGGCTCCGTAGAGCTCGATGAGGTGGCGCTGATCGTTAGACGGCACAGCGTCGGATCTGGGAAGGTACAAGGCGATCGTCGTACCTTTGCCGACGACCGAGTCTATGCGGACGGTGCCCCGCGACTGTGTGGCGAACCCATAGACCTGGGCAAGACCAAGGCCGGAACCCTTGCCGACTTCCTTCGTCGTGAAGAATGGCTCGAACACGCGAGCCCGCACCTCGTCGGTCATGCCACTTCCGGTGTCAATCACTGACAGCCGTACATACTCGCCTGCCAGCTCGGCATCCCTGAGGTTTGGCAGATTCTCGCCACGAACCACGATCGTCCCGCCGCCGGGCATTGCGTCGCGAGCGTTGACGGCGAGATTGAGGACGACCAACTCGAGTTCGCCCGGATCGACCTCGACCGGCCAGAGGGTGTTAGGAAAGTCGAACTTCACCTTTACATCGCCCCCTAAGCTCCGATCGAGCAGCTCGCGCATGCCGCCGATCTGCCCGGCGATGTCCACGGGTTCGGGCCTGAGTGCCTGCCGGCGAGAGAAAGCGAGAAGTTGCCGGGTCAAACTCGCTCCCCGCTGTGCCGCCTGCATCATTCCGTCCATCAGGCGCCGACGCCGAGCGGGATCGGTTTGGCGGTCCAGCATGTCAAGCCCGCCTGAGATCACCATCAGCAGGTTATTGAAGTCGTGGGCTATGCCGCCGGTGAGACGTCCGATGGCTTCCATCTTCTGCGCGTGACGAAGCGTTTCCTCGACGCGCGCGCGCTCTGCCATCTCACGGCGGAGATGCTCATTGGCCTCCGCCAGTGCGCGCGTCCGCTCCACGACCAGGCTTTCGAGCTGCTGGGCCGCCTGTTCTCGCGCTTCGATCAGCGATCGAATTTCGTATTGACGGCGTCGCGCTCGAATGGCCGACTGAACTGCGCTCGTCAGCGTTATTGGTTGGATCGGTCGTTCGAGCAACGAAACGTTGCGAAGCGCACTCACGAGATTGCGTCGCCACGCCACAACCGCCCGCTGCGCCTGATGGCTGGTGAGCACAATGAAGGGCAGGTCGGACCAGGCGGGTTGCCGTTCAACCCAATCCGTAAGCGGCGTGGTATGCTTTGCGAACAGTCCTTCCTCGGCAAGAAACACCGCGCCGACCCCGACGCTCATCTCCCTGACCAGTTCTGTTATATCGGAGCAAATGATCGTCTCGAGCTTCGCAGCACACAGCAGCTCTGCCGATGCCGGGCCGTCGCGCCCGATCGGAGCAAAGATGAGCACGCGGTGATCTTGCTCAGTGCCCATCTGCCTTATCCAGGTCAGGAATCTTCGTGCCGGTAAAGCGCGGATTGCCCGAGAAGATGCCGCTGAAATCCTTGAGCGGCGGGCCGAGGCTGATGCCGGCGCCACTCAGACGAAATTCCCGGATGGCATGCTCGTGGTTGCCGCTCCGCTTCTTTACGACAGAGAGGGCGCGCCGCACGGTACCTGCCAGCTCAAAATAGCGCAGCATCAACACTGCGTCGCTGAGATAGCTGATGTCGAGCGGTGTATCCATCGGCCCGACCAAACCATGCTGCGCGAGCACAAGTATGGTCAGTACACCCTGCTGGCCAAGATAGCTGAGGAGCTCGTGCATCTGAAGGATGAGAAAGCGCTCGTCCGGCATTGCGTTCAGGTAGCCGTTCAGGCTGTCGATGACGACAATGCGGGCATTCTCCACCTCGACGCTCTGGCGAAGGTTGGCGGCAAATTCACCAGGTGACAGCTCGGCGGGATCAATCTGCTGAAACCGAATGAGCCCGGAGTTCATGTGCTTTTCAAGCGGAAGGCCGAGCGTGCGCGCGCGAGCTTCGACGGTCCCGCGGCCCTCATCGAAGGCAAAGAACACGGCGTGCTCGCCGCGCTCAGCGGCTGCTATCGCATAGGTCAGTGCGACCGATGATTTGCCAACGCCCGCCGCGCCGATCAGCAGCGCGTTGGTGCCTCGCTCGAGGCCCCCGCCCAGGAGTTGGTCGAGCTCTGCGTTGCCGCTACCGGTAAATTCGCCCACGAATGTCTTGTGGTGCTCAGCGGCGATCAAGCGGGGAAAAATCTTGAGTCCGCCGGCCTCTATTGTGAAATCATGGAACCCGCCTCGAAATGAAATGCCGCGCATTTTGATCACGCGCAGCCGTCGACGCTCAGCCCCATACTCGATCGCAAGCTGTTCCAGCATCACCACGCCGTGGGCGATCGAATGGAGTTGCAGATCATCCTGCGAGGAAGAGAGGTCGTCGAGCAGCACAACGGTGCAATTGCGCTGCGAAAAGAAGTGCTTCAACGCGAGAACCTGACGTCGATAGCGCAGCGGGCTCTGAGCTAGCAGACGCAGCTCGGAAAGGCTATCAAGCACAACTCGGGTCGGATTGATCCGTTCGATCTCTTTGAAGACAAGCTTGGTCGTTTCGCTCAGTTCGACTTCCGCTGGGTGGAAGACGGTGAGCTCACGTTCCGGGTCCAGCGTGGTCTCCGGGGGCACCAACTCGAACACGTCAACGCCGGCGAGCGACCAGCCGTGCCGCTTGGCTACCAGCTGCAGCTCCCGCTTGGTCTCAGACAGCGTTATGTAGAGCACGCGCTCGCGATCGCGTACGCCCCGCAGCAGAAACTGGAGTGCGATGGTGGTTTTGCCACTGCCAGGCCTGCCCTCGTAAAGATACATGCGATTGGCATCGAAGCCACCCCCGAGGATGTCATCGAGGCCCTCACTGCCGGTGGAGATCCGAGGCAGATCGACTGGCTCGCCGTCCTCGCCGGCAACAAGTTCGTCCGTCATTTTAGAGCGCTCCGTCGTGAGACCTGCCGTGACGAATGGGCGACAGTTGTCCGTCCATTATCCGACCCCGCCCGCAAGGTTAGCCGGCGGTGCGATAAACAGGAAGGGAACCGCTAGACCCGGGTCTGGTTCCCAGGCCGTTATGCCTTGTTGAAGGGGCCCGCGGGCTGCGTGCATCCAGCGGCCTTGCCGCGCTGCCGGAGGGGCAGAATGTTCGAGACCAGAACCGATCGGCTGTGCGGCAAGGTCAGCGCCGGTAACCTTCGCTGGCCTGAAAAGGACTCTGGCAGCACTCGCGACGCCGAGCGCCGTCGTAACAACGGGTCGAGAGCCCCCGCTGGAGAGATGAGACCAGCCGAGGAGGAGCGCTGGGAAGGAGACGAGAAGCCGGGGCCGCGCGGCGCGGGCGAGACTGGCAAGGCGGCCGCCGAGCAGTCCGGGGCGGGAACGGACCCTTTCTGCAGGGATTGAGTCTCCGACCCGACGCCGCTGCTGGAGATCAGTCATGAAACGGATTGTTACGTTCGCCTGCCTTGCAACAATCGCACTCGCGTCCTGCGGGGCAGCGGAAGCCAAGGGATGCATCAAGGGAGCCATCGTCGGCGGGGTCGCGGGCCATATGGCCGGCCACGGCAAGCTCGGCGCTGCAGCAGGATGCGCCATAGGCCATCACGAGGCCAACAAGTCGGAGGCGGACAAGAACGCGGGGCAGCCGCCTCCCGATCACAAGTGAACGCGAGCGAAGCCGATACTTCGCTTGAAAGTGCCCCGATCCGGTAACTATCGTGCGTGAAGGCCGGAACTTCTCACGCTGCCGTGCGTTGCTCCGGTTTCATGCGAGGGGGAATCCAATGCTCGATGCCGAAACGACCGCGCTTTTGCGCGCCGTGCTGGACGAACTGTGCGAAAGCGTGTCCCGACACGAGACGGGCGCAAGCGGGCATGTCGCTTCCAAGATTCTCGAAGCCGCGACGAACGGCGAGAAGTCCCTCGACGACCTCGAGCCGGTCGGCCGAGGCGAGCTCGACAGAACGCCCAGTATGTGGCGTTGAGAGCTATTTCGCCTCGCGCTCGCCGGAGAAGCAAACAAAAAGGACGCCACCACCGCGGTTTGGGGCGATACGCCGCGGGAGATCCAGGAGGCGCTCTTCGAGATGAAAGGGCAGGAAGCCTATCACCAAGAGTTCGCGCGGCTGCTTCACGATCGGCATCGCGGATACTTCATCCCAGCAAACCCACCTGACCAGAAAGCGCTGTGGCCGTCGGGGACCCGCCTGCGGCGGTTGCTGAACTCCGAAGCAGGCAGCAACATTCAACGAGGTCGCCGCCGCCGCATGGGTGAACCGCCGCGAAGGCTCATGCAGCCTCGCGCTGTTGTTCCTCCTCTTCGGCCTCCAGGTTGATCACCGAGGTGGCCAGCTCCGTAAGGGTCTGGTCTGTCGCTTCCTCCTCTTCGAGGGTTGCCTGAAGCAACTCGGCAATCTCCGCCAAACCGAGCTCCTCCGCCCAGGTTCGCAGCGTCCCATAACGCGAGATCTCATAATGCTCGACGGCTTGCGCTGCCGCCAGCAGTCCGGCGTCCAGCGCGGGTGCGTTCTTGAACTCCTTCATGATCTCCGCACCTTCGTCGGCAATCCCATTGATGGCCTCGCAGGTCTTGCCGCGCGCCGGCTTGCCGATCATGCGGAAGACTCTATCAAGCCGCTTCACCTGCCCCTGGGTTTCGCGAAGATGCTTGTTGAAGGCAGCTGCGAGCTCCTTGGAATGCGCGGCCTTGGCGAGTTTGGGCAGGGTCTTGATGATCTTGTTTTCGGCGAAATAGATGTCCTTGAGGGTCTCGTAAAACAGGTCACTCAGCTTTTTCGACGATTGTCGCGTGCGCGACGCCGATCGCTTCTTGCTAGCTCGCTTGGCCATTGATGGTCCCTCTCCGAATGTGCTCTCGCGCGCCCGGCGCAGCGAAAGCTGACGAGTGTCGGCTATTCACAACCTGGCAGACGTTGGATGGTTCCAATCTCCCGCCTGCGAAGCTCATGATCTCGTCGATTGCCGAGCAGGGTGATGCAGCGAGTTGGATCGCGACGGCGTCTTGATGGTTACTCTTTGCGAACATCCGAATTTTGCCGGCAGCTAAGCGATGGCGGATCCAATTCAGACGGACTGCGAGGCTCTGATTATCGGCGCGGGCCCCGCCGGCCTGATGGCTGCAGTCTATCTGGCGCGTTTCAAGCGGAAGACCCTGATCGTGGATGCCGGCGCGAGCCGGGCTGCGTTGATTCCGCGAAGCTACAACTTGCCCGCCTTCACTCGCGGAATCTCTGGAACCGAGTTGCTCGCGAGCATGAAGGAGCAAGCGGCCGGCTTCGGCGTCCGAATCGTCGACGCCACCATCGAGACGCTCTCGCGGGACGATGAATACTTCGTCGCGACGACTTCCAATGAGAGGATCAGATCCGCAAAAGTCGTGCTCGCGACCGGGATCGTGGACAAACAGCCCCCGCTGACCGACTGGTTGACGGCCGTCGAAGAGGGCCTTCTCCGCTATTGTCCGATTTGCGACGCGTTCGAGGCAGCGGGCAAGCGGATCGGTGTGATAGGTCCTCTTCATCACGCCGCCAGCAAAGCGCTCTTCCTTCGCAGCTTTACTGCTGACGTCACGGTGATACCGACGGAGAACGTGCATGACCCCGCGCTCGTTGCGAAACTCGAGACCGCCGCGGTCCGTACGACAGCAGCTCTGGCGCAGCTGCAAAAGGCGGGACGTCGGATACGTGCGCTATTGAATGACGGTCTATCCAGCGACTTTGATCTGGTATATCCGGCGATGGGTAGCGAGGTGCGTTCTGGCCTCGCGCTCGCTCTGGGCGCCGATCATACGCCCGAGGGCTTTTTGAACGTTGACCAGAAGCAGCAGAGCACCATCGCGGGGCTATATGGAGTCGGCGATGTCGTCAGCGACCTGCACCAGATATCTGTCGCCTTCGGCCACGCCGCGGTCGCTGCATGTCATATCCACAGCTCGCTGCCATCCGAACATGTGTGACTGCGATCGGTAACCTTGGGCGTTGTATAGCTTTGGACCTGATCTGACATCCAAATGTCCGGCCGTTACGTCTTGAAGCGGCTGGAAGCGCTCGCCCTTGCCTCATTTCGTTCGGCGTATCATCGGCTACTTCAACGTATAGAGGAAGGCGGCGATATCGCGGGCCTGGTCCGGCGGAATGCCCATTTGCGGCATGGCGTTGCCGGGCAGAACCTTTTGCGGATCCTGGATCCAGAACGCCATGTTATCGGGAGAATTTTGCAGGAAGCCGGCAATGTATGTCCGCGCACCGATCCGATGCAGCGGAGGTCCCACATTTCCGTCCGCGTTCGCAATGCCGGGAATATCGTGGCAGCCGCCGCATCCGTAACTGCGGACCAGATCGGCACCGCGTTTCGGATCTCCGTTGAAATTCGCAGGACCCGCAGCCTTGCCTTGCCCGCAACCGCTGAGCGCAGCAGCCAGCAATACGACGAGAACCGCTTCCGCGACTGTACTTCCGAACGCACGGCCCATCGGCGCCTCCGGGCTGGCTTTGATCACGGCTTCTGGCCGAAACCGAAACTTCTGGTAGCGGACCAGGGATCGGTGGTGGAGACCTGCGTCGCCGGGACCTGCTCGATGTCAGGCGACGGCAGGGTCGCCGTAAAAGTTCGGCCCCATTGATGGCTCGGCTCGTTGCTGATCCTGCCGATATAGGTGACGAGGTCCCAGATCACGCTATCAGGCAGCACGCCGCCCCAGGCCGGCATTCCATTCGGCCGCCCCTGGTAGATCGAGAGATAGATGTTTTCCGGTTGCGACCCATAGATGAAGGTACTGTTGCTCAGCGCCGGCCCCATCCCGCCGCCGCCATTCGCCGCATGACAGCCGACGCAGTTGAAATTGACGAAGTAGGTCATCCCGCGCTGCTCGGCGTTGGGATCGCCTTGCACGGGATTCTTGATTTGCGGTCGGTTCGGCTGCGCGCCCGGAAAGAGCTGGCTGACCGGGACCTGCATGAACACACCAGGCCTGCCATTGCCGACGCTCTCGCCGAAATTCGGCCGCGGCGCCACCGTCGGCATCTGTGCCTCCTGCGATCGCGGCAGGCTTTGTTGCGCGAGCGCCTGGCTGTTGAAGGCGGTCGCAAACAGCAGAGGCAGGGCGCTCGCGCGCAGCGGAGCAGGGAGCATCACTCAGGTCCTCCAGATGCAGTCACCGGCGGATCGACCAGGGGGACGCCGTAGCTGCGCAGCAGGGATGTGATTTCGGATCGATGGGCGTCGATGAACGCATTCAGTTGATCGCGCAGAGCGTGATCGCCCTTGCGCACGCCCATCGAAATCGCGAATTGGAACTGCTGGGGCGGGAAGCGCTCGCCATCGCGGATCCGCGTGACCGTCAGCGGCACCTTTGAGAGGCTGGCGAAGTATCCGGCGAGCGGTCCCCATGCGGCGGCGACATCGATTTCGCCGTTCTCGACCGCCTCGATCAGCCGCGCCGGTGGATCGGCCTGGCGATAGTCGCCATAGATCGAATAACCGCGGACATTGTCGA
>NZ_JAFATE010000472.1 GCF_019244115.1 Bradyrhizobium sp.
GCTTGCGATCCTCGTCCTCCGCCGATGGCACATGGACCATGCTGCAGACCCGCGGCTCGCCCCGCAGATAGGCAAGGAACGTGCGCATCAGCTTCTCCAGATCGATCCGATCGGTCTTCGCGCGCCGCGCACGACGGCTCACCTCGACGCTCGACGGATCGACCTCGTGACTGATCACCCCTTGATCACTCAGCCAACGATGCAGCCAATGCCCGTCGAGGCCGGCCTCGAAGCACGACATGATCCGAACCGGCTTGCCGCCGCGGCCAGCCTCCGACCGACAGCGCGCCAAACGCGACGCCAATGCCGTCAGGTCGCCTCCCGCAATCGAGTACCGGCTCAGCTTCTCTGAACCGGGCAGCAGCACGCCGAGCCGCCACCTCGTCTTGCTCAGTTCAAAAACCAGATAAACCGTGGCATGCTCGCCACTGGCGGGTGTGTCAATCCGATCGAGCTTGGACATCTTGATCCTCGAGGTTGGACGGTTGGTGGAACTACCATCCTAACCTCCTGACCACCCGCCGCCCCATAGGATCTACGATTCCTGCGGAGCCGTTGTCTCAGGTCTTCTTGACGCGGTAGGTCTCGTGGCAGCCGCCGCATTGCTTGCCGATCAGGCCAAGCTCCGCCTTCAGCGTATCGGTGTCCTTGATCTTGCCCTTGGCATCGCTGACGGCCTTGGCGAAGCTCGCAATGTGCTCATCGAAGCCGGCCTTATCCTGCCAGATCTTGTCCGAGGGTTGGTAGTCGCCGTCGAACGGCTTGCCCTTGAGGCTCGCGGGGAAGAGCTTTGGCAGCTTCTTGGCGGTATCATCGAACTGCGCGAGCGCCGCATCGACTGTCGCCTGATCATAGGGCTTTTCGCCCTTGACGATCGCCGACAACGCGCCAGCATTCTTGCCGTTGCCCTTCATCATGGTCTGGGTGTCCTTCAGCTGGTCCTGCTGTGCGATCACAGCAGTCGCACCCAGCATGAGAACCCCAACAGCTACGACAGCTCGCATCATCAACTTGCTCTCCCGATTGTTGCAAACGAACCTATTTTGCCCGGACGAATTGACCCGACCACGGCCGTTCCAACCCCGCGCGCGAGGCCTTATTCCCCGAGAATTGAGGCAGATCTCAGAGGCTATGCTGGCGATGCTGCTCGCGGATTGCAATCCAGACCCGCTCGGGCGTGGCCGGCATGTCGATATGCTCGATACCGTATTCGCGCCACAGTCCCTCGACGATTGCATTCACCACGGCCGGGCACGAGCCGATCGCACCGGCCTCGCCCGCCCCCTTCACGCCGAGTGGATTGGTCTTGCAGGGAATGTTGTGGGTCTCGAAGGTGAATGACGGGCCGTCGGCGGCGCGCGGCAGCGCGTAGTCCATATAGGTGCCGGTCACGAGCTGGGCGTCGGCGGAGCTGTAGACCACCTGCTCCATCAAGGCCTGCCCGATCCCCTGCATCACGCCGCCATGCACCTGGCCGGCCAGCAGCAGCGGATTGAGCGTGACGCCGAAATCGTCGACGATGACGTAGTTCACGATCTTGATGATGCCGGTGGCCGGATCGATCTCGACCTCTGCCAGATGAGTGCCGTTCGGATAGGTGCCGTCGGCGCTGGCAAAGGTCGCGCTCGCATTGAGTCTTGCCGGATCGGCACCGGCGCGCGCGGCGAGATCGGCGAAACTGACCGCGCGGTCGGTGCCGGCGATGCGCACCTTGCCCTCGCTGATCTCGAGATCGCCGGCACTGGTCTCCAGCGCCTCGGCGGCCATCTCGCGGAGCTGCTTGCCGAGCGTTGCGGTCGCACGCTCCACCGCGACGCCGCCGCTCGGGATCGAGGCCGAGCCGCCGGTGCCGAGGCCGGTCGGGATCTCCGCGGTGTCGCCCTGGTGGATGTGGACCCGCTCCGGCGGCAGGCCGAACTGCTCGGCGACGAGCTGAGCATAGGCGGTCTGGTGGCCCTGCCCGCTCGACTGCGTGCCGATCAGGATCGTGACGTCGCCATTGGGATCGAGGCGGACATTGGCGGTCTCCTCGCCCATGACGCCGCAGACTTCGACATAGCTCGCAAGCCCGATGCCGCGCACCAGGCCGCTCTTCTTGGCGAGTTTTGCGCGCTTTCCAAATTCCTTCCAGTTCGCGATTTCCATCGCGCGTTTCATATGGGCGGTGAAGTCACCGGAATCGTAGACCTTGCCGGTCGCGGTCTTGTAGGGCATCGCGCGCGGGGGGATGAAGTTCTTGCGGCGGATGGCGTCGGGGGCCATTTTGAGCTTGCGCGCCGCGGCATCGACCAGCCGCTCGATCACATAGGCGGCCTCGGGGCGCCC
>NZ_JAFATE010000608.1 GCF_019244115.1 Bradyrhizobium sp.
TCTGCAGCTTGACGGCCCCTCGCTCCAGCAGGCCGAAGCCAGCCATTTTCCGTCGGGCGAATAGTGCGGCGGCGCGACGATCTTCGTCTCGCGGCCATTGTCGAGCCGGACCAGCATCCACTCGGCACCCTCATAGTAGCCGATCGCAATGAGGAGCAATCCGTGTTCTGGGAAATAGCCCGTCAGCGTGTACTCGATGCAGTCGTCACTCCCCTTGTCGCATGCATCTGGCCGGTTCCTGTAGGCTTTGCTGCTGCCGTTTTTGAATTTCAGCCGCAGCGTATTGGACTGGCGTGTCGCGATCCCGACGAGCTGAGCCAGACACGCCTTCTCGGATCTGTCGAGGTCGGCCTTGCCGGGATCACCTTGGCAGCGCCCGTCCTGTGACGGGTGCGCCGTCACCGCATAGGGAGGAAAAGGGATTTCCTGTGCTGCGGCTGGGCTGGCCAGCAGACAGGCGACGACTAGAAGTAGACCAGAAGCTCGACTGATGGCCATTACGTTCAACTGAGGCATTCTTTGCAGCTACGAAGGGTGGCAAAGGTACCTTAAGCCGGCCGGCGTGATTGGATCAAGGAGCCGGCGCGGGAGAGGTACACGAGTTTCGCGGGTGGACCGATCTGCGTCTTGAAAGATGACCGCTTCCGGAAGGAGTGTTACCATGGCGAACGGTCTCGCAGACACCATCAAAGCGTGCGGCCGGTCCTGCCGGCGCGAGATTTCGCCACAAGCAAGCGGTTCTACGCGGATCTCGGCTTTCAGGTTCGGATGCTGACCGATCGGCTGGCCGAACCTCGCTACGGCGCCTATTCCTTTCTGTTGCAGGACTATTACGTCGAGCAATGGGCCAATAATTGCGTGGTGCACGTGCTCGTGAGCGACGTGGACCGATGGTGGAATCAGATCCGTGGTCTCGACGTGGCGTCCCGGTACGAAATCAAGGCAACGGCTCCACGATTGGAAAATTGGGGCAAGGTCGCCGGAATAACGGACCCGTCCGGCGTCCTGTGGCTGATCATCGAACCAATTCTGCATTCAGATCTCGAGGCAAATCGTGATTCTTGAATCCGTCATCACGTGTCCGAACTGCGGCACCTCGAAATCCGAGACGATGCCGACCAATGCCTGCCAATATTCTTACGATTGTACCGGTTGCGCGAGCGGGCTGCGGCCGAAGAGCGGCGATTGCTGCGTGTTCTGCTCGTACGGATCGGTACCGTGTCCGCCGATGCAGGGACCAGGGCGCGACCGGTTGCTGCGCAGACGGGCCGCAGGGTGGGCAAAAGCGCACAGCGCCGTGCCCACCATCTTTTTCCGCCAGCGAAATCTGCGACGGTGGGCACCCTACGCTTTGCCCACGCTCCACCCTGACCCTCGCGCTACGACACCGCCTTGCGGAGCGGGGTGACCTTGAGGTGATCCTGGTGGTCGCCGATCGCCTTGGCGATGAAGCGGGCGGTGATCGGCGAGCCGTCATAGTGCACGATCGGGATCAGGCGCACCGGATCAAAGCCGTTCTCGTTGACAATGAGCTGGCGCAGCTGGCTGTCGCGGTTCTGCTCGACCACATAGACGAAGTCGTGATCGGCGATGAAGCTTGCGACCGACGAGTGGAACGGGAAGGCGCGGATGCGGAGGCGATCGAGCAGATGCCCGCGCGCCTCCAAGAGGCCGATCGCCTCGTCCATCGCCGGCGAGGTCGAGCCGAAATAGATCACGCCGTATTTGGTCGGCTTGGCGGCGTTGGCCTGCAGCGGCCGCGGCACCAGGTCCTGCGCGGTTTCGAACTTGCGCACCAGCCGCTGCATGTTGTCGGCATAGACGGGCCCTTCCTCGGAATAGCGCGCGTAGCGATCCCGGGAAGTGCCGCGGGTAAAATAGCTGCCCCGGGTCTCGTGCGTGCCGGGATAGGTGCGGTAGGGGATGCCGTCGCCGTCGACGTCGAGATAGCGGCCGAAATCACGGCCTTCGTCGAGCATTTCGGCGGTCATGATCTTGCCGCGGTCATACTGACGCGCGTCGTCCCAGCGCAGCGGCCGGCACAGCCGGTGGTTCATGCCGATGTCGAGATCGAGCATCAGGAAGATCACGGTCTGCAGCCGCTCGGCAAGGTCGAAGGCAGTCGCCGCGAACTCAAACGCTTCCGCCGGGTCTTCCGGGAACAGCAGCACATGCTTGGTATCGCCATGCGAGGCATAGGCGCAGGCGATGATGTCGCATTGCTGGGTGCGCGTCGGCATGCCGGTCGATGGGCCGGCGCGCTGCACATTCATGATGACAGCGGGGATTTCGGCGAAGTAGGAGAGGCCGATGAACTCGGTCATCAGGGAGATACCCGGCCCTGACGTCGCCGTGAAGGCCCGCGCACCGTTCCAGGAGGCGCCGATCACGATGCCGATCGAGGCGAGCTCATCCTCGCCCTGTACGATGGCGTATTTCGCCTGGCCGGTCTTGGGATCGTGGCGCAGCTTTTTGCAGTGGCTGGCGAAAGCATCCGCCAGCGACGACGATGGCGTGATCGGATACCAGGCGCAGACCGTGGCGCCGCCATAGACTGCGCCGAGCGCAGCCGCGCTGTTGCCCTCGATGAAGATGCGGTCGCCGACCTTGTCGGCCTTCTTGACGCGGAGCCCAATCGGGCATTTCAGGTTCTGCAGCGCCCAGTCGCGCCCGAGATGCAGCGCGTGAACGTTGGAGGACAGGAGCTTTTCCTTGCCCTTGTACTGCTCGCTGATCAGCTGCTCGATCAGCTTTGGATCCATGTCGAACAGCGCCGACAGCGCGCCGAGATAGATGATGTTCTTGAACAGCTGGCGCTGCCGCGGATCGGTATAGGTCGAGTTGGTGATCGCGGTCAGCGGCACGCCGATCACCGTGATGTCGCCGCGGAATTTCGACGTCGGCATCGGTTTTGTCGAGTCGTAGAACAAATAGCCGCCGGGCTCGATCATGGCGACGTCCTTGTCCCAGGTCTGCGGGTTCATCGCCACCATCATGTCGACGCCGCCGCGCGCGCCGAGATGGCCTTCTTCCGTCACCCGCACCTCGTACCAGGTCGGCAGCCCCTGGATGTTGGAGGGAAAGATGTTGCGCGGCGACACCGGCACGCCATGACGCAGGATCGAGCGCGCGAACAGCTCGTTGGCGGAGGCCGAGCCCGAACCGTTGACGTTGGCGAAGCGGACGACGAAGTCGTTTACGCTGCTGATCGGGCTTTGGTCGGGCATGTCGAACCTGCGTGAGTCATGTCGATGAGATACTTTTGCATGTCCCAGGCGCCGGTCGGGCAGCGCTCGGCACACAGCCCGCAATGCAGGCAGACGTCCTCGTCCTTGACCATCACCCGTCCGGTCTTCAGGTCGGAGGAGACGTAGAGGCTCTGCTCGAGATGCGGGCTCGGCGCCTT
>NZ_JAFATE010000632.1 GCF_019244115.1 Bradyrhizobium sp.
CCGCGCCATGAAGCGCGCCGTGCAGTCGGCGATGCGTCTCGGCGCCGAGGGCATCCGCATCAACTGCTCGGGCCGTCTGGGCGGCGCCGAAATCGCCCGCATGGAGTGGTATCGCGAGGGCCGGGTGCCGCTGCACACGCTGCGCGCTGACATCGACTATGGCGTCGCCACCGCGTTCACCACCTTCGGCACCTGCGGCGTCAAGGTCTGGATCTTCAAGGGCGAGATCCTCGAGCACGATCCGATGGCCCAGGACAAGCGGATGGCCGAGGGCGACACGCCGCGCGGTCGCCGCGACGCGGCCTGACGGTTTTTGAAAGAGGTTTGAGGGCTCAACGCCATGATGCAACCAAAGAAAACGAAGTTCCGGAAGGCGCATAAGGGCCGCATCCACGGCGTTGCGACTTCGGGCGCGACGTTGTCCTTCGGCCAGTACGGGCTGAAGGCGATGGAGCCCGATCGCGTCACCGCGCGCCAGATCGAGGCCGCCCGCCGCGCGCTGACCCGCCACATGAAGCGCGCCGGCCGCGTCTGGATCCGCGTGTTCCCGGACGTGCCGGTGTCGAAGAAGCCGGCCGAAGTCCGCATGGGCTCCGGCAAGGGTTCCCCGGAATTGTGGGTGGCACGGGTCAAGCCGGGCCGGGTGATTTTCGAGATCGACGGCGTCGCCGTGCAGACCGCGCGCGAGGCGCTGTCGCTGGCGGCCGCCAAGCTGCCGATCAAGACGCGCTTCGTCGAGCGCATTGCGGAGTAACGTCATGGCCAAGATGAATGTAGGCGATATCCGCGCCATGAGCCCCGATCAGATGGAGGACGCGGTCCTCAATCTGAAAAAGGAGCGCTTCAACCTTCGATTCCAGCGCGCCACCGGGCAGCTGGAGAACACCTCGCGGATGCGCGAGGCGCGCCGCGACATCGCTCGCATCAAGACCATCGCCGCGCAGCAGCGCGCCAAGAAGAAGTGAGGGGCTGACAAATGCCGAAACGGACGCTGCAGGGCGTTGTCGTCAGCGACAAGCAGGCCAAGACGATCGTGGTGCGGGTCGACCGCCGCTTTACCCATCCGATCTACAAGAAGACGATCCGCCGCTCCAAGAACTACCACGCCCACGACGAGGCCAACGAGTTCAAGGCGGGCGACGTGGTGTGGATCGAGGAGAGCAGGCCGATCTCGAAACTGAAGCGCTGGACCGTGGTCCGGGGCGAACACAAGAAAACCGCCTGAGGCGGACGAAGCGGCCAAGGCCGCTGGTCTGCAGGGTAAGACATTTAGCGCAACTCTTTGCGCAACAGATGAAGAGGACGAGGTGCATCAATGATTCAGATGCAGACCAACCTCGACGTGGCCGATAATTCCGGCGCACGCCGTGTCATGTGTATCAAGGTGCTCGGCGGCTCGAAGCGCCGTTATGCTACCGTCGGCGACATCATCGTGGTGTCGATCAAGGAAGCGATCCCGCGCGGCAAGGTGAAGAAGGGCGACGTGATGAAGGCCGTCGTGGTGCGGGTCCGCAAGGACATCCGCCGGCCCGATGGTTCGATCATTCGCTTCGACCGCAACGCCGCCGTCCTGATCAACAATCAGGCCGAGCCTGTCGGCACCCGCATCTTCGGGCCGGTGCCGCGCGAACTGCGTGCCAAGAACCACATGAAGATCATTTCGCTCGCGCCGGAGGTGCTGTGATGGCTGCCAAGATCCGCAAGGGCGACAAGGTCGTGGTGCTCTCCGGTCGCGACAAGGGCCGCACCGGGGAAGTCTTCGAGGTGCGTCCGACCGACGGCACGGCGCTGGTGCGCGGCATCAACATGGTGCGGCGGCATCAGAAGCAGACCCAGAACCAGGAGGGCGGCATCATCTCCAAGGAGGCGCCGATCGACCTCTCCAACATCGCGTATCTCGGCAAGGACGGAAAGCCGACACGCATCGGATTCAAGATTCAGGCGGACGGCAAGAAGGTCCGCATCGCCAAGAGCTCGGGAGCAGAGATCGATGGCTGAGACAGTCTATGTGCCGCGCCTGCGCGTGGATTATGATCGCCGGATTCGCGGGTCATTGAC
>NZ_JAFATE010000636.1 GCF_019244115.1 Bradyrhizobium sp.
CCGCCGGCGTATTCCGCCCATTTGCCATTGCCTTCGGGGACGATGACGGCGTTGACGACCCGATCGAGAAAGTCGCGGTCGTGGCTGATGAGGATGACCGTGCCGGCGTAATCGCCGAGCATCTCTTCCAGCACGTCGAGGGTTTCCAGATCGAGATCGTTGGTCGGCTCGTCCAGCACCAGCAGGTTCGATGGCTTCGCCAGCGCGCGCGCCAGCATCAGCCGGCCGCGCTCGCCGCCGGACAACACTTCCAGCGGTGTGCGCATCTGCTCGCGTGCGAACAGGAAGTCCTCCATGTAGCTCACGACATGCTTTGGCTTGCCGCCAACCATGACATGGTCGCCGCGCCCGCCGGTCAGTGCTTCCGCGAGCGTCGATTTGGGATCGAGGCTTTCGCGATGCTGGTCGAGCGTCGCCATCTCCAGATTGACGCCGAGCCGGACCGTGCCGCCGTCAGGTGCATCGGCGCCGGTCAAGAGGTTGACCAGCGTGGTCTTGCCCGCGCCGTTCGGCCCGATGATACCGACGCGATCACCGCGCTGGATGCGGATTGAAAAGCCGTCGACGATGGTCCGATCGCCAAAAGCTTTCGAAATGTTCTTGGCCTCGATGACCAGCCGGCCGGATTTGTCGGCTTCCGCCGCGGTGAGGTTCGCAGCCCCCGCGCTGCCGCGATAATTGCGCCGCTCGGCGCGCAGCGCATGCAGCCCCGCCAGTCGCTTCACGTTGCGCTTGCGGCGTCCGGAGACACCGTAGCGCAGCCAGTGCTCCTCGCCCGCGATCTTGCGGTCGAGCTTGTGCTGCTCGCGCTCTTCCTCGGCCAGCACGTCGTCGCGCCAGCTCTCGAAAGCGGCAAAGCCGCGATCGATCTGCCGGATTTTTCCGCGGTCGAGCCAGGCGGTCGCGCGCGACAGGTTGACCAGAAAACGCCGGTCATGGCTGATCAGCACCAGCGCGCTGCCGCGGCCGTCGAGCTCGTTCTCCAGCCATTCGATGGTCGGCAGATCGAGATGGTTGGTCGGCTCGTCCAGCAGCAAAATGTCCGGCGAGGGCGCCAGCACTTGTGCCAGCGCCGCACGCCGGGCCTCGCCGCCGGAAAGGTGGCGGGGGTCCTCATCGCCGGCGAGGCCGAGCTGCTCCAGGAGATAGCGCGCCTGGTAGCGGTCGTCGCCGGGACCAAGGCCGGCCTCGACATAGCCGAGCGTGGTGGCATGGCCGGCAAAATCCGGCTCCTGCGGCAGATAGCGGATCGTCGCGCCCGGCTGGACAAAGCGCGTGCCGGAATCGGCTTCGACCAGCCCGGCCGCGATCTTCAGCAGCGTCGATTTGCCAGAGCCGTTGCGGCCGATCAGGCAGACCCGCTCTGCCGGCGAGACCGACAGTTCCACGCCTGACAGCAGCGGCGTGCCGCCAAAGGTCAGGTGGATGTCTTTCAACTGGATCAGCGGTGGCGCCATGCCATCAGCCTTGCCCTGGCGTTTCTGTTGACGTTTCTCTTGGCGCGATTGTATCCGCCTGTCGGCGCTGAATGCGGCGGATGGTCTGGTCCAGTGTGGCGAGGAATGTCGAGCGGTCGCGCGGCGAAAACGATTTTGGACCACCGGTGATTTCGCCGGACGCGCGCAGGTCGGTCATGAGGTTGCGGACCGCCAGCGTCATGCCGATCGAATCTTCGGTGAAGGGCTTGCCATTCGGTGCGATCACCGCCGCGCCCGCTTTCACGCAGCGGCTCGCCAGCGGGATGTCCGCCGTGACGACGATGTCGCCGGGTCCCGCGCGTGCCGCAATCCAGTCGTCCGCGGCATCCATGCCCGGGCCGGCCGCCACGCACTCGATCAGCGGGTCGTGTGGAACGCGGATGAAATTGCCTGCGACCACCACGACGGGCAGGCCATGCCGGCTCGCGACGCGATAGATTTCGTCCTTGACCGGGCAGGCATCGGCGTCGACGTAAATGCGGGTGGTATTTTGGCTGGCGGTCATGGGATGCGGGCGATGTGTCTCAACGGCGTCCTACTCCATTGGACCGTGAATTGCTAAGGGAAAACACGGCTTGCCACTGATGTTTCCGGGCGTACGATCAGCCCTGCGAAGACCGCGCAGGGACACCACGTGATGGCAAGCGAGATCGAGACCTACCGGGTTTCGGCCTACAACACGGCCAAACAGTCCGAAAACAGGATGCATGACGACACCGTGGCGCGCCGCTTCGGCTTTTCCGGCGGGCTCGTTCCCGGCGTCGACGTGATGGCCTATATGATGCACCTGCCCGTTCGGAGATGGGGCCGCGCGTTCCTGGAGCGCGGGCTGATCGAGGCGCGTTTCGTGAGGCCGGTCTATGATGGGGAGATCGCTGATATCGCCGGCGCCGAGCGCGATGGGGTGCTGACCATCGAGGTCGAAAGCCGTGGCGAGCTCTGCGCCAGCGGGAGCGCGTCGCTGCCGGCATCGGCCCCTGCGGTGTCGACAGCCGATTTCAGGGAGGTTGCCGCGATTGCCGAACGCCAGCCGGTCAGTGAAAGCTCCTTTGCGCTCGGCCAATGGCTCGGCACGGCGCCGCGCACCTGGGCCGGCGATGATGCAACAGCCTATCTCGCGGACATTCGCGAGACCGATCCGATCTACGCCAGTGAAGGTCTCGGTCATCCCGGGCTGTTGCAGCGGGTGATGAACAAGGTGCTGGTCGACAATGCGATCCTCGGCCCCTGGATCCATGTCGGCAGCCGCATGCAGCTGCTCAGCGCCGCGCGCATGGGCGATCCCATCACGGCGCGCGCGAAGGTCACGGCCAATTACGAGAAGAAGGGCCACCGCTTCGTCGAGCTAGATGCGCTGGTGGTCGGTGGCAGCACGACGCCGCTCGCGCATTGCCACCATGTCGCGATCTATCAGCCGCGCGCGCAGGCCGCGGCGTAGGCGCCGTCAGTTTTCGTCATTGCGAGCGAAGCGAAGCAATCCAGAAGTCTACCCGCGGACGCGGTCTGGATTGCTTCGGCGCAAACGCGCCTCGCAATGACGAGTCCTGGGCTTCTCGCCTGCCTCGCACCAGGCGCTTCCTCTGTTGAATCACGCCACTTTCGCCTTCGCGTCCTGGATGGCGCGCCAGACGCGCTCTGGGGTCAGCGGCATGTTGATGTGCTTGATGCCATAGTCGGAGAGCGCATCGAGCACCGCATTGACGATCGTGCACAGGCTGCCGGCGCAACCGGCCTCGCCGCAGCCCTTGGTGCCCAGCGCGTTGGATTTCGCCGGCACCGGGTGATCGCCGACCGTCATCGATGGGATGTCTTCCGCGCGCGGCATGGCATAATCCATGAACGAGCCGGTGATCGGCTGGCCGCTCTCGTCATAATTGACGCATTCCATCAGCGCCTGGCCGATACCCTGCGCAACGCCGCCATGCAGCTGGCCGGCGACGATCATCGGGTTGATAATGGTGCCGAAATCGTTGACGCCGGTGTAGCCGACCACCCGCACCACGCCGGTCTCCGGATCGACCTCGACCTCGGCGACGTGGCAGCCGTTCGGGAAGGTCGACGGCGTGTCCTTGGTGTTGTGGTCGACGTCGAGCGAGTCCGGCACGCCCTCAGGCATCTTGCCCTCGCGCATCCGTTTCGCCAGCTCCATGATGTCGATGCTGCGGTCGGTGCCGGCGATGGTGAAACGGCCATTGCCGAACTCGATGTCGGTTTCCGAGGCTTCGAGCAGATGCGCCGCCGCCTGCTTGCCCTTCTCGACCACCAGGCCTGCGGATTCGACGATCGCCGCGCCTGTCGCCGTGATCGAGCGCGAGCCGCCGGTACCGTTGCCGAACCGCACGAGGTCGCTGTCGTTCTGCTCCAGCGTGATTTTTTCGAAGGGCACGCCGAGCTGCGCCGCCAGCACCTGTGCGAACGGCGTGGCATGGCCCTGGCCGTAATCCAGCGTGCCGGTGGTCAGCTTCACGGTGCCATCAGGCTCAAAGGTGATCTTGCCGAGTTCGCCTGACGGAGGCGCCGTGACTTCGAGATAGGAGCCGACCGCGATGCCACGCAGCTTGCCTTGCCTGCGGCTTTCCTTCCGGCGCTTGGCAAAATTGTCGTAGTCCGACACTTCGAGCGCCTTCGTGAACACGGCCTGGAAGTCGCCACTGTCATAGGTCACGCCGGAGGCGGCCGGGAACGGCATCTGTGCGGGCTTGATAAAGTTCTTCTTGCGCAAGGTGAGGCGGTTGATGCCCATCTCGTCGGCGGCGCGGTCGATCAGCCGCTCCATGTAATAGTTCGCCTCCGGCCGCCCGGCGCCGCGATAGGCGCCCATCAGCGTGGTGTTGGTCAAAACCGTCTTGATGTCGACGCCGAGCAGCCGCGTGCGGTAGACGCTGGCGAGGTTTTTCCCGGTATTGAGCGACAGCGGTCCCGGCGCGACGCCGGTGATGTAGGCGCCGAGATTGCCGTAGCCGGAGATGCGCACGGCCAGAAATTTGCCCTCGGCATCGAGTGCGAGTTCGGCATGGATCAGCTGGCCGCGGCCGTGGCTGTCGGTCAAAAAGCTCGTCGAGCGCTCGTCGGTCCATTTCACCGGCCGTCCGAGCGTCTTCGCCGCGTGCAGGATGCAGACATATTCGGGATAGTTGACGTTCTTCATGCCGAAGGAGCCGCCGACATTGGCCGTCAGCACCCGGACCTTCTCCGGCGGCACGCCCAGGATCCGCGCCAGCGTGGCCTTGTTGCCGGAAACGCCCTGGGTCGGCACCTGGATGGTGTAGCGCTCGCTCTTCTTGTCGAAGGAGGCGAGCGCGACGCGGGGTTCCATCGAGACCACGGCGACGCGGGTGTTGACGATGTCGAGCCGCGTCACATGGGCGGCGCTGGCAAAGGCGGCGTCGAGCTTTTCGCTGTCGCCATAATGGTAGTCGAGCGCCACGTTGTTGGGGATATGGTCGTAGAGCTGCGGGGCGCCCGGCTTGGCCGCCTCCGCAGCGTCGGTGACGGCGGGCAGCGGATCGATGTCGACCACGACGGCCTCGGCGGCGTCGCGCGCCTGCGCCGCCGTTTCCGCCACCACGAAGGCGACGGGGTCGCCGACATAGCGCACCTTGTCGCTCATCAGCGCGGTGCGGTTGGTCTGCTTTAGCGGCGTGCCGTCACGGTTTTTGAGCGGCAGGCCGCAGACGAACGGCGCATAGTTGGCGGCCGCCAGGTCCGCCCCGGTAAAGACCCCGAGCACCCCCGGCATGGCCTTGGCTGCCGCCGTGTCAATGCCGCGGATGATGCCATGGGCGTGGCTGGAGCGGACGATCCAGGCATAGGCCTGGCCGGGCAGGTTGAAGTCGTCCGTGTAGCGGCCCTTGCCGCGGACCAGCGTGTCGTCTTCCTTGCGGCGCACCGGCTGCCCCACACCGTATTTTTGCAGTGCGATAGTATTTTCCAGGGCGGCCGGAGACGTGTGATCTTGCATCGAAATAGACCTGAAATGGCGGATTTTGCGCTCATATTGCGGAGCGATAACCAATTAACGCACCGTTTTGGCCACGACAACGCTTGATTGGACATGAGTCAGTTGCACAGGCCCTTGGCACTGCTAATGTTTCAGTAAAGTGAAATTGGATGCCGCCGATTTGAGGTTCCGGCCACCGCGGTGGGCTTCGATGACCGGTGCATGGGCCGGCCGATGGCCGGCGGAAAGACATTTTGAATGAAACATGACACGCGGCTTCGCGAGCCGGTGGTGCCGCGCGATCAGCCGGGGCCTGCCGAGGCGGGCGGCGATGCCCCGGCCGGTCACCATACGCTCCCGGCCGGGACCGCCGTCTATGCCGCGCTGGATCTCGGCACCAACAATTGCCGGCTCCTGATCGCCTGTCCGTTCCAGGACAGCTTTCGCGTGGTCGATTCGTTTTCGCGCATCATCCGGCTGGGCGAGGGGATCTCGACCACCGGCTGCATCAGCGAGGCCGCGATCGAGCGCGCCATCTCGGCCCTGAGCGTCTGCCGCGACAAGATCGCCGCGAAGAAGGCGCGGCGGCTGCGGCTGATCGCGACGGAGGCTTGCCGCGCGGCCTCGAATGCGCAGGGGTTTCGCGACCGGGTTGCGAACGAGACCGGAATTGCGCTCGAAGTGATCGACCGCGAGACCGAGGCCGCGCTGGCCGTGATCGGCTGTTCGCCGCTGGTCGACCCCAGGGGCCGCGGCGCCATCCTGTTCGACATTGGCGGCGGCTCGACCGAACTGGTCCGGATCGAGCGTGATCCGGAGGCGCGGGGGGAAAAGCCGCGCACCAAAGCATGGATGTCGATCCCGCTCGGTGTCGTCACGCTGGCCGAACATTTTGGCGGCAGGGATGTGACGCGGCAGTCCTATGCGCAGATGGTCGAGGCGGTCGCGCGGCATGTCGCGCCGTTTGCGTCAGAGCATGGCGCCGACCTCGCCGGCATGCACCTGCTCGGCACCTCGGGCACGGTGACGACGCTCGCGGGCGTCCATCTCAATCTGGCGCGTTACGACCGCCGCCGTATCGATGGCATCTGGATCAACGACGCCGACATCACCGTGACCATCGGCCGCCTGCTGTCAATGAGCTATCGCCAGCGCGTCGAGAACAATTGCATCAGCGTGGAGCGAGCCGACCTGGTGCTGGCCGGCTGCGCCATCCTCGATGCGATCCGCCAGGCGTTCCCGCTGCCGCGCCTGCGCGTCGCCGATCGCGGCCTGCGCGAAGGCATGCTGATCGAGATGATGCGCGAGGACGGCGTGTTGCCGGCATAGTGCGACGATGGCAAAGGACACAACCGGCCGCCTGCACGTGACGGTCAGGACCGGCGGCAAGCGAAAACTGTCGTCAAAGCTGTGGCTGGAGCGCCAGCTCAACGATCCCTATGTCGCCAAGGCTAAGCGCGACGGCTATCGCTCGCGCGCGGCCTACAAGCAGCTCGAGATCGACGACAAGCATCGCTTGCTCAAGTCCGGCCAGACCGTGGT
>NZ_JAFATE010000712.1 GCF_019244115.1 Bradyrhizobium sp.
CATGCTGGTCATCCAGAACGGCTACATCCGCTACATGTGGCCGGTCTCCACCGGCCGCGATGAGCTCGCAACGCCGAATGGCGTCTATGCACCGCAGCGCCTGGAGCGCAACTGGTTCTCCACGGCTTACTACAACTCGCCGATGCCTTATTCGATCTTCTTCCACAATGGTTACGCGATCCACGGCAGCTACGCGATCGATCAATTGGGCGGACCCGCGTCGCATGGCTGCGTGCGGCTGCATCCGCATCATGCCGCCGTGCTGTTCGACCTGGTGCAGCAAGAAGGTCCGGAGAATACCACCATCGAGGTGACCGACGAGGCACGCCCCGACGAGCCACCATTGCCGGGGCATGAGATCGCGGCGGCACCCGGGCCGTATCCGCCGGCGCCGAGGATCGTGCGTTATCGCGAATCCGCCGACATGCCGGAGCTGGCTCCGCCCCAGCGCGGCAACCGCTCGATCGTGGCGAAGAGTGCGATGCCGCCGCGGCCGGCGCCGGCCGGCCGCCGCATGTTGAGCGATGTCAGACCTGCCGCGCCACGCGTCCAATGCGGTGCGGAAGATGACTCCCCCGACTGCCGTGCCAGACCGGCCTACGCCGTGGGATCGACGACGGAGCAGGCGCCATCGATCTACGGCTTCAAGCTGTTGCCGACGTCCTGCTGGAGTGGGGGTGCATCGCGCTGGCGATGGTGGTCGTCGGGCCAGACCACGTCATGCAAGTAGTTTTGCGGCGTGACAGCATGATCCGGAAAAGTGCGAAGCGGCTTTCCAAAAAGGATCATGGGCAAAGAAGACTCTAAGGCGCCGTGGCGCGATGCCCGTTGCGCTTTAGAACTGCACGCCGCCCCAGTAGCAGCCGCCGACACCGCCGCGACACGGGCCCGCTACCCGAGAATTGCGGCGCAGCCCGTTCGGCATCGCATCCTCGAAAGCGTGTGCGCGATTGGCTGCCGGTCTTGCCGGAGCGGCCCTCGCGTCGCGGTGCGGCGCCGCATCCGGTGAAACTGTCGGGGTAGCCGATGACGGCGCGGGACCAGGCAGAGCCGGTGCGAGAGCAGCCGATTGGCTTGCGCTCGGACTGGGCGTGGGAGCTGGAGTTGTGGGTGGCGGCGACGCATCTGCGGTCGCGGGCGGGGTTGCAGAGGACGGCGCTGTCGCGGCGACCGTCGGCGACGCGACGGGTGCGGGCGGCGTTGGCGATGCGGTCGTCCCGCCGGCTTGCTCGTTGACAGATGGGCCTACTGGTGTCGTCGCCTCCGCCTCGTGGCGGACGGCGCCTCTGCGATCGAAATAGTCCGCAACCTGGTGGCTCACGGCGACAACGCCGCGCGCGCCATAGAACAGCACAAGGACCAGGAGCGCGATTGTGAGAAAGCGCAACGGATGCCGCACCGGATATACGACAAGAAGGAGCGCGCTCAGCCATGCCGGGTCACGCAACTCGCCGTCCATCGGTTCGAGCGGTGGACTCTCCTGCGCTGGCACGTTGAATCGGGCTGCGGGCGCGGGCCTGTTGCTCGCTTCGATCGCTTCGGCGATCTGCAAAAAACTCTGACCTTCCTTGCGCAGCGCGGTGCCGGTGTCGTGGAAGGCCGCGTCGCCGAGCGAGCCGGGCTGATCCATGCGCTTGATGCGCGCCACGATGGCGGGCCGCAACAGCAACCGGCGTTCCTCGATCAATTCGGCCATTTTGGCAAAGCTCAGCTTGGCCTCGCTGAGGATCTGCGCGGCGCGGTCCTTGGCGGCCTGGGCGACGGTCGGATCCTCCGCGTCCATCTGCTGCATGGTCCGTTTCAACAGCGCCATATCATCGAGCATTGGAAAACCCATCGCGGCCATAATCGCATAGCGCGGCTCGTCCGCGGTTCGCGAATGTGCCGATTGATCCCTCAGTCCGTTCGCAGCAGTCCGGAACTCCTCTGATCAAAGCGGTTTCCGAGCGCCGCCAAGCCTTCGGCGAGACCACAGGCGGCGAGGATATTTTCCGTCGTTCTTCCTGTCGATCAGCCGGTAACTGTAGACCCAGTCGAAGATATCCGGGTCCCGCTTTCTTTCGATGGTTTCAAGCCAGATGGTCACGTTGTCGATGATGACGGGGTGCCAGGCGAACCACCTTTGCCATTCCATCCTGTTCGTGGGCTTTATTCTCATGTCATGCCCCTTTGACCGGCGAGCGGAAAACCTCGCATTCGTCAGAAGGATGGAAATGACCCTCGCACGGGCCAGGCGCTCCCCGGGCGTCGACGCATCGGTTTGCCATAGGCGTGAGCCCACATCCAGAATCGCCAATCATGCGATCCTAGGCCGATCTGTTCGTCGATCAAGCGGGATAGGCCTTGTAAGTCGATTTGCGATGGTCAATGTCGTCAACGCGGCCGCGCCAGGCGCGAGTAGCACCGCTCCATTCTGTGGATTGGTAGGCAAAGGCACGCCTTCGCGCCGTGCCCACCATCGAGAGCCTTGCGGAAGACCTGAGTAGGCACGTTGTCGCTTTGCCCACCCTACGGCTGCATTGGCTCAATGCACGGCGGTGAAGAAGCGCGCGACCCGGAAGCCGGACAGCCACGTCCACATCGGCTGGCTGCGCATGCCGAGATCCCAGGAGCCGACCACGGCATCCGCGCGGCCGACCAGATTGTCGATCGGGAGCAAGCCGACGCCGCCGTCGCGCAGCGGCACGCGGCTGTCGGCGGAGTTGTCGCGGTTGTCACCGAGCACGAACAGTTTTCCCGGCGGCACGATCACTTCCTGCGTGTTGTCGAGCCGGCCGTTGTCGCGCAGCTTGAAAATCGCATGGCTGACGCCGTTCGGCAGCGTCTCGATGTAGCGATAGGCCTGCTCGCTGCCGCCATTGTCGTCCTCGGCCTCGCCGACGCCGTCCGCCTTCAGCGTCGCAGGGCGGTCGTTGATGAAGAGCTGGCCCTGTCGCATCTGGATGCGGTCGCCGGGCAGGCCGACGACGCGCTTGACCCAGGCCTGCGAGTTGTCACCGGGCCAGCGGAACACCACGACGTCGCCTTGCTTCGGCGTTTCCTGGAACACGCGTCCGCTCTCGGGCAGGTTGATCTGCATCGGCAGCGAGGCCGTGCCATAGCCATAAGGGAATTTCGACGCCAGCAGCGCATCGCCGATCAGCAGCGTCGGCTCCATGGAGCCCGAGGGCACATAGAACGGCTCGGCGATCGCGCCCTTGGCCAAGAACACCAGCGCCACCACGCCGGCGAGCTGCACCGCCTGGCCGAACCAGCCATGCGACTTGCTCTTGCTCTGCATCCCGGCCGAAGCCTGACTGGTCCTGCGGTTCATCGGCCGGTTCCTCCGACAGTAATGCGTTCCATCAAAAGCGTCGGCTGGCCGACGCCGACCGGCACACCCTGGCCGTTCTTGCCGCAGGTGCCGATGCCGGTATCGAGTGCGAGATCGTTGCCGATCATGGTGATGCGGTTTAGATCGGTCGGCCCGTTGCCGATCAGCATCGCGCCCTTCAGCGGCGCGCCGACCTTGCCGTTCTCTATTCTGTAGGCCTCGGTGCACTGAAACACATATTTGCCCGAGGTGATGTCGACCTGGCCGCCGCCGAAATTGGCTGCGAACACGCCGTTCTTCACGGACGCGATGATCTCGGCGGGATCGCGCTCGCCGGCCAGCATGTAGGTGTTGGTCATGCGCGGCATCGGCACATGGGCATAGCCCTGGCGGCGGCCGTTGCCGGTCGGCCTCATGTTCATCAGCCGCGCGTTCTGGCGGTCCTGCATGTAGCCGACCAGAATGCCGTCCTCGATCAGCACCGTGCGGTTGGTCGGCGTGCCCTCGTCGTCGATCGACAGCGAGCCGCGGCGCGAGGCCATGGTGCCGTCGTCGACCACGGTAACCCCCTTGGCTGCGACCGGCTTGCCCATCAGCCCTGCGAAGGCCGAGGTCTTCTTGCGGTTGAAATCGCCCTCGAGCCCGTGGCCGACCGCCTCGTGCAGCATCACGCCGGGCCAGCCGGCCCCGAGCACCACATCCATCTCGCCAGCGGGCGCGGGCACGGACTCCAGATTGACGATCGCCTCGCGGAGCGCGCCGTCGGCGGCATCGCGCCAGGATCTGGTCTCGATGAAGCGCGCATAACCCTCGCGCCCGCCATAACCCTTCGAGCCGCTTTCCTGCCGGTCGCCCTGGCCGGCGACGACGGAAATGTTGACGCGCACCAGCGGACGGACGTCGCGATAGCTCTCGCCATCGGCGCGCATGATTTCGACAAGCTGCCAGCTCGCCGCCAGACTGACCGAAACCTGGCGGATGCGCGGGTCCTTGCCGCGAACGTAGCCGTCGATCTCTGCCAGCAGCTTGACCTTCGCCTCGAAGCCGGGCGCATCGAGCGGATTGTCGTCGGCATAAAGCTTCACATTGGTGTGCGGCGGCGGAGCCGCGAACGAGCCGGAATAGCCGCCGCGCACCGCGAGCACCGCGTCCGCCGCGCGGGTCAGCGCCGGCAGCGACACGTCGGAGGAATGCGCATATCCGACCGCGTCGTCCTTGACCGC
>NZ_JAFATE010000808.1 GCF_019244115.1 Bradyrhizobium sp.
GGTGATGCCGGTGTTGGCGGCCTGCAGCACCTGCACGCCGTTGCCGATGCCATCGAGCAGGTTGCCGATGTCGCTGGCGCGGTTGTTGAGCGACTGAGCGGTGAAGAAGTTGGTCGGGTTGTCGAGGGCCGAATTGACCTTCTTGCCGGTGGCGAGGTCATTCTGGGTGGTGGCAAGCAGGTCGGCGGTGGCCTGCAACGACAGCAGGTTCTGGCGCACGGACGCCGAAAGAACAATACCGGACATGGTAGGTTTCCCTTCTGGATTGGACACAATTGACGCTTGGCTTGCGCTTTTCTATGCGCAACACCGCGACACTGGCTCCGAGGTCACTACCTGTCCGTTAAATCGCTCGGCGGGATTTGTGCGAAATCCGCGGGCCGGCGATGTTAATACTAACTGAGCCCTAACTGCTTCGGTAAAGTCGAACTATCGAAGTCGCGGTCGGAGGGTTCGCAGGGCGTCACCACGCGGAGCGCGCACCGGTTCGCGTGCATAGCGCCCGGATCAAACGAAAGGCTGGAGCAGCGCATCGATTGAAGCGGACCCGAGGCGCGCGTGCGGCGTTGCGATATCGCTGCAACATGTCCGCGAGGACGATCGCAGTTAGCGTTCTGCTAACGCTGAAGCGAGGTTTGCTCTCGGGAGGTGAAGCTCGAATGCGGCGTTGCGGCTTGCCTGGCGAACGATCCGCAGCTGAGCGCCGGCTTGTTCGATCCATGCTTCGGCCATCCCGAGGCCATCAACAATCCGCTTCGCGAAATTGTCGACACTGCCTTGGCTGGTCGCGTCGAGCATGATCACGAGATGCCCGCCGTCATTCTCGCCGCCTGGGAGGTCTCCCGCGTCGAGCGCAATCGCCCCTCCGTGCGGCATAGCGCCATGCGCCGCCATGGCGAGACTGAGGAGCGCGACCAGGAGCAGGCCGGGGTCGGCCGCGGCCGCAGGCAGTCCCGTTGCCGCCGAGGATCTGACCTCGGTTTGTCCCTCGAGCGCGGGCCGCAGCAGACGCTCCGCATCCGACACCAGTGCGCCGATATCCACCTCGCGGCATCGCGGCGGCTGACCGCGCTCAAAGGCCTGAAAATACGATGTCAGGCGCGCACCGCGGCTGGCCGCTTCGTCGACCAGCCTGACGACGGCGGCAAGTTGCGGGCGCTCGACGGCAGCCAGCGCGAGGATATCGATCGTGCCGCTCACGACCGTCAGAATGTTGTTGAACTCGTGCAGGATGCCTCCTGCGAGCTCTCCCATGATCGCGATCCGCTGCGCGCGATCCTGGATCGGTCGTAGCTGACCTCGCACAGACTGTGCCGCGGCGCCCGACCGGCTCGGCACCGTCGCGTCCGAGGTCCAATGGCTGTCTTGTGTCTTTCCCACAGAGGCTTCCGCTTTGTCTGACAAGCAATCGGTGATCGGGATCGGCGATCCCTCGGGTGGCGTATCTGACATTCGCGCCGGCACGAACGGCCAAGCGAACGTCGGACATGAGCCACAGGTGAATCCTGAAATTCCCCAGTGTCCTCTCGGTTCTCACCTTCGTAAACGAGTTCGCGGCAAAGTGATATGAATGTCAGAATCGGTACACCAGCGGGGACCAGCGTACCATCCGAACGCCGTCTCTACTTCGGCGGTAAACACATGATTCTGTCTGCCCGTTAGCGTATATAGCGAGCTGACACTCCACAGACGGCCGCACTGCTGGTGTTTGACAGGTCCGCAAGCGCGGCTGTTCGCACGATGGCACGTCCCTGGGATCCTGGCTCGTGCAGGAGCGCAACTGGAAATTCTCCCAATTGATTCTTGCTCTCGATCCGTCGGAAGCTCATATGGTGGTTGTCGTGCATTGACCGCTCGCTTGCCTCGGCGCCGTGAGCGGCAAGTGCAGCTACCGGATCCAAAAGACAGGAGACGGGCTTTGGACATGATCTCTCGTTCTTCGAACGGATTTCTGTCGGCCTTGAGCGCGGACGATTTCGAATTGGTCCGCCCTCATCTGCGAACGGTCGAACTCACGCAGGAACTGGTCCTGATCGAGGCGGGTGAAACGCTCAAGCGCGCATACCTGCCACATCGTGGCGTCATTTCGCTTGTGGTCAACCTGGCAAAGGGCGAGCGGGTCCAGGTCGCGATCATCGGCCGTGACAGCCTTTATGGCGCCTTCGCGGCGCTGGGCGATCCGGTCGCGCTGAACAGCGCGGTCGTGCTCATGCCTGGCGTCGCCTCGACGCTAGACCTCGACCGCCTTCACGCCGCGGCGGAGCAGAGCGCGACGTTCCGCTCGCTGCTGATCCGGCACGGGCTTGCCGTCCATGCCCAGGTCCAGCAAACGGCGGGCTGCAACGCGGCGCATACGGTCGAATCGCGGCTGGCGCGATGTCTGGCGCAGACCTGCGACTTGTCGGGCCATTCGAGGCTCGACCTGACCCAGGAATCGCTGGCCCAGATGATCGGCGCGCGGCGCAACAGCGTTTCTCTCGTAGCCAGCATGCTGCAGCAATCCAATTTCATCCACTATAGCCGCGGCCACATCGAGATCACCAACATGGACGGGCTGACCAAGACCGCGTGCGAATGTTATGCGATCGTCAAATCGCATTACGAGCGGCTGCTGCGCCTGCGCGTCTCCGCGTAGGAGACAGGCGGACGGGGGATAGGTAGCCCGCTCTCTTCCGGCCGATGAGGTCGCGCCCGCGAACCTTGTCGGGCATTTTTCGCTGCAGCCCTGTGGTGCCGACCGGCCGTATGACTACGGACCCGCCGCACGCCTCGCCGGCACGGGGCCGAGTTAACCCGCTCTTCAAGGAGCTCTGCTATTCGTTTCGATGCTGACGAGCGCGAATCCCATAACCCCGGCAAGACGAATTTTCCGTGTGCCGCGATCTCGCCCGTGTTCGGCCGCTTGAGAACTGCGCGGAGCTTTGAAGAGATGGCTTTCGATCTGTCGATGCCGATCCTGGTGGTCGATGACTACAGCACCATGATCCGGATCATCCGCAACCTGCTCAAGCAGCTGGGATTCGAGAACGTCGACGACGCCAACGACGGATCGGCGGCGCTGGCCAAGATGCAGGCCAAGAAATACGGCCTGGTCATCTCGGACTGGAACATGGAACCGATGACCGGCTACGACCTGCTGCGCGAAGTTCGCGCCAGCCCCGAACTTTCCAAGACTCCGTTCATCATGATCACGGCGGAATCCAAGACCGAGAACGTCATCGCCGCGAAGAAAGCCGGTGTCAGCAACTATATCGTCAAGCCGTTCAATGCCGCCACGCTCAAGACCAAGCTCGAGGCGGTGTTCGGGCCCGCCGAGTAGCATCGGCAGCACGCCGCGTCTGGCGTTGGTCCGGCGCCTGCCGCTATCTTCCGCACGTCGGATCCAGTTCCACCGAGTCCTGAAGGCTGGCCTGATCCTTCACGCCGGACCGCTTCGTCGCCGGGTCCGCTGTAGCGCCGTCGCCGGCGCCCGCGCGCCGTAGTTCTACGGAACACGAAGTTTACGCCGGGGTAGAGGCTCGCGCCTCATAAATTCGGCCTCGGCATGCGCAGAACGCGCGGGGGGCGCCGAAAGCGGACATCAGCATGCGCAACGAACTTCTCGCCATCGAGGACGCCGAACTGCATTTGTCGATCCTACGCAAGATCGCCGCGCAGGCCGGCTTCACGACGACAAGCGCAAACTCGCTCGACAGCGCCGCGAGCCTGCTGGAGCAACGCTCGTTTGGCGTGATCACGCTCGATCTTTCGCTCGGCGAGCAGTCCGGCATCGAGATCCTAAAGCTGCTTGCGCGGATGAAATGCGGCACTCCGGTGCTGGTCATCAGCGCCTCCGACGACGACGCGCTCTCCGATGTCGTCCGGATCGGCAACGACTTCAACCTCAATCTCTATCCGCCGATCCCAAAGCCGATCAACCTCGCCGTGCTTCGGCAGGCGCTGCTTCAGATCGCCGGTGACGCCGCGCGGCACGACCTCGCAACGGCAGGCGAGACATGATACAGGGGCCGGCGCGCAGACGCCTGTTCGGTGCCGTCGGCGCCATCGCGCTCGCGCTGATCGCGACGATCGCCGGCACCAACCTGTTCTTCCTCGGCAACCTGCGCGAGAGCACGCTGCAGACCGCCGAGACCAACCTGGCCCGCTACAGCCTGACGCTCGCCGAAAACGCGGACCGCTCGTTCAAGTCGGTCGACCTCGTGCTGTCGAGCATCGCCGACTACATCGCCCGCAAGGGCGTGCTCGACGACGACAGCTACCGCGTGGCGGTCTCCGACCGCGAGACGCACTTCCTGCTGCGTGAGAAGATCGCAGGCCTGCCGCAGATCGACGCGTTGACCGTCATCGACGCCCGGGGCAAGCTGCTCAATTTCTCGCGCTATTGGCCGATTCCCGACGTCAACGTTTCCGACCGCGACTATTTCAAGGCGCTGAAGCTCGATGACGGGCCACAGAGCTTCGTCAGCGCGCCGGTGCAGAACCGCGGCAACGGCACCTGGAACGTCTATCTGGCGCGGCGGCTGAATGATCCGCACGGCCACTTCATGGGCCTTCTGCTCGGCGCGATCTCGGTGCCCTATTTCGAGAATTTTTTCGGCTCGACCTCGCTCGGCCTCGACACCGCGATCTCGCTGGTACGCGAAGACGGCCTCCTGCTGGCGCATTTTCCGCCGAACAACGATATCGGCAACCCGTCCTCGGGTTTTGGCCAGCGCGCGCTTGCCGCGGGCGGAACGATCCGCGAGATCGGTCGCAAGGAGCGCAAGATGCGCCTGCGAGCCGCCAAGATGCTGCCGGGCTACCCGGCGTTGGTGGTGGTCTCGCAATCGGAGGACAATGCGCTGCAGAGCTGGCGCGGCATGGCGACGTTGATGATCGCGATGTCGCTGATCAGCGCGATTGCCGTGATCGTCGCCGCAACGATGATCGCTCGCCGCTGGAACCGGCACGAGAATCTGATCCGCACAGCTGAAGGCGCGAACGCCGCCAAGACGACGTTCCTGGCCATGATGAGCCATGAGATCCGCACCCCGATGAACGCGGTGCTCGGCATGGCGACGACGCTGCTCGAGACCCATCTGAACGCCGAGCAGCGGCGCTACGTCGTCGCGATCCACAATGCCGGCGACAGCCTGCTCGAAATCCTCAACGACATTCTGGATTTCTCCAAGCTCGAATCGGGCCAGCTGACCCTGGAGCACATCGCCTTCTCCGCCGAGGCGATGGTGCAGAATACGCTAAGCATCATCGGCCCGCGGGCGACTGCGAAGGATCTAGCGATCAGGAGCATCAGTGATCCGACGCTGCCGCCAGCGCTGGTTGGTGATGCCGGCCGGATCCGCCAGGTGCTGCTGAACCTGGTTTCCAACGCGGTGAAGTTCACCGCGGCAGGCGAAATCGTCGTCTCGACGCGATGCATCGCAATCAACGATCAGACGGCGACCATCGAATGGACGGTGAGCGACAGCGGGATCGGCATTGCGCCGGAGAATATCGGCGCACTCTTCACCAATTTCGTGCAGGCCGACAACTCGATCAACCGTCGCTTCGGAGGCTCTGGCCTCGGGCTCGCCATCTGCAAGCGCCTGACCGAGCAGATGGGGGGCGAGATCGGTGTTACGTCGACGCCGGGGAAAGGCTCGGTGTTCAGCTTCCGCCTGACGCTCCCGGTGGCAGAGGCCATCGCGGCGCCGGAGCGGAACGACGAAGCCGCGTATGCGGCGCTGCGCCTGCGGATCGCGGCGATCGGCCGCCCGCTGCGGACGCTGATTGTAGACGACAACCCGACCAATCGGCTGCTCGCCGCCAAGATGCTCAAGGAGTTCGACATCCAGACCGACATCGCCTGCGATGGCGCGGAAGCCGTCACGGCCGCGAACCGTTTCAGCTACGACCTGATCCTGATGGACGTGCGGATGCCGGAGATGGACGGTTTTCAGGCCACGCGGACGATCCGCGCGCGCGGCGGGCGACTCGCCAGCATCCCCGTCATCGCTTTCACCGCCAACGCGTTTCCCGAAGACATCCAGGCCTGCCACGATGCCGGGATGAACGACTTAGTGGTCAAGCCGGCGCGCAAGAGGGCGCTGGTCGATGCCATCCTTCGCACCCTGCCCGATCCCGCGGCGACGGAACGGCTCTCCGAATGCGCGGCCCCGCCGCTCGCGATCGCCGTGACAACGCCCGTGGTGACCTGGTCGGCCGAAGCGGAACTCGATCGCGCGGCGTTCGAGGAATTGGCCGAGGAAATCGGACGCGATGGTGCGTGCGAAATTCGCGCGGTGTTCTTCGCCGAGACCGAGGCCAGGCTGAAACTGCTGCGCCGGCTTTCGCTCAATGCCGACCGCGCGCGGATCGGCCGCGAGGCCCATTCGCTGAAGAGCGCGGCCGCAACCTTTGGCTATCGCCGGCTCGCGACCTTCGCCCGACAAATCGAGAAGAGCGCGGACCAGCTTTCACGCGAAGAATATCTGGAACTGCTCGATGACGTCGATCGCGCCTATGCCGCTGGCCGCGCCCTCGACCGGCAATGCGAGGAGCAACCAAGCACGATCGCCGCGGAGTGAGACGCTCCTGTTGCAACGAGCCTCCTTGCAATGTGACGGCGGCACGCGTCCGTCGTGATGCTGCGGCCGTACTTCTACGGCGCTCGATTTTCACACACGGCTAATGATGAATTGGGAGAGTGACGAGTGCCCGCTTTCCGACGTCCGCGCCCGATCGCTTCAGGGACTTCAGATCGGCGCGGCACCAGGGCACAGGAGCGCTCCATGTTCAAGTATGAGACGGCGAACCAGAAGGAAGTCCGGCGTTTCCGCATCGCGCAGTTCAACGGCAGGCCCGCGACCGTGAAGGCGGGCGGCGCGACCGTCACCGGCCTCGTGCGCGCCGTGCAGGAGATCGAGGCCAGCGATCCGCCACGCTGGACGATCACCATCATTCCGACCCCGCCAAAGGAAAAGACCGAGATGCGGCGTACCGCGGTCGCCGCCGGCCGGGGCTGGTCGCAGAACGCCACCCGCTGACGAGGCCCACTTGCGCCGTCGTGCAACGGAGGGAACGACCCCCGAAAGCGTCGGACAGCGGGAACGGCCGCGACACATCCGTAGGTTGAATCGTCCGGCGTGCCTCATCTAACTTGCGAAAATATTTCGGTTTTCTTGCTCGAATGGCGCATTTTTAGCGTGATTCATGCGATCGGCTTAATCAGCCGCCAACGGTTTCCGTGAAATTATGGGGCGTGTGCGCCGCGTGACGGCGCCATTTCGCCAAACGCGGATTATGATACCGATGGCGCGGCCCGACCAGATATGGGACTTCCTGCAGCGGCTGACGCCGCTGACGCGGAGCTGTCTGCTCGCGGAGCTCGAGCGGCTGGAGCTGTGCGGCGTTGATATGCCCAACACGTCGGATATCCAGGCCAAGCTGCGCGCCGAGTTCCGCAAGGACGGAACGACCCAGAACCGCGCGACTCCTTCGCGCTACTTCTTCGCGCCGCTCGAACCGCTGCTCGTCGATGGCGCGCCGGAGCACGCCAATTCGGGGCGGATCGCGCGTGGCTCGCTGACACCGATCTGGGAATGGATCTGTCACGACCTGCTGCGGACGATGGCGCGCGACTACAACACGCACATGAAAGACCTGATTGCCGGCGATCGGCAGCGCGAGGCGCAACAGGCCGCCGCGGCGTTTCAGGTCAAAGTCGTCAAGTCGCTCGAGGGCACGCTCGGCACCCCTGACGGCGCGGCACAGGCCCGCGCCAGGCTCGCGGCCTATACGGCGTCGCCGGCGGTGCATGGCGATCTGACCAAGATTCTCGTCGCGCTGCGCGCCCGCGAGGCACTCGCGAAATTCAATGACGGGCTGCCGACCAAGCTGACGAAATTCGACGACGCGCAGGTCGCCAAGGTGATGGCGCTGCTGGATTCCTTCGCCAAGAAGAATGCCGATGCGGTCGCCTTCGCGCTGGCGCTGGTCGCCTTGCGTCTGAGGACGCCATGGCAGCTGATCCGCCTCGCCACCAAGGCGGCCCGCAGCAAGAAGGCCGTTGACGTCGCCGCTACGCCCTACGCCATCGCGGTCGCGATGGTGCTCGACCGGCTCGAAGACAAGCGCCTGGTGCTGCGGCTCGCGCTGAAACACAACCGCGTCCTGATCGCGCGCGACACCCTGACCGAAATCTACGACACCGAATACGCCCTGCAGGTGCGGATCGACGAATTCGACGCCTCCGATTGGGGCCAGCGGCTGCATGACATCATGGATACGATTGCGGCCCTGGTCGAGGCCGAGGTCAGCCGGTTTCCGGACGAGGTCGGCCACGTCCTGGGATCGCGCAGCCTGCGCCATCATCAGTCGTTCGGTGGCCGCCTGACCTATCTCGCCTGGAAGGGACGCGACGCGATCACCGACAGCGTGTCGTTCTGCAAGGGGCTGATCGGCCAGAGCTGATCCATCACCCTGCCCGGCACGGCCGATCAGCGCGGGGGCCCCTGCTCCGACTGCGCGTCCTGCCCTTCGGCGCGCGCCATGGTCAGGAAGCGCGCCAGGAAGCGTCCTGAGAACACGAATCGCAGCCACCAATAAGCCAACCGACGCGTCGACATCGCCTGCAGCCTTCGATCCCCTGGTCGTCCCCGACGGCGTCAGCGATAGCGCCGATTTTTTCCGGCGCGTGTGGCATGCTTCACATCTTTGCGTCATCTGCGCTTTGCCGTTTACAGGCGCTACTGTCATACCGATGATGGCGGTACTTGAATCCTGTGGACGCGGCCGCTTGTCGAAGTGACCGCGCGACGAGACCGGAGAAGGCGATGCAGCGGGCGATGGTTTCCCTGATGACGGTTTTGGCGCTGGCAAGCGCGCTGCTGGTTGCGACCGGCGCAGCGGCGCAGACGGCTCCGAACGCGGCGGCCACGCCGACGCCCGACAACGCGGTCATGGTCACCATCTTTTTGAAGCACGATCAGTCGCGTCCGCTCGGCGAGCTCAATGCCCAGCTCGACAGGCAGGGTTTTTACAAGGCCTTTCCGCCCGACGGCGTCGAGGTGGTGAGCTGGTATGTGATGATGGGGATCGGGCAGGTCGTGACGCTGCGCCTGCCGGCCTCGCGGCTGCGCGAGATCAACCGCATCATCGAGACCAGCGCCTGGGGCGCGTATCACACCGAATTCTATCCGACCTACGACTACAAGCCTGTTGGTATCGAGAACCACGAGAAGGCGCAGCAGAAGTAACAGCTCTTCCCTGCCTATCCTTTCGCCAGGCGTTCGCGCGCCGACTTGAAGCCGGCGACGAAGCGCGCGAGCGTATCCGAGGTCACGCCGCGCGGCAGCATCACCTCGATCAGCGAGAACGTTCCGCGCCGCGCCACCGCCCGTTCGAGCGCCGCTGTCAGTTCGGCGCGCGTCGTGACGCGTTCGCCGGCGCCGCCGATCGACGCCGCGACCTCGGCAAAATGCCAGTCGTCGAGATCGTTGAAGCGCGATTCCGGCTGGAACACCCTGAGCATTTCCCAGCTGCAATTGTTGAACAGCACGACGATCGGATCGAGGGCGTAGCGGCGGCAATTGCCGAGCTCCCATCCGGTCATCTGAAAGGCGCCGTCGCCGACCAGGATCAGCGGGCGAAGGCCGGTCGCCGCGACGCCGATGCCGGCGGGCACGCCAAAACCCATGCCGGCGTAATAGCCAGGCGCGGCCAGCGCGGTGTTGTCGATCTCCATCGCAGTGAACAGGCAGTCGCCGATGTCGGCGGTCATCGGCATCTTGCCGTGACGATCGAACAGGTCGTTGATTGCGGTCGCGATGTCCGAGGGCTGGATCGGCGCAGCATCGGCCGGCAGGCCGCGCGGATAAACCGCGCGCGCTTTCGTCTGCGGCGCGGAGGCCGGGCGCGGTTTGGCCCGCGCTTCGAGCCCGGCGACCAGATCGGCGAGCGGCATGTCGCGATAGGTGTGATGGCCGATCTGTACTTCGCGGCTGGAGGCCATGATGGTGCGGCGGGGATCCGGCGCACGGTTCGACAGCGCAAAATTGGTGTCGGAGAGGATGACGCCGAGCATCAGCAGGAGATCGGCATCGTCGACGAGGCGCGTGATCGCGCCATCGCCGGCGGCGCCGAGATAGGTGCCGGACACGACGTCGTCGGCCTGTTCGAGCAGCCCGCGCCCCATGAAAGTGGTGACCAGCGGAATGTTGAGCTTTCGCGCCAGGGCTGCGATGCGCTCCTCGACGCCATAACGGCGGATCTCGACGTCGACCACGGCAACCGGCGCCGAGGCCGCGTTGATCCGCGCCAGAATCTCCTCGACGCATTCGGCCAGCGCCTCCGGATCGGCCGCGCGCGGCGGCAGCGGCACGACAGGCTCGACCTCGACGCCCACCATGTCGCGGGGAAATTCGAGATAGACGGGCAGCGACATTTCGCGGGCGCTGCGCAGCACGCGCGCGATCTGCGCGGGCGCGGTCAGAGGATCGGTCAGCACCGCCTGGTCGCAGGTGATCTCCCTGAACACCGCGAGCTGGGTGTCGATGGTGCGCGCCTGATGATGCAACAGAAAGCCGGAAAGGCGCTCGCGCGCGCCCGGGGCGCCAGCGACGACGACCACCGGCGAACGCTCGGCATAGGCGCCGGCGATCGCATTGACCACGTTGAACGCACCCGCGCCATAGGTGACGACGGCGACGCCGAGCCCGCCACGATATCGCGCCGACGCATCCGCCGCAAAGCCGACTGCCGGCTCGTGGCTGAGCGTGAAATTCGGCAAAATGTTGCTGTCCTCGATCACCTTGTAGAGCGGCAGCACGAAGTCGCCGGGTATGCCGAAAATTTCGCGAGCGCCGTGGTCCTTCAGGGCGGAGAGCAGGGCAGTGGCGAGCGTGGGCATGAGGAGATCCTGAGCAAGGTTTTCGCGATCTTGGTCCGGCAAATGGCGAAAATCCAGTCCGGCAGCGCTGCAAAATTCGAACGGAAGTCGAGATCGTCACTCGCGGTCTGAGCGGCGCCATCGTCATTGCGACCGAAGCAAACAATCCAGACAATCAACGCGGCGAGACCTTCGATTGCTTCGGAGCTAACGCTGCTCGCAATGACGGTGCCCGTTCAGACACGCACCAGCCATCTCGCGGCGCGTTATCGCGTCCGAGCTTTGCATCAATCATGTCCCTCCAGAAGCAGAGGGCGCAGGGAATGCCGGGTGAAGGCCTCACCCATGGCCCCCGTGCAGTAAAAAAGCACGGGGAAGGAACCACAGGTTCAGCCGAATCATCCGGCATTCCCTGCGCGATGGCTTTACGGCTTATACCGCGCTCTCCTCGGGGACCGGGCTTTCTTGCCCCCGTCGCGCGCGAGCTTCGTAAGGCTCGCGAACTTGGCACCAGCGTCGGGGTGCCAGGACCACACGGTTTTACCGTACGCGACGGTCTCAGTCGTCCGCGCAAAAAAAGCGCGCTGGGACCATCGCGTCCACCGCATCCCGCCTCAACGTTCGTGACGACGCGCAACGCCCCTCTTGGTGAGGCGGGACGGGGAGAGGAAATCATAAAATACCGAAAAACGGAAGCAAAATGTTTATGCGCGGAGGACTGGACAGGCACGCGCGCGCGTGCCGTGATTTGCCCGTCGGGCACGCCGGTTGATGCAGCGAATAGCTCGCGTGAGTACAAGCGATACGCTGGGCGAAGGCAAGAAAGCCCGGATGTTGTTCGCCCATCTGGATACGCCTTCGTGACGACGGTGAAGCTAGCTTGATCCGTTGCACTCGCATGGAGGGTCGAAGAGACCCCCGCTATTCTTGTTATGTTCCCAACCGCAAGCCGGCAACCAGTTGAATTGCGAACTCGAATCACAACAATCTCCGATACATCCAGAGTACCCGTCTCATCCTTAGCGACAAATTGTCGAGAACTCGCCCGCAGCCCTTGTGTGACTGAAGATGAAAGCTACAGGTTTCAACTTCCAAAAGGGGCGGATTCGCCTTGTTACGTTGGAGTGGCAGAACGACAAGCCTGCGTTCGTCAGTAGGAAGCTAGTTGATATCGACCCTGAGCTGCCACTGACAGAACTGGCGGACAGATATGTGGCCCACCTTCGCGGACTATTTGACGAAGTAGCCTCCGACTTGATCGCTGTTAGACAGGTATATGAGTCCGACAGCTTGGATGCTTCCACCACGCAAATAATGCCTTTGGGACTGTTGGCTTTCATTTGCCACGAGAAAAACTTGCCCCTGGTTGCGTACACACCCCCGAGCCTACGAAGCGGAAAGGCGTTTGGTTTGGAGAAGTCGCAGAAGCCGATGGAGCATGTAGACGCGATTTTCGGAGAGCATCCGCCATATTGGGATGGCGTTCACTGAGGCGCCCTTCTCGTGGCGTGGAAGGCGCTGCGGGAAGCTCACGAATGAAACTTCAAATCAACCAGCAACTCGGCAAGTACGTAACGCAGCAGCATCTTGGCCAAGGACGATTTGGCACCGTCTACAGGATGCAAGACTCTCTTGTCGCCAGAGAGTGCGCCCTGAAAATCGTTCCAAACAAAAATCCCAACGAGTTCAAAGAACACTATGAGGGACAAATCCTGCACAAATGCAGGCACGAGTACATCGTTGGCGTTAACTCCGTCGATGTCTTGCAATTGCCTACGGGCGAACTCTACGCCGTTATCGACATGGAGTATTGCCCTGACGGCTCAGTGCAAGACCTCCTGGAGCGAGAGTTCATTTCTGTCCGCAGATCGCTAAAGATTATGATTGATGCGTGCTTCGGCCTAGAGCACGCCCATCGCCAATCAATACTCCATCGCGACTTCAAACTAGCAAACATCATGGTGACGGGCCACCGCTTCAAGCTGAGCGACTTCGGGGTCGCAAAACGGATCTAGCAGCTAGCGGAGCGGGCACGCCGGTCTATTGGGCTCCTGAAGTTACCCTGAACAACACAACGAACGTCACAACCGAAGTGTCCTCGGCTGGAATGACACTCTTTCAGCTTTGCAACAACTATCAGGACCTTTCGCAGGAATTTTCTATCGATGTAGCTAAAGCAGGCAAACTCATAGAGAAGGCCGGGTACAAGGAATACGTTCCGAAGCGGGTTCGCACTATCTGTAACAAGGCGTGCGCCGTCGATCCCGCCCGCAGATACCAAAGCATTGAAGAACTGCGCCAAGCCATGGAGCGTTTGCGTGTTGCTCAAGACTGGCACATCCAGGCCGACCTTCAATGGAAGGCAAAGATCGGAACTCAATTGCACGAAATGGTCACGGACGGGAACGGGCCCGTAACTTGCGTGTACTTGGTGAACCAGCGTCGAAAAAACGCAAACTGCACCGTGGTTTCAAACGTTGATGAAGCGCGACTCCATCATTATCGATGGGTTGCGAACAATACTCTTAGCTAATCCATCCTGATCGCTGGAGTTGGGACATTCTCGGCGGTTCAGCCCGTAGGGCGGATTAGTACTACTGCGTCACAAAGCAGGTCTGTCCCCTCATTCCCAGGGAGCGCGTCTTCGCCGCGTCTCGAAGGATGAGGCCACGGTCGGGCCTCATGGTTCGAGACGCCGCGCAAGAGGCGCGGCTCCTCACCATGAGGGTTTAATGACGCAGTAAGATTAGCGAAGCGTAATCCGCCGCTCCATCGCTCGGTCTCGTTGCGGCGCCCGCAAATTTGGATTTTCGCGAACAATCTTGCGGGCTCCGGCACCGGTCGCAAGCCCCGTGCGAAGCGAGACGGTCGACCGTCCGGAAAGCAGCAGGCTCGTCGGGAGATCGCCCTCTGGAGAAGCTCGTAGGGCGGATCAGCGGAGCGCAATCCGCCACTTGCTCGCTCGGTCTCCGAAGCGCCGGTCACGCCACGCTCCCGCCGCACGAGCTACGCACTCCGATCGGCCGTTACGGTAGCTGGCCGCCCTGCTCGGGATCCCATGGATTGATGAGCGGGACACCAGCACGTGCGAAGTCCGCAAGGTTGCGTGTAGCGACCGTCAGGCCATGGACCAACGCAGTGGCGGCAATCATGGCGTCCCGCTCGGCGAGCCGATCAGGAACGTGAAGCCGCGCGCATCGTTGGGCTATGACCGTATCGATTACGAGGACTCGTCCCTCAAAACGGGAGAGAATGTGGTTGTCGATCCAGGCGCGAAGCATGGCACCTTGCGCCGCGTCCTTGCGGGCGATCAGTTGCGCGCCAAGTTCGATTTCAAGGATCGAGATGACGGATATGAAAATGCTCGCGACCGGCAGCGCATTCGCCCAGGCGACAACGTTGCGATCAGCCCTGTCCGGCCGCCGCAGTTCGGAAATGACGTTGGTGTCGAGCAGGAACATCAGCCCAGATCGGCCGATTTGAACAGTCCGCTCCCGAGTCGCGGCGGGTCGAATTCGAGATCAGCACCGGGCTGGGCGAGTGCTTCGGCCAGGCTCTGATGTTCGCCGGTCAGACGCTGATAGTCCTCGATCGTCAGCAGGACATGGGCAGGTCTGCCGCGGTCCGTGATGAACACCGGGCCTTTCCGCGCGGCCTTCTTGGCACCGCTGGTATCCTGATTGAACTCTCGGCTGGTGAGCGTAGTCACCTTCATATGCGTCTCCCACTTACCGTGCCTTTGAGTGGGAGAATAGGTAGTCACGTTGCTACATTCAAGATCTTTGCGATGGTGGGGAGGCGGCCGAAATCCCGCGCAGCTCATAGGGCGGATTAGCTCAGCACAGCATAATCCCCGCTTCCTGCCTCGGTCTCGATCGGCCGGTTACGTGCCCTAAACCACGCAACGCGTTGCTTGGGGAAGGGTGTAGCCCCAAACTCAATGCGGTGAATTTGGACCCCCCACCCACGACCCCTTCCCGCAAGGTGGAGGGGGGCCGAGGTGCACGCGGCCAGATTTGAGCCAAGGCGCTCTCTCCGGAGATCCTGAGCCTGGTGGAGAGCCGGCTCAGGTCCGGGCGCCCTCATCGTCACCGACAACGCCGATGACAGCCCCGATGGTCTGGCGCACATCCGCGCGCCCGGCAGCAGCGGCTACATGTCGACGCCGTTCGCCGAAGATGTCGGAATGTCGATGGGGCTCGGCTCGCGCGTGCGAGCGATATTGGAGGCCCCGGCGCCTTCAGTTGATTGAGGGCGATTTTCCTCCGTCAATCCGCAGGTTTGTTCCGTTCACATACGCGGCCAGCGGGCTGACCACGAACGCGACCAGATCGGCGACTTCCTTGGGCCTCCCAAGCCGCTTGAGCGTCCTGTCGCCCAAGATGTCATCGAACCATCTGCGCTGTATGGTCTCCCAATCGTCGCCCCAGGAACGCTTTTTGGCTTCGTCACGCAGTATCTTCTCGACGTTGGGCGTATGAATGAGGCCTGGCGAAATCGTATTGACTGTCA
>NZ_JAFATE010000011.1 GCF_019244115.1 Bradyrhizobium sp.
GCTGGTGCTGAGGGCAGCCGTGACAATGACTTCGTAAAGTTGCGAGAGCTTCAGTTCTCGGTAGATGCAGGTCGCAACGAACAACGCATACACCGCAACGACCACGGCAGCCTCGGTCGGGGTGAAGACACCAAACCGCAAGCCGACGATGATGATGACCGGAAGCATCAGCGCCCAAAATCCCTCGGCGACGGTTCCGACGACCTCCCGCAGCGACTTCCGAGGCGGGCTTGCAATGTTCTCGTCGCGGGCAACCCACCACCAGGCGAAGCAAAGGCCGACGCCCAATAGGAGCCCGGGAACGATCCCGGCAAGAAACAGCTTGGAGATCGAGACGCCGGCGGCGACTCCGAACAACACGAAGCCGATACTCGGGGGGATGATGGGAGCGATAATCCCTCCCGCCGCGACCAGACCGGCCGCGTACATCTTCTTATGACCTGCCGCGACCATCATCGGAACCAGCAGGGCGGCAAGCGCTGCCGCGTCCGCCGCCGCCGAACCGGACAGTGAGGCGAGCGCGCAGGATGCCAGGATCGCCACATAGCCCAACCCGCCGCGCACGTGGCCGACAAGCGCCAATGCGATGTCCACGATGCGCTTGGCGAGGCCGCCTTTGTTCATGATCTCGCCCGCGAGCATGAAGAATGGCACCGCCATCAGCGGGAAACTGTCAGCACCGTTGATGATGTTCTGCGCGATGATCTGCGAGTCGAATATGTCGAGGGAGTGCATCAAGGCGACGCCGCAGACGATCAGCGCAAAAGCGATCGGCATGCCGAGCGCCATGGCACCAAGGAGAGAGAATGTGAAGACGGCGATCGTCATGCTGCAAATTGGACGAGACCCGGAGCCGAGGCGGTCAGGTGTGCTCGTCGCTTTCCTTCACGGTGATGAGTTCCTCGTCCTGTGCCGTGCCGGTCATGACGCGAATCAGGTCGTGGGCGAGAATGACCGCGGCGGAGACGCCGAAGACCAGCCCGGACGAATAATAGAACAGGCCGACCGAGATCCCTGAAGCCGGCGCGGTGTCGTGAAAAGTCAAGACCGCCTGCTTCCAGCTTCCGAGCGTCAGCAGCCAGTCGGCGTACAGCATCAACAGGTAGCTGACCACGAAGCAGATGAACCTGCCTCTGGGTGGAAGGGCGCGCACGAGCGTGTCGACGCCGAGATGCGCGTGCTGACGCAACGCAACGATAGCACCGAGAAAGGTCAGCCAGACCAGCAGCCAGCGCGACAGTTCCTCGGAAATCGCGATGCCGGAGTTGAAGACGTATCGCAGCACGACGTTGCTGAAGACCAGCACGACCATCGCCGCGAGGCAGACGGCGATCGCTGCCTTCAGCACCTCGCAATAGAAGTCGAGCACCCTTGCCATTGCCGATCACCACTCAATCAGTTGGTCGTGCTGCGAATGCGCGCGAGCTCGGCGTTGAACAGCTTGACCTTCTCCTGATCGTATTCGCTCGAGAATTTTTCTATGACCGGCTTCACCGCTTCCTGCATGCGGGCGTATTCTGCCGGCGCGATGTCGTTGAATTGCATCCCTTTTGATTTGAGCTCGTCCAGCGCCTGGCCGGCGGCACGCTTGGTCTGCTCACGCTGATACTGAACGGTCTCCGCGTAGGTATCGCGGAACATCTTCTGCTCTTCGGGCGAGAGCTTGTCCCAGAACTTCTTGCTCACGATGATGATGTTCTGGGTAAACGTGTGGTTCGTGGCAGACACGTATTTCTGCACCTCATAGAACTTGTTCGACAGGATGACGCTGTACGGGTTCTCCTGGCCGTCGACCGTCTTGTTCTCGAGCGCGGTATAGAGCTCGCCGAACGCCATCGGCACCGGGTTGGCTTTGAAGGCCTTGAACGTGTCCAGATAGACCGGATTGGGAATCACACGAAGCTTCAGCCCGGCGAAATCCTCGAGCTTTGCCACTGGCCCTCTGCTGTTGGTGACATTGCGAAAACCCAGGCCCCAGTAGCCGAGTGCAACCAGATCCTTGTCGGGCAACATGTCCATCATTGCCTTGCCGAACGGGCCATCGGCGAGGGCGGTGGCCTGGTCAAACGTGGCGACAATGAAAGGGAAATCGAACAATCCAAGCTCCTTGACGACGCCGGCGAGCGACGTTGTCGAGGCCGAGAACACTTCCTGGGTGCCACCGCGGACCGCGGACTGCTGCTGCAACTCGTTTCCGAGTTGCGAGGCGGGAAACTCGCGGATCTTGAGCTTGCCGCCGCTCTTCGCGGCAAGCACTTCCGCGAACTTCTGCACGCCAAGGCTGACCGGGTGATCGGTATTGTTGAGGTGACCCCAGCGGATAATCCGCTCCTGCACCTCTGCGGCGGCCGGCAAAGCGGCGAGGACTACACTCACCGTGAGGGCCGCCAAGCCCAGCATCTTCCGCCCCATACTGACCTCCCTTGCGCATGTTGCGGGTTTGTCCCGCAGGTTCATTGTCATTTGCGAGCAGCAAATCATATGAGGAAAATGGAGTCAAATGATGAAAATGATTTTATCATACGACCTGGATAGTATATTAGGATGCGGCCCGCAGCCGAGACGCGCGGGAGCACCGACGCCAAGAGCAATGCGATGCCTTTGATCGATAAGGAAGAATTGGCGGTCGGCGACGACTGCTACCGCAAGATCCGCACCGACATCATCTTCGGCCAGCTTCGCCCCGCGCATAAGCTCAAGCTCGAAGCGCTACGCGAGGCCTATCGTGTGAGCGTCAGTACGCTCCGTGAGATTCTGAGCCGGTTGACTGCGGAGGGGTTCGTGACCGCAGAAGGCAAGCGGGGCTTCGAGGTCGCCGCGGTCTCAGCCGAGAACCTGCGCGAGCTTGCCGGCTTGCGGCTGCTGCTCGAGTCACACGCGATGGTGACCTCCTTCGCCAATGCCGATGTCGAATGGGAGGGCCGCGTCGTCTCGGCACATCACAAGCTCGCCTCGACAGAGCGGCTCATGGAATCCGGGATCGGCGAGCCGGAACAATGGAAACGCTACGACGGCGAATTCCATCAAGCCCTGATTTCGAATTGCGGATCGCGCGTTCTGATGGAAACGCACAGCCTCGCCTTCGACAAGTACTTCCGCTATCAAATGGTGGCGTTCAGTTATCGCGGCTCGGAGCCGGCCGAGCAGCACAAGGCGTTGCTCGAGTGCGCCCTGAAGCGCGACGCCGAAACCGCAAAGAAGGTGCTCGCCGCTCACGTCAACAACTGCATTGACCACGCACTTGCCAATAGCTCGCTCTGACGAGCAGCGGAGCCATGACGGTAACGATCATTGCCGCGCAGAAGGTGGAAACGGCAGTAGAAGCCGCCGATGTTCTGGGCGAGACACCGCTGTGGTGCGACCGCTCCGGCAGGCTCTGGTGGGTCGACATCGAACGCCAGCTTCATCAATCCTTCGATCCAGCGACGGGCGCTCACCAAGCATCCCGTTATGACTGCCGGTTTCTCGGAAGCCAGGCGCTGACATCGGATGGCTCTCATATCCTCGCGCACGATCTGAGCTTGCGACGCCGCGAGGCGGCGAGTGGGCTGCTGAGCCATTTTTGCGACGTCGAATACGGGTTGGACAACCGCCTCAACGATGGACGGGTCGATGCGCGGGGTCGTCTATGGATCGGGACGATGGACAATCATCTGCAGCGGCCGAGCGGCTCATTGTACCGCGTCGAAGGCAACGGCACGGTGACACGCATTTTCGGCGACGTCATCGTCAGCAACGGCATCGCGTTTTCACCCGATAATCGCACGCTCTATTTCACCGATACGCGCCGATATCGGACGTGGCAATTCGACTTCGACATTGATGACGGCACGATCCGCAACCGGCGGGTCCTTGCCGACTACACGGCATCCGGCGAGCGGCCGGATGGCGCATGCGTCGATACCGAGGGCGGTTTGTGGACAGCGTTCTTCTCAGGCGGACGGGTTGCACGATACAGGCCGGACGGCAGGATCGACACGGTCATTCCCATGCCGGTGACCAATCCCACATGCGTCTGCTTCGGCGGCAGCGATCTGAGAACGATGTATGTCAGCAGTGCGAGAAAGTTTCTGGACCATCAGCAGCTGAGCAGGGAACCCCAGGCAGGACACCTGCTGGCTGTTCACGGGATCGCGCAGGGGCTCCCCGAACACCGGTTCTCAAACAATTTGCCCGGCTGATCGAGCTTGCGCCCTCTTTCTCCGCCGCATCACTCCGGGAAACCGAACAGCTTGGCGGGATTTCGCACCAGGATGTTGTTCAGGGTGGCCTCATCGGGCGCGTAGCGATACATCAGTTCGAGCAATTCCGCATCGTTGGGCGGCTGGACCACCGACACGGGATGCGGCCAGTCGCTCGCCCAGACGCAGCGATCCGGTGCCGCCTCGATATAGGCTTGGGCGATCGGTATGACATCATTCCATTGTGGCCCCGCCTTGGAGATCTTTTCGCCGAGCGACAGCATCACCCAGAAGTTTCCTTTCGACAGAAGCTCGAGCACCTTGCGCAGATTGGGATCGTCCTTGCCGCGCGCGGGGTCTGGACGCCCCATGTGGTCGATCAGCACCGGCACATCCAGCGCCTGGTATTTTTCCACGCTCGAGATGATGCCGTCCTTTTCCGGCTGAATTTTCGCGTACCAGCCCAGCTCTCGAATCCGGGCGATGGCCCGCGCGAAATCCTGGTCCGAGAGCACCGCGCCGAGCTCCTGGCGGAAGCTAAACCGCGCACCACGCACGCCCGCATCGTGCAGTTTCGCCAGGTAGCTATCATCGGCCTCGGCAAACACCAGCGCGTTGGCGCAGCCTCGATAGTTTGGCCCCATCCCGGCAAGGCCATCCAGCACCACGCGATGATCGGCGCCGTACGTCGTCGTCTGCACGATGACGCCGCGCTCGATTCCGAGCGCCTTGTGCATCCGGAGTGCGGCCTCCCAGGTTGCGGTCGGCATCTGATAGGCCGCGCCAGGGCGGATCGGATATTTCTCGACCGGTCCCAGGACGTGGAATTGGCTGTCGATGGTCTTCGGCGGCGGCGGTTTCGAAGGCTGACGCGGGTTTGGCTCGAACGGAAGATAGGTTGGCACCGGCCGCTCCTTTCAGTCGATAACGGCGACGAAGTCGCATTGCACGAGCGCCCCGCCTTCCATGTCCATCTGCAAGGCGTGACGGGCCGGCCGCGAATGCTCGTCCGGAAACATCTTTAGCCACTCGGCATTGACCGGCGCGCGCTGCGAACGGTCCTGCAGCCACACTGTCATTTTGATGATGTCGTCGCTCGTGCCGCCCGCCGCTTCCACGGTTGCCTTCATGTGCGCGAACATGTTGCCACATTGCGCCTCGAGCGTTGCCGGCATCTCGCCGGTTTCGGGATCGCGGCCGAGAATGACACCCGACATGACGAGATTGCCGATCCGACACGCATTAGGAATTGGATTTGAATGCTTGAAGCCTCCGATGTGGATGCTGCGGCGCCGTCCATCACGTGCCATGGCTGCTCTCTTTCATCAAACGAACTGGCAGGACACCGAGCCGAATGACCCATAGTCGGCGTGGAAAGTATCGCCGCGCCTGATCTCCAGCGGGCGCGTGAAGGAGCCCGCCAGAACGATTTCGCTGGCGGCGAGATGTTCATCATGGGGAGCGAGGCGATTGGCGAGCCAGGCGATGCCATTTGCCGGGTGGTTGAGGACGCCCGCTGCGAGCCCGGTCTCCTCGACTTGGCCGTTGCGAAACAACAGCGCGCCGATCCAGCGCAGGTCGAAATCCAGCGGCCGGATGGGGCGGCCGCCGATCACGAGAGCGGCATTTGCAGCATTGTCCGAGATCGTATCGGCGACCGTGCGCGTCTGGCCGGTGTCCGGATCCACGCGATGCATGCGCGTTTCAAGAATCTCCAGTGCGGGCGTGACGTAGTCGGTCGCATTGAGCACATCGAAGATCGAACAATCGGGTCCACGTAACGCCGATTTCAACACGAAGGCCAGCTCGACCTCAATCCGAGGTGCCCGGAACCGATCGAATGGTATTGCGCTCGCATCGGGATAGAACATGTCGGCGAACAAGACGCCGTAGTCCGGCTCGGCAATGCCGACCGCGCTTTGCATGGCCTTCGATGTGAGGCCGATCTTGTGCCCCTTGATGACGCGGTTACGCGCGAGTTGCAGGCGCGTCCAGGCGCGCTGGATCGCGTAAGCGTCCTCGACGGTCATGTCGGGATAGTCACGCGTGAACATTCGAGTGAGCGATTTGGTCCGCTCGGCTTCATCGAGCCGCTGGGCGAGCGTGTTTATGGTGGACGGATCCAGCATCAGTCTACCCTTCGGCAACGACAGTATTGCGCAGAGTACCGATGCGCGAGGATTCCACCTCGACGACATCGCCTGGCTTTAGCCAGCGCGGCGGGTCGAAGCGCGCGCCGGCGCCCGTCGGCGTACCGGTCGCGATCAGATCTCCGGGCTTGAGTGTGGCGAAAGTGGAGAGATAGGAGATGAGATAGTCGAACGGGAACATGAGGCGTTCCGTACTGTCCTGCTGCCGGACCTCGCCGTTGACGCGAGTGACGATGTCATGTGGACCGTGCGGATCGCATTCATCCGATGTGACGATCCACGGCCCAATGCTGCCGGATCGGTCGAAATTCTTGCCTTGCGTGACGTTGAACTTGCCATGGCGCAGCCAGTCCCGCACGGTACCCTCATTGCACAGAGTCATCCCGAAGATATGCGACCACGCCTGATCTCTTTGAATGTGACGGCCGCCCTGCCCGATGACGATGACCAGTTCGCCCTCATAGTCGAGTTGCTCCGACACCCGCGGCTTCTCGAGGGGCTGGCCTGAGCCGACCACGGAGGAGGGATTGCGAGCGAACAGGCTCGGATATTTCGGCAGGTCGGAATTGTCCCTGTATTCCGCGTTACGATCGGTGTAGTTCACCCCAATGCACCACAGCTTTTCGGGCGCCGGAATCGGCGGCAACAGCGACAGCTGTTCGAGCGCGTGGTCGGGGCGAGCGCGGCCGACCTCCTCCCGCGCGAGGGCAAGTCCGTTTCCGGCGATCAGCGCCCGCAAATCCGGAAACCTGTCTCCGATGCGGCTGGTCAGATCCACCACGCCGGCCTCCGTCGCCGCACCGTAGCGAGCACTTCCATTCGTCGCGTAACTGAGTAGCCGCATTCTGATCATCTCCCGAGTTGTTCGGCGGACCGGCCGTTCGCAGGTACCGCATCGCTCGACAACTCACGCCCGCGCGTTTCCGGGAGCGATAACGTCACTGCAAGAAAGACGACGATCGCGGGCACCACCACCAGCATGCCCAGGGCAAGCTGGCCGTCAAAGCTGGCCGCCGCGAGCGGAACGATCACCGGCGCGAGACTTCCGACGCCGCGTCCCGCCATGTAGATGAACGAAACGGCCGTTGAGCGGACCTCTATCGGATAGATCTCCGACAGCCACGTCCCGACCACACCCAGAGCCGAGTTTCCGATCACGAAGGCGATATAGGTCCAGAACATCGGGAAGCCGAAAACGTCGCCGGCGAATTTCTGGTTCCCGAACGTGTAGATGCCGAAAGCCATGACGCCCCAAGCGAGCCCCGGCAGCAATGCGCCGAAACGGCGGCCGAACGCGTCATTGAGCGCGCCCATGCTGATATAGGAGCAGCCTCCCACGACCGATGCGATCACTGAAATGTTGCGGACCACCTCGGGTGGAGTGGCGAGCGACTTTTGCATCAGCGTCGGCATGAAGACGACGACACCGTAATAGCAGAACATGTAAGCCATCATCCATGCGAGGCACATGATGGAGACCGGCAAGAGCCTGCCTTGGAACATCAGCAGAAGGGTGTTCGTGGTCGGCGCCTTGGTGGGGATCAACCCGCCCTTGCGCGCCCGATCGAACTGTAACCACGCCTTCGATTCCGGCATGAAGATGCGGATGAAGATCATGAGCAGGATTGGCGATCCGCCGGTGAGCAGCGCGATCCGCCAGCCCCATTCGAGGCTGAATGACGTGGTCGCCCAGATTCCCACAACGGAAGCGCCGGCGCTTGCGAGCACGGCGCTGCCCTGAATGAAGGCGCTGCCAATTCCACGCCGCTCCTTGTGCCAGGCTTCGTTGAACAAGACCATACCGGCGCCCCATTCGCCGCCGAGGCCTATGCCCGTGATGAACCGAAGGAGCGCCAGGCTGCCATAACTCCATGCGAAAGCTGACGCGATCGATCCGACCGCAAACACGCCGAGCGTAAGCTGCAGGGCCTGCTTGCGGCCGATACGATCGCCTAGCCACCCGAACAGGGCGCCGCCGATCACAGATCCGATCAGCGTGAGACTGGTGACGCTCGCGACCTCCGCGAGAGAGATGTGCAACGAGGCCTGTATCGAGCTCATCAAGAACGGCATGATCAGCACGTCGTACAGATCAAGCGCAAATCCGAGCATGCAGGAGAAGATGATGGCCGCCCGCTGGCCGACCGTGTATTCGGTATCTGGAGAACGCGAAAGGGTGTCGATCATGTTCTGTCGGTTGTGCTCTGCCGCTCGACCAGATGGCGTTCCGCCGTCGACTTCGGGGTCTGAAAGACCGTGCGAAGGGTGACGATGTCACCCAGCCTTGCATAGCGCGGTCCGCCGATGCGGGCGATTGGATCGAGCGCTTCCGTCTCGATCTTGCCGTTGGTCACCAGGCCGTCACGGACGTGAAACAGCACGACCTCGCCCACGATGAGCCGGCTTCTGGCCTCGCCAAACTCCAGGCATTGCCGAAAGCGACATTCCATCGCTACCGGCGGTGCGGCAAGCCGCGGTACCTTGATGGATTCGCTCGGCACCGTTTCCAGCTTGAGCTGTTCGACTTCGCTGACTTCCGGCGGATGCTCGACCGAACTTTCGTGCACCGCCTCCATCAGCTCGGTATTTGCGATGTGAATGACGTACTCCTCGGTGTCCAGAATGTTGTGCGCCGTATCCTTATACAGGCCGGCTTTTCGGCCGACGCTGATCGCGAGCATCGGCGGCTTCTGAGACACGAAAGTGAAGGCGCTGAACGGAGCGAGGTTGAGCACTCCGCTGCGGGAAAGGCTGGTTACCCAGGCGATCGGACGCGGTACGACGATGCCCGTCATCAGCCTATAGATCCGCTCCGCAGGAAGCTCTGAAGGATCTATCCGCATCGTCCTCTCTCCTCCAAAGCATCCGGGTAGTGCTACTCGGACCTCAGGTTCACCAGACGAGACGAACGAACGGAAGCCTTTTTCGCCCTCTTCGATGAGTCGGCCTTCGAGGGATGCACGTCCAGCATCACCGGGGCGTCGAAACGGTCATGACTGAAGGAAGTCCGCTCCGGCCGGGCCGACCTGGACACTCCTGAAGCTTGTCTGGAATAATGCGGGCTATGCTGCCGAGGCTCCCGCAGCGCGGGTAGGGAATCATCAGGCGGACTTTGCGTGAGCAATGAAGCGGCTGCAGCCTGGCTGATCACCGCCGGCAATACAGCAAACGCGACGCCGAAACGTCTCATCCCATCCTCCCAAAATGCGGCGAATGCAGGTTCGTCGTTCTTCACGCCGATCAAGTCGGCATCAGGTTAGCCCGATCATCGGATCCGCCACTTTACTTGTCGATCCAATTGTGCAGTTCTTGTCCACATTATGGACACGCGGCCCCAGCGATGAGAGCGGCACGCGCCGCCGAGCCGAAACCGGGTGCGCAGGCGATCCGGCGCGCACTTGCCGTGCTGCGCATCCTGGCATCGGGGCGTGAGCAAGGCGTCTCGCTGGCCGAAGTTGTCCGGGCGACCGGATTGACGCGTCCCACGGTGCATCGAATTGTGCATGTGTTGATAGAGGAAGGCATCGTCGAGCGAAACGAGAGGACGGGTTGTTACGCCGTCGGCGGCCAGGTCCCTGAACTGGCGCTCGCCCGTCCCTCTCGCACTGCGCTTCTTGTGGCGGCGGAGGACATTCTTGATCGGACTTCACGCCAGGTCGGCGATACGCTGTTCTTGACGGTGCGCACCGGCAATGACACGCTTTGCGTCGATCGCAGGATAGGCAGCCATCCAATCCAGGTGCTGTCAATTCAAGTCGGGGCGCGCCGGCCGCTTGGGGTCAGCAGCGCCGGCGTGGCGATCCTCGCAGCGATGCCTGCCCCGGAAGCGCGCCGGATCGTTGCAGCCAACGAGAAGCGATTTGCCGGCTACCGGACCGACGTCGCGACGATCGTTGCACAGATCGCGCTCGCCCGACGACGCGGGTACAATTTGCGAGACGTCGGGCTCGTCCAGGGAACGAAGTCGATCTCGACCTGGATCAAATCGGCCGATGGCCAGCCTGCCGCGGCGATCACGGTTTCAGCCGTGCGCGGCCGTTTAGGTCCGCGGCGTGAGCCGGAGGTCGCGGAGATCCTGCTCAAGGCGGCGCGTTCGATTCAGGAGAGACTTTGATTCCAACCGGGCGAGGTTGCGCAGATCTGCACATACTTCGGTATATTCCCATATGGAATGAGAATAAATGAAATTATATCGCTTTTGTGACTAGGTGGGAGCTCTATCGTCAATCGATGGGCCACTCGGGGTGTTTCCGCCGGCTGGCCGGTTCAGGACAAGGGGGACACATGGCATATCTGAACAGAGTGATCGTTGCTGCCGCACTCTTCTTGTGGGGTACGGGCCTCGTCCAAGCCGATCAGCTGTCCGATATCAAGGCCCGCGGCAAGCTCATCTGCGGTACGATCGGTACTATCGAGCCGTTCAGCTTCCAGGACCCTAAGACCCGCGAGACTGTCGGCTACGAGATCGATCTTTGCCAGAGCATCGCGAAATCGATCGGCGTGGGGCTTGAGGTCAAATTATTGGCGGTCGAAGCTCGAATTCCGGAACTCACGCAGGGCCGCGTCGACGTGCTCTCGGCTGCGATGGGGTATTCCGACGAACGCGCGAAACAGATCGACTACAGCCTGACCACCTTCGTGAGCCGCCAGATGTTGATGGTCAAGGCAGGCAGCGGCATTGCCAAGATCGACGATCTCAAGGACAAGAAGATCAGCGCGCCAAAAGGCTCGAGCTCCGAGAAGTATGTGCGGACGCTGCTCCCGGAGGCCAATGTTCTCACCTTCCAGGATCCGCCCAGCGCCTTTCTGGCCTTGCAGCAATCCAAGGTAAGCGCGCTGGTTCTTTCGGAGCTCGGTTTGATGAAGTTCAAGCAGCAGGCAGGCGAAGGACTCGAACTGGTAGCGCAGCCAGTCGCCATCGAATTTTGGGGCAGATGTATCCACAAGGATGAACCCGCGCTCCTGGCCGCCGTGAATGAGACCTTGAAACGACTCGAGACGTCAGGGGAAGGCGCGGCGATGTTCGAGAAGTGGTTCGGGAAAGACACGCCTTACAAGCTGACCCGCTCGTTCAAGCTCGATCAGCCAGTCGGAAATCCCGTGCTGGCGCCTTAGCTGCTCGATCCGGCCGGTGATGCGAATGATGGGGTATTCACTTGATTTCACCGCCGTCCTCGCCGGCGAACATCTGAAGTGGCTGTTGAGCGGCATCCAAGTGACGGCGGAATTGTTTGCCGGCGCCTGGGCTCTCGCCTTGCTGCTGGCGGTTGTCCTGATCGTCCTGAGAAACACCGGTCTGAGGCCTGCGCATTGGTTCGTCACCACCTATGTCGAGGTGCACCAAAACGTTCCGCTGCTGGTCCAGGTTCTGTTCTGGTATTTTGCCGTGCCGGAGCTCCTGCCTGCGCCGGCGCAGATCTGGCTGAACGAGCACAACAGCGAGTTCATCCTGGCGCTTCTCGCCTTGTCGTTCTGCATCGCTGCCTACATGTCCGAAGCGCTGCGCAGTGGCTTGCGCGCCATTCCGCCAACGCAATATGAGGCAAGCCGCGCGCTGGGCTTCGGCTATCTCTCCACCATGCGCTACGTCATTCTGCCGCAGGCCGCCCGGCTCTCGCTTCCCCCTCTCATCAATTACACCCTGCTGCTGTTCAAGAACACCAGCATCGCGATGGCGATCGGAGTTCATGAGCTGACCTACCAGTCGCGGCAAATCGAAAACGACACCTTCCGCACCTTTGAGGTTTTCGCCGTCGCAACCGCCATCTACCTGCTGAGCTCGTTCGCAATCATGGCGCTCGGCGCGCTCTACGAACGGCGGGCCGGTCTGCAGGCCCGGTAACGACGATGCTGCAAATCCTCCGCGACAACTGGGTTCTGTTTCTCATCGGGCAATACCCTGCAGGGCCGCTCGGTGGCCTCGCCGCAACCGTGCTCATCGCCGTTCTCGGGCTTGGCCTTTCCTTTCCTTGCGCCCTGCTGCTTGGACTTGGCCGCATCAGCCCGTTTCGCTCAATCCGAGCAGTCACCGCGATCATCGTGCACACGGTGCGCGGCACGCCGTTCCTCATGGTGATCTTCTGGAGCTACTTTGCGCTACCCATCATCATCGGGCATCCGATTGCCGGATTTCCAACGCTGGTCGGCGCGCTCGTCATATACGAGAGCGCTTATCTTGCGGAGATAGTGCGCTCTGGGATCGAGGCCCTCCCCAAGGGACAGATCGAGGCCGCTCGCTCGCTGGGCCTGAACTATCGCCAGGCGATGATGTCGGTCGTGCTGCCGCAGGCGCTCTACAACTCGCTGCCCACCATGATGAGCCAGTTCGTCTCGCTGATAAAGGAGACCTCGCTCGGCTATGTGATCAGCGTCAACGAGTTCACCTTTGCCGCCGCTCAGGTCAACAGCAGGCTTCTGACCAAGCCCGTGCAGGTCTTCTCCATTCTCGCGCTCACCTATTTCCTGCTCTGCTTCGCGCTGACGCAATCGGCACGCGCCGTCGAGCGGCACATCGCCCGGCGTCGCCGCGAAGATCCTGCGGTCATACGTCCTCTGGAGTCCTTTGTCGTCGAGCCAGCCCCATGATCTCGTTCGAGAACGTCAGCAAGTGGTATGGTGCCCATCAATGCCTCGCGGACATCAACGCCACCGTGAACAGCGGCGAGGTCGTTGTGGTCTGCGGACCGTCGGGCTCCGGGAAGACCACGCTGATCCGAACCATCAACAGGCTCGAGCCCATCCAGGGCGGACGCATCGTCGTCAACGGCCAGGACGTGCATTCGTCAGCAACCGACCTGAACCGGCTGCGCAGCGGCATCGGTTTCGTGTTTCAGCAGTTCAATCTCTTCCCGCATATGAGCGTGATCGACAATATCATCCTGGCGCCGCGGAAGCTGCGCGGTTTGTCGCGCGAGGCCGCGAGCGAAGCCGCGAGGAAGCTGCTCGCCCGCGTGGGACTCGCCGACAAGGCGAATTCATATCCCGGCCAGCTCTCGGGCGGACAGAGCCAGCGCGTCGCTATCGCGCGCGCTTTGGCAATGGACCCGCCGATCATCCTGTTCGATGAGCCCACCAGCGCGCTGGATCCAGAAATGGTCGGCGAAGTGCTGTCCGTGATCAAGGACCTCGCGCACAGCGGGATCACAATGATGTGCGTGACACACGAAATGGGCTTCGCGAGAGAGGTCGCGGACCGCATCTGGTTCATGGACCGCGGAACAATCCTCGAGGATGCGCCGCCTTCAGAGTTTTTCTCACGCCCCAATCACCCGCGCGCCCAGCGCTTTCTTTCCGAGCTCCGCCACTGAATAGGAACTCGGGCGCATCGGGCTTCACAGCGGTCTCGTGGCGCGCACCATCGGCTCGCGGAGTCATCGAGCCATCTCAGCGAGGATTTCGTCCTGTCCACCAGCCAAACACGGCGATAGCCGCGTGCGAAAAATTAGGCCTGAAGCTGTCGGCTGAAGTCGCATGCCTTGCGGGCGAGTTCGGCAACCGCGGCGGTGAAAGCGGATGGACGGTCGTTCCGATACATCGCCGCGTAGGGTACCGCAGGCAGAGCCGGCTTGACTGGGACGATGCTGAGCTTCTTGCTATCAAACAGAGGACGGAAGCACTGCCGCGGCAGATAGCAGACCCCGAGGCCCGCGACCGCCAGACCGACGAGCGCCATTAAGCTGTCGCTCGAAATCGCGCGTTGGAATACAACGCCATTTGCCTTCAGCCACTTGCCGTAAAACATGCCGGAACCTGAGCGGGCGCCCTGAGTCAAGATCGTATGTTCGGCAAGTTGGTCGAACCCGAGGGAGCGACGCGCCTTGACGAGGCCCGGCCGCGCTGTCCAGACATTTTGCACGTCGCCTACCCGAACCGATGTGATTTCGGGATGAGAAAACGCTTCAGGAATGACGATCACGTCGATCGTATCCTCAGCGAGCCGATCATAAAGGTCGGAACTCCTTTCGACTTCGGGTACGATCGTGACCGTCGGGTAGGCCTCGCGCAAGGCCGAAACAAGTCGGGGCAGCCAGGTAAGCGCGGACAATTCCGTCACACCAAGCCTGAGACGACGCGCCGGAATCTGCTTTCCGTCCTTCAGCTCGAGGATCTGATCTTGCAGCGCCAGCATCTGGCGTCCCAGCGCCAGGATCAGCTCTCCCTTCTCGGTGAGGCGCGCGCCGCGTTGATTGCGGTCGAACAAGGGTACACTCGCCGAGGCCTCCAACTCCTGGATTCTCTTTGAGATCGCCGACTGCGTCGTATTGAGCTTTGCCGCTGCGCGCTCAAAGGTGCCGAGCTGAGCGATCCAGTTGAGTGCTTCGAGTTGCTTCAATGTGATCATGACGCGCGAGCCCAGCGAAAAACCAGCATGAGAAAAAGCGATCTATCGGAATGAGTTTTTATCGGTTTTTTGAATTGCGGGCTATCCCTATTGTCGCGACCGTCTCATAGCTGGGGACGAGCATCTGCCTGGAGTTCTATCGATGCCGTTGAGGCTCGCCGAACGTGTCGCAAGAATGAAACCATCCGCGAGCATCGCGGCCAAGCATAAGGTGACTGAACTGCTCGCTGCTGGGAGGCAAGTCGTTGACTTCACCATCGGTGAGCCCGATCTCGAAACCCCGCCGCATATCATCGAAGCAGCCCTTGCCGCCATGCGACGCGGCGATACGCATTATACGCTGACGGCAGGCACGCCGTCCCTTCGTGAAGCGGTCTGCCGAAAGCTCGAACGTGACAGCGGTCTGACCTATTCCCCCGAGGAGGTTGTCGTCGGCTGCGGAGCCAAGCAGCTCATCTTCGAGGCGTTCGCAGCGACGCTCAACAAGGGGGACGAAGTCATCATTCCTGCACCCTACTGGGTCTCCTATCCTGATATCGTCGGCGTCAACGACGGAACGCCGGTCGTTGTCGAATGCGATGAAAACACCGGCTTCAAACTGGCACCTGCCGCCCTCGAAGCAGCGCTCACACCCAAGACCCGCTGGCTGATCCTCAATTCCCCGAACAATCCGACCGGCGCCGTCTATTCGCGGGATGAGCTTTCGGCCTTGGCACAGGTGCTGCGGCGGCATCCCGACGTCTGGCTCATGACCGACGAGATCTATGAGCATCTGGTCTATGACGAGGTCAAAACCGTCAACCCGGTGCAGGTCGATCCAGCTCTCAAGACGCGAACCCTTGTTATCAACGGCCTGTCAAAGGCACACGCGATGACCGGTTGGCGAGTCGGATACGCGGCAGGCCCCAACGAGGCGGTAAGTGCGATCGCCAAGCTGCTCGGTCAAAGCACGAGTTGCGCGAGTTCGATCAGCCAAGCCGCGGCCGTAGCCGCGCTTGAGGGGGATCAATCGCATGTTGGCGAGGCCGCCGCGATCTACAAGCGGCGTCGAAACCGAATGATCGAGCTCTTGAACGGCACGCCCGGGCTTCGTATCTCGGCGCCGGCCGGCGCATTCTATCTCTATCCCTCGGTCGGCGGGCTGATTGGCCGCAGAGCCAGTTCGGGCCAGACTCTGAGGACCGACCTTGATGTCACCGATTACCTGCTGGACCAAGCCAATGTTGCGGTGATGGATGGCAGCGCCTATGGGCTGTCGCCTTACCTGCGGCTCTCATTTGCGACGTCGTTGTCGGCCATCGAGATCGGCTGCACGCAGATCCGGCGGGCATGTGAGGCCCTGTTCTAGGCCGCGCCGCATTCAAGAGATCACAAAACTCCCGAACGCGACGAGATCCCTGCCGTGATTGGACGCCCAGAAAATCAGCGCACCGCTCCAGCCGATCCAAGCCTCATCGACGGCTTCAAGACGGCGGCAACCGCCATCATCAGCGATAACCTGAGCCGACTGCCTGGCGCAGCGAACCTCAGGCCGTTCTACACGGGCGGCACCATGGTCGGGACCGCGCTCACGGTGCGGACTGCAGCCGGAGACAACCTCTTCATCCACAGGGCCCTCGAGCTCATCCGCCCTGGGGACGTGCTCGTCGTCGACGGCGGCGGCGATGAATCACGCGCCCTGGTCGGTGAAATCATCGCGTTGATCGCCTCGACACGCGGCGCGGCGGGCATAGTGATCGATGGGGCTATCCGCGATTCGGCCGCACTGATGAAATCGAACTTTCCCATTTTCGCGCGCGCAGCCAACCATCGCGGGCCTTACAAGAACGGTCCTGGCGAAATCAACGTTCCGGTATCAATCGCGGGCTTAGTCGTTGAGCACGGCGACATCGTGGTTGGTGACCAGGACGGAGTGGTGGCATTCCCGCTGGCGATGGCGCCGGAGTTATTGAGCGCGGTGCGGGCTCAAGAGAAACGCGAAGAGGAGATGATGAAGAGCATTCGCGAAGGCCGCTATAGCGGCGCCTACGGCAAACGCTGACCGCGGATCAATCGCGCTCATGGAATGATCTAGGCCACGCGGCGTCGCCAAATCCGATGCTTGCGAGTTCGATGGACGCCACCCAGAACGCCAGCAAAATCGCGGGGCGACGGACGATCGGTCCTGCTGTCGACAAAAGCTCGGCCACGTGGCCCCACGGCCCGAATCTTCGCGCACGCGCGTTGTGGCATCGATCGGCCAGTCTGCGCGATATTTCAGTCGATCGGCGGCGGAGTTGCCTTTTCGTTCCGATCGAATCGGAACGGAAGACCCACGGTCAAAAGCTCGGTTTGACGCTCATTAGGGGTAACATCGCAAAAACTAGCCGCAACAGCCTTTGTCGCTACTCGTTGTCTTTGCTCTCGATTCGAACAATCGGATACAGAGAAGAGCACCGTGGCGTGGCGGAGAGAGTGTCCGCGATTCGGCGCAAGATATCCCTTTATCTTCAAATGGTTGAGTGATTTGCGCGCTAGCGGTTCCACAGAGTTACCCTCAGCCAATTGGCGGATTGGAACGGAAAAAGACGGACAACCGCGGCCAAGTGTGCCAAGCCGCGAAGTGTTACCAAATCTTTTTCATACCTCCAGGCCCCGGGGGGTTCACGTCGAGCAGTGCTTGGAGCGAGCTCACGAGCACTAACCGCCGACGTCCTACGGTTGTCGTAATGAGATGCCCTGTCCCAATTAACTCGTAAAGCTTCGTGCGTCCCAAGCCGGTGACCTCGCTTGCTTCGTTAATCGTGCAGGTGAGCCGTTGAACGAACGGAATCGACTTTGGTTCTCCAGATGACGGATTGGATGGAGCAATCGGCAACCCTTCGCTTCTGTCTCCCCCTCTTCGACTGTATCCCATGGCCCCTCCTACTTCACAAAGTGCTCGGCGGGACGAGAGTTTGCTGTGCGGCGATCAACGTCAATGCGGACGCCCGAGAGCTCCCGCGTACACTGGAGCACAGCGACGGCTGTTCGAGCGCATTTGGATATCAACTGCGGCATGGAATTTTTTCGCGATTGAGGAGGACTGGCGGGCGTTGCAGCGAATTGATTTTTCAGAGGCCTCCGTCAGCTTAGAGGGTTTCCGCGGTTGAATACTGTCAACGCACATTGGGACAAAAGGCAGCTCGAAGTGCTATTCAACTGCAATGGCTTTTCCGGCTCTAACGGGCCGCCCAGCCTTCAGGTCTGGCTACATCCCAGCGATTGCGAACCGCGCGTCATTCAATTAGGAGCGCTGTTCCGCGAACGACTAACCTGATTTTCGAGCCATGCAGGAGCGAGCCTTCCGGTCCCGAACAAAGCCGCCAAGCGGTGTATGTTCGCTTGGCGACTTCACCGTTCGTGGTCCGGACATAAAGGAGGGAAACTGTCCGGTTCGCCCCAGATAGTTGATCTGCGCCAGCCAGCAACAAACGCCGCCCATTAAGCTGACTGGGTAACGTTAATGTCGTGACCGCGAGGTGTGCGCGAACGCGAACGGCGACTGGCCGGCTGTTACTCAGGAGGCCTACAACCTCGCCTTTGAGGCAAGGGTCGCGAGGAAGCGAGAGGTGCTCGATGCCTGGGCTACGGAGCTGCGGCGGATTGTCGGCGCCAATCCGGAAGAAGCCGAGCAGTCGCAACAGCAGCGCCTTGCGGCGTGATCTCGCTTTCTGTCAGCGCTAAGAAATGGCATGCGGTCGCTCGTTGCGACCGCCTTTTAGTCGAGAGCGCCAAATAATATCGGGAGCGCTAAATAATATCTGCGTATATGAAAATTAAGGACGCAATGGACACGGTGCGGCAATACTCAGAAAAGGTTTGATAACAATGGAAGCCAAGAAATCGCTTGAACAACAATTGAGAAACACCAACGGCGGTACCACCTTGGCCAAGAGGCGCAAAGACATGTCTGAGACTTTCGGAGCCTGTTTGAGCCCTGTTATTGTGGAGGCGTGGCTCAGCCAGATCGGTCTCTCTGGGGTTAAGGTCAAAGAGAGCGGGACAACCGGCGACTGGGTTTTTGAACTACCCGCCCCAACGTCGGTTGCTTGAGGGATACCGGACCACGTCACGCGCTGGCTCCACCGACTGTAAGCGCCGCGCGCCGAGCCGGAAGAAGCCGAGCAGTCTAGCCGGCGCCGTAACGTCCGATGTGGTTAAAGGCGGTCGTAACGAGCGACCGCCTTTTCCCTACGCGTGCTGGCCGCGATTTACTATGAACCTCAGGAAATCACATCGTACCGCCTCTGACGGGTGTAGGTCGGGTACTGAAAGATGAAAGGAGGACGCTGCCAAACCACCGCGTCCATGCATAGAGGCTATGGCGATGGACGTGATTATCTTGATGTTAGTTGTGATGGTGATCGTACTGCTGGTGTCGGCGATCGGGAGCTGGCGCGGTTATCGAGGCATCGTCGCACCTCAACGCGGCACGCTGATGCTCGTCTGCACGACGGTGTTGGTGGTGATCGTCCTGGTGATGATGGTCGTGGGTTAGGCGGCACGCACCGAACGGGAGCACCAGAGGCGTGGCAAGGTTACGTCCAAAGGAACAGACCCAAGACCCAGCAGCGCGCGATCATGCAGACGTGCCAAGCGACCAAAGCGATACATCGCGAGGCATAAACCAACACCTTCCAGTCGCGCCCGACATGACCAAGCTCGTTAACGAATACGGACCACATCCCCATAACGAAATTGGTTGCCAATCGTAAGTTGCGGGGACTAGGTCGCGCCAAAGCGTGTTCTTTGGGTCATTGACCTTGAACAAGCCCACGCTGAACAAGCTCTCGTTGTCGTTACATTGAGCGCGGCCACCCTGGTCGGTTGCGTGAGCCTGCTTCTGTTTTCGGTCCTGTAAGGGCCTAAAATGTCCCAATCGCGCCGGAACTTCAACCGGTCCCGCCGCAAGCGTATTGGAAGGAAGCCCAATGCAGCCTGAAGCGGGTTGCTTAAAGGGATGCCGGTGCTCGTGGTTGAGGACGACTACTTCCTGGCCGACGATCTGAAGAGGGCGCATGTCATACATCCTTGTTGTCGAAGACGAGGAGCTGACACGAATGGTCCTGCGAGATATGCTCGGGCAACTTGGGCACACTGTCGTCGCCGAGGGCTGGAAACCTCAACGACGGCGTTGCACTCGCCAAGAGCGCCGAATTCAATCTCGCTATTTTGGATGTTAAGCTCGGTCAAGATACCGTGGAGCCGGTTGCTGCTGTCGTCCAGCGCCGAGGCGTACCTATCATTTTTGCGAGTGGGTACGAAGAAGCCGGTCTACCGAAAGGTTTCGTTGGCCACCTCCTGCAGAAGCCCTTTACGATGTCGGAGCTGGCCTCCGTGCTTGCCGCTGCATCCACTGGGAGAGGGAGTGAACCCCTACGAGGTCGGCGGCGTGCCGATGTTCAGAAAGCTGGAGACGGCGGTCACGAGTTGCGCCGCCGCGAACGGCTTCGGCACAAGAATGCTGTTGGGCACGCCCTTCGAAGGCCATCCACCTTCGCGGCGCCAGTCACGTAGATCACGAGGAATGTGGGTTCTGCTCCCTGATCCGTCGAGCCACATCCCATCCGCTCAGCCTGCAGCGCAAATGGATGTCGGTGATCAGCGCCTTGTAGCCTTTCTCGTTGATGATTAGGGTGAGCGCTTCTTCGCCGGTCGCGGCCGCATGGACGGCAAAGCCACCGCCGGTTAGGGCTTCCTCTACATCGGTCGCCAATAGATGTTCGTCCTCGACGAGAAGGATCAGAGGCAGCTCGGGCACGCATCTCCCAAGGAGAGTGTTCGGGTTGACTTGCTAACCACGTGCCCGGAAGTCTGTGGTTCCTTTAGAAATGTTCAAAGGTGGAAATATACCAATTCGGACTAGCGCCCTCGGGCAGGCCGGTGGTGATCCGCCCTTTGCCGCCGCACCCCTCGCATCGCGGCGGATATATTCGACGGCCTTGCGCCACTGGTTGGATTGCCTTGCAGTCCCTGATCCTCCACAGTCCGGGCAGAGCTTCAAGAGAAGAATTCCATCGCACGCCTCCCGCGTTGCCGAAGACGAGAATCTTGCGCGCGAGGCGCCTCCTCGGTCACCACACCGCCAGACCCAATCCCCAGTCCGGACCGATTACGGGCGGCATCGCAGCGGTTGTGCCGTAATCGTCGAATCCCGCACCCTCTTCCAGGGTGTATTCTCGTTCAATTTCGGGTTCTCTGCAGCGGTGGAGGATCTCCGATAGTACCTCGTCCGTTCTTGTGCGAAGGCCAACAATCCGCTCTGGTCGAACGGCATGCGGCGTGGTATCGAAAGCGCGCTCCGAAACGGAGCACTGCTGCCGGAAGCACGATCTTTCGACGACGAGTTTGACGCAGTGGGCGCGCCCTCTCTTGACCGCGGGCGATCTACGCTAAGATGCAAACCATCTCTGGTTGGATCGGGAAACATCAAACCGTCAGCACAGAACTAGGCATTCGACGCGACGCAGAAGGTTGCCGCATTATCCTACGGCGCGCGGACGGACAGGGAAACCGATTGCCTTCGCGCGTTCTGGGCGTGCATGTCGAAGCGATGAATTGGAGTCGCACGGGCGTGCCGAGTTCGCCGGAGTGCGCGGTCTTTGTCGCACGCGCTGCGCGTCTGGCGCGAGCGCCTCGGACAAGAACGCAACGAAATGAACTGGCGAAGCCTGCTCCACCCGAGTGCCTGGGCTCAATTAAGCCGCGCTGCTAATTGTGGGCGCTGCAATTATACCACTTGGTACGCGGACGCGGACGGGCAGTCGAAATGCTGTCGCTTCAGCGCCGAGCAGAAGTGGGCGATCGTGCAGGAGGCGGAGAATTCGGCGTCGCCACCAGCGCGGTTTTCCGCTGGCGGGTCGAATTTTGGCCTGACCACCCGGAGCGCGCCCTGGCTCAAGACGGTTTCGGTCGCTGACGACGCTTCGGATGGATGCCGCGCTCGTTAGTGTCCCGTCTGCAAATGTTGACTAATATCGGTGTGGTTGCTGATTTGGGTGCAGGATCACTGGATGGCACGGCCAATCAATCAAACGTTTGCAAGCGGAGCCGGTGGTGGTGGCGAAGTTGCGGCGTAGATCGCGAGCGTCGACGAGCACGGTGCGGGAACGGGGCCGTGCTGACATGATCCTGCTTCGGCTCGACGGTGTGAGCGTCACCGAGGCAGCGGCTTGTCTGAAGACAGCGGCAAAGCGGGTTTCGACCTGGTCGAAGCGCTTTGAGAGGCACGGGCTTGATGGCCTGAAGGACCAACCAGGACGGGGTCGCAAGCCGTCGATCCCGGCGAGCAAGGTCCAGCGCGTTGTGACGCGGCCTCCGAAGGGCCGCAAGTCGGAGCGTGCGCAGCATGGGCCGCCACGCTGGCGGGTCGCACAGGACCGTGCAACGGGTCTGGTCGACGAATGATCTGAAACCGCATGAAGATTTTCAAGCTCTCCAACGAGCCGAGCTTCGAGGAGAGATTCTGGATGTCATCGGTCTCTATCTTGATCCGCCATTGAAAGCCTTGATTCTTTGCTGCGACGAGACGAGCCAATGTCAGGCCTTGGAACGGACCCAGTTGTCGCTCCCGCTCGCGGCTAGCGGCCACGTAAAATGACGCACGACTACAAGCGCCAGGGAACGTTCACTCTGTTCACGGCCCTAATTGCTCTGGAAGGCCGCCTGATCGCTCGCACTGAGAAACGGCATACGCACGTCGAATGGCTCCGCTTCCTGAAAGAGGTCGGCCGCGAGACGAAGGATCTCGACATCCATCTCATCCAGGACAACTACGCGACGCATAAGCAACCCAAGGTCAGCGCCTGGCGCAAGCGCGATCCACGTTTCAAAAGGCTCTATACGCCGACTTCATCGTCCTGGATGAGACTTGTCGGAGCGCTTCTTTGTCGACTTGGATGCCGATGTCATCCGGACCGTCAGTTTCGCATCGGTTGGCGAGCTCGTCCGCGGCATCAAGGCCTATCTCGACGGCCGCAACGTCAATCCGGAGCCCAACAAGTGGAGAGCTAAGAGCGAGGCAATCCTCGAGATCAGTCGCAAATATGCTAGCGGTTTACCAATCGCCTGAACAAATTGATGGACTTTGGACTAAACGGACTCATGATCATCACAAACGGGCGGACCCGAGCCAGTGCTCGCAGGTAGACCAACACAAAATTCGATAAAGCCAACTTCATATGAACACCTTTGCTCGCAAGTGCATTCGTGTGTACGATCTCCGGAAGGTAAGTCCCACCGACTTGTGTTGATTGCCACCTTTCGATGGAATCGCTCTCCGACGCTCAACGCTATCACTATTCTTCGCTGATAGCCATAATGAGTGCAGTTCCTGCAGCATGTTGGGCGTGGCCGGGGTCGAGGCGTCAATTTTATAGCCGTGGACCGGCGGGGGCGCCGCGGCGCACCTAGCTAAAGCTGCGTAGATCGTGCTCGCGTCAGCAGCAAAAGTGACAGTGCACCCGAGCTCTTCCTCAAGGCCTCATCAGTTCATCCGGCGTCTAAAGCAGGATGAGATTAGCTGAATCGAATGGGATTCCTAAATGAGCGCATTTCTGATTCGTCACGCGGGCTGGGAAGGAGGCCGGGATGGCTGGGAGCACCATATTCTCTTGACCTTCGAAAGCGGGTTGTCGCAGCGGTCGAGGGCGGGATGTCCCGCGATCAAGCCGCTCGACAGTTTGGCGTCGCGATCGGACAGCCATCAATTGGGCCAGGCGCGAGGATGAGACCGGGAGCGTCGAACCCGGCCAGATGGGTGGTCACATGCCAAGGGCGATCTCGGGTGAGCATGCCGGGTGCTCCGACAACGCATAAGAGGCTGCGACTTCACTTTGCGCGGGTTCGTGGCGGAACTTGGCGAGCACGGATTGGAGGTCAATTACCGTTCGGTACGAGAGTTCCTCCATGCCGAGAAGCTTAGCATCAAAAAAATCGTGCTGGCGAACGCGATAGTCCTGACGTGGCGCGGCGGCGCGTCCGATATCAAAAGCGCGTCGACGCCGTGCGTGCCATCTGGAAGACGTCGCGCTGCTCGGTCTCCTTGTCACGGCCAAGCGAATGCGAAGGGTGGAAATGGGCCGAAACACATCTCGATTTTCCCCACGCCCATGGCATGCGCCGCGTCTATCCGCACCCGATTGAGCTTTCGACTGAGGATCGAGCGGCATTGGACGCGGCCCGGGTCGAAGCCGATCACCTCTCCGGCGCGCACAGACGAGATGTTCCTAGGTGCGAGCGGATTGCCGCGCGTCAGCGCGCCGGATCGACCCTCAACTGTGAGAGCCTGTGCGGACACACGCAAACCCTCCCAAGAAGGGCAGAGCGGTGGCAGAGTGGAGATGCCACCGCACTTGGTAACACCAAGAGCGTTGCCCACGGCAGCAGGCGAAGAAGGAATTCAAGCCGCGATCGTTGAGCACGCGGCATCACCGAAGCCAGAAACACACAGCCTCGCGCCGGGCGAGATGGTCGGAAGCTCCACTTTGCTTGGGAATGACCAGCTCTGCCATCAGCCGCGTCGACCGGCCCGGCCGTTCTCGCAGACCGCACCGAACCACAATTCCGGATCAAGCCATTGTCCGTTCTTCACGAACGATCAATTAACTCGCGATCTAGGGGCTCGTTGGCAGAAGGCACCAGCGGTGAACTCGAAGGAGCGACCTCGGCTAGTCCGACCATTTCGATCTCCGGCAGCCCATAGATTGAATCGCCGTCGAAGTTACGGTCGGGTATAAAGGGCGGCGTGGCAGGCGGCGGCGTATAGGGCGCACCGTGCTCAAACATGTAACGGGACCCCGTGCGGCCTTGCTGTTTCATGCCATCCTCCTTCGAATTTTCATCTGTTGAAATTCGTCACCAGATCTTGCGGTTTCTATCCCCCCAAGGTGTTCGAATCCTGGCATTTCGCAGGAACCGCACTAAGTTTTCTCAAAGTTAGATATTGGGTCCTCTCCGCTTCCGAGCAACCTTTCCTGCTACAGCAATCGGATTGGTAACCAGTGCAGCGAAAGCCGGTTCCGCCGTAGGCAGCAGGAAGCAGCGCCGAGGTATTATATTACCTGGTCCTCAAGAGTGACTAGCTGGCGACCGCTGGTCGGCGGGATGATGACGGTTAGTCGCACCATTGCTCGAAGCCGGACTCGCCGCGCTTGGCAGATAGTCACGCCACGCCGCTTCGAACGCCGCGTGCTTATCCGAGAACCTATGCGCAGCGCCGCTCTGTTGGGAAGGCCGCTGCTAATTTAATGGTGTGTAGATTCTACTCACCGAATTGATTAGCTTGTGAGACGGCGCAAGAGTTGGGTCTTCAGCTTGCGGAAAGGCTGAGGTGGGGTCGGACGGTGGGACCGCAACATTCGTTGCCGGAAGCGGCGTAGAACCTCTTACCAACGGTTTTCTCCGCGGCTGTCGAGCAGTCCGGCAAGCAGTTACGGATCACTGTCTGATGAGGAGAAGGCCAGATCGTCGAAGAGAATTTTGTTGCTGGCGATGTGTTGGTTCGGACCGGGGGCGACGTCGAGCCGACTAGGCCGGCGCAGGAATCGCGACGGCGTGCCCCAGGGCGCCGGCGCCACCCATGTCATTAAGAGCGGCATACCGCCGGGGCGCCCGTGGCCCAAGCCGCCGTCTCCAAACATGCCGATGGTTCGCCGCTCTATCGGCGACGCAAACGATCCATGTACCGGACCGGAGCATCAGTGATGATCAGGTGGGTAATTCCAGGTGTCCGCGGAGGACGGCTTGAAGCAAAGTGCCAAGATTTGTCTGTGCGTCCAGTTCGCCGGTCAGAATCAACTCAACGAGTTCAGTCAGCGTCACTAGGCGGCTCGCAACACCTTCTTCCGGTTGGAAATCGGAAACTCGAGCTGCAGTTTTGATAAAATAGGAATGCATGCGATTGCTGAGGCGACCGGCATCCGTCTTGTTGATGCCGAGACTATGAACTTTTCGTGCCGGAAACCCCGTTTCCTCTAGCAACTCGCGGCGCGCCGTATCGGCGGCATCTTCACCTTCATCAATAATGCCGGCGGGGAACTCGAGCGTGAAGCCCTCGACAGCGGGTCGATATTGGCGAACAAGAGGAATAAGGCCTTCGGGCGTTATCGCCAAAACAACCACGTAATCGGAGCCCTTGATCGAATGATAGACCTGCGGCTCCGCGCCCGGCGCAAACTCGACCTCCCGAGCAATCAGCTCTACCCACGAGGAAAGCCTCATAAGGCTTCTCTTCGTTATCCTTGGCCAAGATGACATAGGTGCCGGCTCCAGCGTTTGGCCCACACCGCTAAACGCGTGCTCCGGATTCGACGCATTCCGGCTCATCGTAGCCGCGATTTCTGTAGTAAGATGAACGGCACATGCGTTTTCAAGAACCCATTGTCTCCACTCATCCGCGTCGTTTCCTGTTGGCGCTTGCGTGCTCACTGTGATCCTAAAGTAACCTCGGGTTTCACTGAGCGCATTATGTGCGTGCTTCTTCTAAGCAACAAATATGTTGGCACCGCAAGTGGCAGCTCCCTATGCATTCATTCATACCTGTACCCCTCATCGCAGTCCCCGAGCGGGCCCGGCCTTTCCTTATGCTTCGCGAGGATGCCGCCAGCGACGCTCACTCCGAGGACGTACAACCATCCTTCGGTGAAATCGAAGAGGTGTGAGTTGAAAAGAGAACTGACGACATTTTGTACCACCAGAAGGATGCCTAATTCGGCAACGAGCCCCTCTTTCCAAAACATTCGCAGATGCGTGTACCACAGCGCGTACAACATAATGACGCCCGCGATGCCCCATTGGACCGCAACGTTCAGCGTCTGATTGTGCGGGTTCGCGATCACTTCCGCCGAAACCGCGGAACGTCCGATTGCGGCCTCCTCAAACAGCTTCAATGTAGATCCGGTTCCATGGCCGAATAACGGAGCATCCAGAAAAAACCCGAGCGACTTGCGCCAGAATTCGAGCCGCTTGCCCACCGAAGAGGGAATGCTCCGGTCGCGATATTCCTCGTATTGCGAATAGGTTGACAAGACCCGATCGCGAAAATGGGGCGACGCTAACCAGATCGCGACGACAGCGACGGCGCCGAGACTCACTGCATACAGTACGCCACGCATCTTCCAGTGCCGCCACGCCAACACGAGAATCATAAAAGGCGTCGCTACAATCGCCGTTCTCGAAACCACGACGAATATGAGATTAGCGGCAAAGGCCAGCGCGATGACGCCAAGCCCGGCCGCCTCGTTCCACATATTTCGGCGAATGCAATACAACGCGATCGAAATAAGCCAGACTAGGCATAGGGCAAACTCCTGACTTTGATCGATATAGTTCTTTACCGGAACGCCATAATCCTCTCCGCAGCATCGTCCCGTCTTGAAAGCCAACCCGGGATCGAACAGAACTACCCAGGAATTGACGAGCAGCACTACGCAGGAGAGCAAAAACGCCGCGATAACCCAGCCACTACGTTTTGACACCTCGAAATAGTAGAGCAGAAACGGGAGTGCCAGGAATTTGGTGAGCGGACCGAGGGCGTGGAACCCGGCACGAGGGCCCGCCTCCGACCACAAAACTCCTGACAGGGCTAGGACGAAAAACGCGAGCGCGACCATCGATGCGGGCCGGCTGATGGATCGCCGCAACACACCCACATCCACGCTACCGCAGACAATCGCCAGTAGAGGTAAGGCGAGAATCAAAAAAATCGACGTCGACCAAGGCAGCGCGGCCGCAAGCAGAACCGCCAGCAGGTCCGCCCCGGTGAGCCAATGCGGGGAAGTCCTGAAGGCCTCAAATCTCTGCAAGGCGTTGGATGTATTCAAGAAGTCGGTTCCGCTCAAGCGCAAGCCCCCATCAGCTTCGCCGGAGAAAATGTGCGCCGTTGCATTTACTATTTGAAATTGTTCGCTTTCGCTATAATCGACCTCTCATGGGTCGCCTCAAAACCAGCCTGCACGGATTCGCGCCAGCCAAATTCATGAGGCAGGCATTTTTGCATCGCGGGACGATCTATGCAATGGCTTTGCGCGACTTCGAAAGCCGTTACATCGGGACGCTCGGTGGGACTATCTGGGCCGTGATCCAGCCGCTGGCTACCATTGCGGTGTTCTATTTTGTCTTCGCCGTCGGCTTCCGTGTTCAAAGTCCGGGGGACGCACCATTTACTCTGTGGTTCGTGTGCGGGCTCGCGCCGTGGTTTCTGTTCAACGATACCCTGCAGGCGATTTCGAGTTCGGTAACTGACAACGCCCATCTCGTGAAGAAAACGGTGTTTCCGACCGAGGTGCTGGCCGTCGTGAAAGTCGTCTCCGCCCTACTCCCGCATCTCATCTTCCTGCTTATCATCGTCGCGATGCTGCTCTTCTTCCATGTGCCGTTCAGGATTGAGCGAACTCTGGTGGTGTATTACTTCATCTGCATCGTGGCACTCCTGCTCGGGATTGGATGGCTGCTCTCGGCGCTGCAGACCTTCTATCGCGACATCGGCCAAGCGCTTTCTATTTTCCTGAATGTATGGTTTTGGACGACACCGATCGTCTGGCCAGAGCAAAATATCCCGGAATCCATTCGTTGGATCCTGACCTATAATCCGTTGTATTACATCGTCTCCGGTTATCGGGATTCCCTCATCTATCCTAACGTAATCTGGCCCAGCGCCGCGCAGACCGCTTACTTTTGGTGCTTCGCGGCCAGCTCCATGCTGATAGGCTCGTTCGTGTTCGATCGACTCAAGCCTGAATTTGCGGACGTGGTCTAGGCAAGAGTGAACCTGTGTCCAAAGACATCGCGATTTCGGTTCGGAACGTATCAAAAAAATTTAGGCTATTTACCTCCCCGTCTGCGCGGTTAGCAGAAGCCCTGCATCCGTTTCGCAAAGCCTATCATCGCGAGTTCTGGGCACTGCGGGACGTCAGCTTTACGGTCGAGCGAGGCGAGGTACTGGGAATTCTCGGCCAGAACGGCTCCGGTAAATCCACTCTCTTGCAGATCATCTGCTCGGTGATGCAGGCGACCGAAGGCAGGGTCGATGCGCGCGGCCGACTCTCGGCCCTACTGGAACTCGGCGCTGGCTTCAACCCCGAGTTTACTGGCCGCCAGAATGTCATGCTGAACGGCTCCATCATGGGCTTCAGTCGCAAGGAGATGCAGCATCGTATGCCGCAGATTGAAGCCTTCGCCGAAGTCGGCGAATTCTTTGATCAGCCAGTCAAGACCTATTCCTCCGGAATGTCGGTCCGAGTGGCGTTCGCCGCAGCAATTCACATCGATCCCGAAATCTTAATCATCGACGAAGCGCTGGCCGTCGGCGACGCCAAGTTCCAACACAAGTGCTACGCTAGGATCGAAAACTTCAAGGCCGAGAACAAGACAATCATCTTGGTAACGCACGACATCGGGCAAATCACTGCACACTGCGACCGCGCCATTCTTATGAATAAAGGGCGGCTAGTGATGGACGGAAAGCCCCGAGACGTCGTGGACCGGTACATTGAGACGATTTTCGGCGACGACGATCCCGTGCCTGGCAAAGCGAACAACGCCGACGAGAGCCACGCTAGGCAGGTCACGATTGACCATCCCAACATCGAGTTTGCTGATAATAAAGGAATCGAAGAACGCCGGTCTTATTGCAAGAACGAGGTTCGGTTCGGCGACCGGCGGGCGGAAATCGTCGACTGCGTCGTCGAAGCCGGCGGCGTTTGGGATCCGCCCCAAATCAACTTCGGCGACCCGATCAACATCTACGCCAAGCTGAGATACTCCGCTAAATTCGCGCCGCTGCTCGGCTTCTGCATCAAGACGCTGGCAGGAATCGAGGTGTATGGCAGCAACACATTCATGCAGCAAATCCCGGTGCCGGCCAGCGCACCCGGAACCCTTCAGAGGATCAGGTTTTCATTTTCCGCTCCGCTGCGCCCGGGCGATTATTTTCTTGATGTTGGTGTTGCGGAGATGGATGGGACTCCCGGTGGAAGTCCCGTGGATGTCCGTCGTTCTGTCGCAATGATCAGCATCGCTCCGATTAGTAGACGTATCAGCTTCAACGGTCTATTCGACCTTTCTCCGAAGTTCGATATGTTATGACAGCAATTCTAATATAAGATGTCCGACATGAATGGGACAACAGGTAATGCGGCAGCGACCAGCCGAGGAAGACGCCGCAGGCCGATTACGTCACTACACGCATTTTGAATCATCGCTAGGCGCCTCCGGCCCGACCGTTGACACCGGCTGCGAAGGTTACTCCATGCTGGTTCTCGCTCTACATAGGACGTACGTGGCATAAACTAGTAGCGGCACTCTCTCACGGACTAGCACCAATGCGATGAAAATCAAGGTCACCAGGCGCGCCGGGACTGAGAACGCCAACGACGCTATCTGCAGCACCATGTTTGTGGAAAGCTACAACCGAGTTAGGCTCGATCCACCAGAACCCGTTCTCGCAACTAACGTGTTGGAATTCTTCTGATGTAGCCAGTAACACGCCGGGGTGAAATGCGTTTCCGTCCGGCAAGATCAGAAGGTCGAGGTCAAGGTTTTTCCGCGCCTGAGCTAGTAGTTCGTCCGTTGCGGGCAAATCGAGATCATGGCCGCAGATCAAGCCGCCCGGCCTGATCAAGCGCTTCGCTTCCTGAATATCACGCTTCGCGTCCGCGTAGTAGTGCGAGCCGTCAATGTAGATAAGGTCGAACGAGCCGTCTTTGATTTTCGGAAGAGCCATGTCCGATCTGGCGCGAACAAGGGATACAGAAACCCGGCCTTCTGCTTCGGCCCTGTAAATCTCCTTAAGCGTGGAGTTGACCGCGGCATGGTGCAGCCGATCCATTTGCGCGGTGGCGGCGGTGGTTTCGTTTTGATCGACATACGGACGCCAAGCATCGATCAGCGTCAGGGAGGAGCCGGACGGGAGGATTTCAAGCCACACCCGGGTTGATCCTTGGCCCATCCATGTTCCGATCTCAAGGGCATCGCATGGTCCGGTCAAGAACTTGCGGGTAACCCTGAGGATACTCGCGCGCCGCTCTTCCCATAGCTGATTGGAATGAACGCCTGCCAGGGCGACAAAGGGGCTAGCAGGAATGAGGTTTGCCATCCGCGCAAAGACCGCAGGCGCGAACGGCAGTTCGCCGATTGCGGACACGACCAGCCACTTGAGGCCACGCTTTTGATAGAGAAGACGCGCCCGCTTCGCTTTCGAATCAAACGACATCTGTACGTCCTCCAGGCTAATTGCAAAGCTTACCACCACGACTTCGGTGGCATCAAGCGCGACAAATCCATCACCACAACCCGGCCTAGAAAGCCCCAAAACCACCGGAGCTCGATTAGTCCGATACCCCCGTCGCGGCGATGCCGGCGGTCGTGTCGCCGCAACACACGTCGCGGTCGGTATCCAACTGATCGTCGCCGGAAAGGATTCCGGATAGGCCCGTTAAACGTATCCCTCCGGTAAGGGCCGTCTTGCGCTGATGGAGTAAGGCGCGAAGACATGGTCGTATGACTGAGCATACGACTATGCCGAAGGTGTCGCGGCTCGAGGTGATCCAGACCGGGGCGCGACGCCGCTGGACACTGGAGGAGAAGCGGCGGATCGTCGCCGAGAGTGATAGCGGCGCGCGGCAGGTCTCGGCGACCGCCCGGCGATATGGCCTGTCAACCGGTCAGTTGTTCACCTGGCGGCGGCTGGCCCGCAAGGGACGATTGGGCGGGGATGCCGAGCCTGTGGCATTTGCCGAAGCGGTCATCATGGATCGAGGAGCGGCCACAGCGGCGCTGCCGCCGCCGGCTGGCGCATGCGGACGCTTGGAGATCGTGCTCGCGGATGGCCTGCGGGTCATCGTCGAGCAAGGCATCGATGCCGATGCGCTGGCGCGCCTGATCGTCGCGCTGGAGCGGCGATGACGATCCCCATTCCGAGCGGGGCGCGGGTGTGGCTGGCGACGGGCCGCACCGACATGCGCAAGGGGTTCGACGGGCTTGCGCTCCTGGTCCAGGAGACCCTCAAGCGCGATCCGCATGGCGGCCACCTGTTCGTGTTCCGCGGCCGGCGCGGCAACCTGATCAAGGTGCTGTGGCACGACGGCCAGGGCATGTGCCTGTTCTCCAAGCGCCTGGAGCATGGCCGGTTCATCTGGCCGTCGCCGGCGGACGGGACGGTGGCGATCACGCCGGCGCAACTCGGGTATCTCCTGGAAGGGATCGACTGGCGGCTGCCGCAGCGGACATGGCGGCCGGAGGCGGCGGGCTGAGCGCGGCATTGTGAATCAACCTGCGCGAAGGGCATCACAAGCGCAGCGCGTTGTGATTCCATCATGGCCGTGACCACCACTGATTCTCTTCCCGACGATATCGAGCTGCTGAAGCAACTCGTGCGCACGCGTGAGGCCGAGCTCGCACGGGCGCGCGCCGAGGCATCCGGCGCCGAGGCTCTGATCACGCATCTGCGCCTGGCGATTGCGAAGATGCGGCGCGAGCTCTTTGGACAGCGCAGCGAGCGCCAGGCGCGGCTGCTCGACCAGATGGAGCTTCAGCTGGAGGAACTCGAGGCGACTGCGGCGGAGGACGGGCTTGCGGCCGAGCAGGCGGCCGCCGCTGTCGGTGAGACGCCGCCCGTTCATGGCTTTGCGCGCAGCAGGGCCGCGCGCAAGCCGTTCCCGGCGCATCTGCCGCGCGAGCGGATCGTGCTGCCCGGTCCCGATGCCTGCGCCTGCTGCGGCTCGAAGCGGCTCGCCAAGCTCGGCGAGGATGTCACCGAGACACTGGAGGTGGTGCCGCGGCAATGGAAGGTGGTGCAATACGTGCGCGAGAAGTTCACCTGCAGGGATTGCGAGAAGATCACGCAGGTCGCCGCGCCGTTCCACGTTCTGCCGCGCGGCTTCGCCGGGCCTTCTCTGCTGGCGATGATCCTGTTCGAGAA
>NZ_JAFATE010000096.1 GCF_019244115.1 Bradyrhizobium sp.
GCTGGTGCTCGCCTATAGCGCGAGCCTTGCGACCTACAATATCGCGCTTGCGCTCGGCGCCGGGTGACGGCCCAGCGCGCCGGTCAGCTGAAAATAATACCGAATCAGATTGAGATCGGACTGCGCGGCGGATTTGCCGTTCAGGCTGGTGTCAATCACGCGGCGGCAGGCTGCGAGTGCAGCGGCATCGCCGAGGTCGTTGGCGGCTTCGAGCGCCAGCCAGGCCGCGTCCATCGATGATGGGCGACCCGCCGGGCCGCCTGTGTCCGCTGCCGGAGGTTTGCCCAGCACCGCGCGGAACGTATCCATCCAGCCTCAATGCATCTCGAGCTGACGGGGAGGACCGGCATCGGCCGAGCCACCGGACTTGCGCGATTGATAGAACTCCAGGACGCTCCTTGAGGTCTCGACGTTGAGGGCACCGAACTCGCCCTCGAGTTCGCGCAGATCGGCGACGGTGATACGGTGATCCTTGGCGCCGAGAAACAGCAGCGCCATGGTCGTACGCCATGAAAAATTCAGCGCCTTGGCCAGGATCAGCAGCATGTCGCGTTTCTGATCCATCAGGGCGCGCTCGATCACGTCCGGTGGCAATGAGGTGAGCAGCGACAGTCCGATCGTAACCTCGTCCACACGATGGGACGTCGCATAGGCCGCGATGTTGTCCTCGGTGAGGGTGCCCTGGCGAAATTGCGTCGTCACGACGCGCTTGGCGACGAAATGAGTTCGCGATGATGGTCCGAACCGGGACTGCAGCGCGCCCGCGACATCGCCGACGGAGGTCTGGATCGCGGTCATCATGTCAGGGCGCTCGCGCGCGAGGCGGCGCTTCACGTCGTCAGATGCCTTGGCGATCAGCTGCTGGAACACGTGCCGCGGGATGTCACCGCGCAGCCCGAGCTGCTCGGCGAGGATCGAGTCGCCCTCGGCTCGCTTGATCATGTGCAGGAAGCCGAAATTGGACAATCGCGCGCCCCGATTGCCCGCAACCGAATTGACCACATCGCGGTCACCGCGCTTCACCAGCACATCGGTGACGGCCTCGTCGATGAATTTTCGCTGCGAGATCGCAAGCAGATGCGGCTGTCCCTTGACCTGCGCATTGGCGAGGAGCGTATCGCGGTCGAGCAGTTCGGAGTTCCGCAGCACGGGACCGGCGACCTCGATCGCATCGTCGAAGGCGAGTTTCCGAATGACGTTGGTCGGAGCGCCATCGAAGCGGGCCAGCCGCTCGGCGAGTTCGGCCCGTGCGGCCACCTCGATCTCGTCCGCCAGCCGTCCGATCACCTCGCCGAACAGGTCGATCTCCTCGTCGCGGTAGCGGCCCGCGATCAGAAGATCGGTCGCGTGCCACAACGCCCGCTCTCTGCTCTCCGCCGTTCCGCGGGACATCACGTCGTCGAGATCCCTCAGAAATGATCCCGCTTCACTCATTTCGAGACAACCCTCAACTCGCGATCGCCACTGACTTCGTGGCCAGGTTGAAATCTACGACGAAAACGCGAGCATTCGGTAAAGTCGGGAAACACGGATTGTTTTCAATATTCGCTAAAATGCGTGCAAGTGTGTTTACGAAGACGTCACCCTGCCGCCAAACCTCAGGCGCGCGGAATCGTCAGCGGACGCACCTCGCGCGCCTGGGCCGCAAGGCGGATCGCGGCGTTGGCCGCGCCAAAACCCTGATAGTTGCGCCGTTCCACGATCTCGAAGAAAAACCGCTCGTCGAAGATGTGAGTGTAGATCTGGAAGAACTCGCCCTCGCCCTCGCGATCGTAGAGGATGCGGTTTTCGCGCAGCGCTGCCAAAGTCACTGGATCGAGATCGTATTTGGCCTCGACGTCGTCGTAGTAATTGTCCGGAATGTCGAGAAAACTCGCGCCCCGCGCGCGCATCTCCCCGACGGTCGCAAAAATGTCGGCGCACGAGAATGCGATATGCTGGACGCCGGAGCCGAAAAACTCCGAGATGAAGCGCGACGACAGGGTGCGCGGCGCCGCCGAGCCGTTGAGCACGAAGCGTAGGCTTTTCTCGGTGTTGATGATGGCCTGGCTCTGCACCAGTCCGCGCGGATCGGCGATTTCCTGCTGCGGCAGGCGATTGAGATCGAAAATGCCGCAGTAGAACAAGAGCCAGGACAGCATCTCGTCATAGGGCATCGACTGCGAGATGTGATCGACGGCCAGCAGATGGCCATCCGCCGCGCCGCCGGTCGCCTCGAAGTCGAGGTCCCAGTTCTTTCCGGCCGTGTCGAGAAAATACAGCAGGCTGCCGCCGACGCCGTGGATCGCCGGGATCTCCAGTTCACCCGGCCCGACCGGCTGGTAGAACGAGCGCGCCTTGAGCGCCTGGGCGCGAGATACCGCGCTCGCCGCGTCATCGACATCGAGCGCAATGGCGCAAACGCCGGGGCCGTGGGTGATGTAGTGCGAGTGCGCAAAGCCGTCCGGATCGGAGTTGATGACGAGCTCGATCTGGCCTTGCGACCACCGCTCCACGGCCTTGCTGCGGTGCTGGCCGGTCCTGCGGAAGCCGAGCTGGCGGAACAGATCGGCGAGCGCGGCAGCCTTGCTTTCGTTGACGGCGAACTCCAGAAAGCCGACACCGCGGCTCGGCGCACGCGGCACCAGGCGGTGTCCGCTGGCGACCGGAAACTTCGCCGCGAGCTGGTCCTGCAATAGGATCAGCGAACGCATGCCATCGGTCGCGATGCGCGCCGCCGAACCGGCACGGAACTGGTCGTTGAAGATTTCGAGCGACAGCGGCCCGGCATAGCCGGTGGCCGCGACAGACTCCATGAACTCCGAAACCGGCAGGTCGCCCTGCCCCGGAAAGCAGCGGAAATGCCGGCTCCATGAGAGCACGTCGAGATCGATTTTCGGTGCGTCGGCGAGCTGGACCAGAA
>NZ_JAFATE010000848.1 GCF_019244115.1 Bradyrhizobium sp.
CAAGTTCGATTCCAAGGTCTACGAGACCTCCGGCGGCCTGCACGGCGTCGGCGTGTCCGTCGTCAACGCGCTGTCGTCGCGGCTGGAAGTCGAGGTCGCGCGCGGCCAAAAGCTCTATCGTATGGCGTTCGAACGCGGCCACCCCAAGGGCAAGCTCGAAGACCTTGGCAAGGTCAATAACCGCCGCGGCACCCGCGTCCGCTTCAAGCCGGATATCGACGTCTTTGGCGGCAAAGCGACCTTCAAGCCGCAGCGCCTGTTCAAGATGGCGCGCTCAAAAGCCTATTTGTTCGGCGGCGTCGAAATTCGCTGGCGCTGCGACCCTTCCCTCCTGAAGGGCATCGAGGATGTGCCGGCCGAGGACAGTTTTCACTTCCCCGGCGGGCTCAAGGACTATCTCGCCGCCGCCATCCATGCCGACACGCTGGTGCATCCGGACATCTTCTCCGGCAAGTCGGGCCGTACCGGCGGCCACGGCGGCTGCGAGTGGGCCGTGGCGTGGACTGCGGATGCCGATGGTTTTCTGTCCTCCTACTGCAACACGATCCCGACCCAGGATGGCGGCACGCACGAATCCGGCATGCGCAGCGCGCTGCTGCGCGGCCTGAAGGATCACGCTGAACGCGTCGGCCAGGGCAAGCGCGCAGCTTCCGTGACCTCGGAAGACGTCATGGTCGGCGCGGCCGTCATGCTCTCGGTGTTCGTGCGCGAGCCTGAATTCCAGGGCCAGACCAAGGACCGGCTCGCGACCGCGGAAGCCCAGCGCATCGTCGAACAGGCGATCAAGGATCCGTTCGACCACTGGCTGTCGGGCAATCCGGTGCAGGCCAACAAGCTCTTGGATTTCGTGGTGGAGCGCGCCGAGGAGCGGCTCCGCCGCCGCGCCGAGAAGGAAATCGCGCGCAAGACCGCGGTGAAGAAACTGCGCCTGCCCGGCAAGCTCACCGATTGCACCAATACCGCGGCCGAAGGCTCCGAACTGTTCATCGTCGAAGGTGATTCGGCGGGCGGCAACGCCAAGCAGGCGCGCGACCGCAAGACCCAGGCGATTCTTCCGCTGCGTGGCAAGATCCTCAACGTCGCTTCTGCCGGCAAGGACAAGCTGGTTGCCAATGCGCAGCTTGCCGATCTGATCCAGGCAATCGGTTGCGGTACCGGCGCACAATATCGCCAGGAGGATCTGCGCTATTCCCGCATTATCATCATGACCGACGCCGATGTCGACGGCGCCCACATCGCCTCACTGCTGATCACCTTCTTCTACCGGCAGATGCCGCGACTGATCGATGAAGGTCATCTTTATCTCGCGGTGCCGCCGCTCTACCGCCTCACCCACGGCAGCCGAAGCATCTATGCACGCGACGATGTGCACCGCGACCAGCTCCTCAAGAGCGAGTTCAACGCCAACGCCAAGGTCGAGATCGGCCGCTTCAAGGGGCTCGGCGAGATGATGCCGAACCAGTTGAAGGAAACCACCATGGATCCGGCGAAACGGACGCTGCTGCGGGTGGTCCTGCTCGCCGACGACCGCGAAGGCACGGCCGACTCGGTGGAACGGCTGATGGGCACCAAGGCCGAGGCGCGATTCGCCTTCATCTCGGAAAAGGCCCCCTACGCCAGCGACGAACTGCTGGACGTTTAGCCTGCCGCCCGTTCCCCGCGGAGATTGTGACCGCCCCGCCGCTGGCGGGGCCATTTTTTTGGTGACCTCTCACATGTTTGGCCATTTCGGCGGCCCATCAAAGGCCCTTTTCCGGCAAGTGTGCCCGCGCCGCAACAGCATTTTGGCCGGAACCAGTTATATTGCGGGCATGGGGCATTGATGAATCGGCGCCCAAACGCCGTCAGGCCAGAGAAACCCTTTAGAGAAGCTGGGGATTTAACATGAAAAAGTTGCTGATCGCTCTGACCGCTGCGGCAATGTCCGGACCGGCGCTCGCCGCCGACATGGCTCGCCCTTACACCAAGGCCCCGGCGCCGGTCGCGCCGGCCTATAACTGGACCGGTTTTTACATCTTTGGCGGTGGCGGCGGTGGAATCTGGGACGCCAAGAGCAACCTTGTGACGGTTCCCGGGGGTGTTGCGGGGAGCCGCGATCAGAAGTTTGGCGGTGATGGCTGGTTCGGGACCGTGGGTCTTGGCTACGACTGGCAGTTCACGCCGAACTGGGTCGCCGGCGTGTTTGCAGACGGTCAATTCGGTGAAATCAAGGGCTCGATCAGCGATCCTTTCAATGCCGTTGAAGGTCAGGAGAAACTTCGCACGAGCTACGCGGCGGGTGTACGCCTCGGCTATCTGGTCGCGCCGAACGTCCTTTCGTACGTGAACGGCGGCTATTCCGGCTCGCAGTGGTCCGGTGCGACGCTGACCAGCGTTTTTCCACCCGGCGTTGGCGTAGCCGGTGCGGTCACAACTCCGTCATTCCATCGTAACGGCTGGTTCGTCGGCGGCGGTGTCGAGAACAATCTGGATATCTTCGGCATCAACTTTCCGGGCCTGTTCATGAAGACCGAATATCGTACGGCCTTCTATGACCGCACCACCCTCGCCGAGACCATCGTCGGCGGCGGACCACTGGGACAGGCGATCACCTTCAAGCCGATCGTGCAGACCATCTCGACCTCGCTGGTCTACCGCTTCAACTGGGGCGGCCCGGCCGTCAGGTACTGAGCGAGGCTTCTCTCAGCGATCGATCGGCGTCCTGCAGAAACGAAAGCCCCGGACAAGTCCGGGGCTTTTTTCATGTCCGGCAGGATGGCTCGCCTGCGTTCATGCCGACGGGACAATCGCAAGCTTGAGCTGCTGGTAGGCCTCGCGCAATTGCGCTTCGATGCTTGACCAGTCCTGCTCGTTGATCCCAGCGCCGCGGGCATCGCGATACGCCATCGCCTGAGCCCGGCCGATGCCATAGGCGAGCATCGCTGTCCCCTCAGCCGGCGTACCATAGGTGAGTGCGGCCACGCGCGCGATCGTGACGCCATAATCGCCGGGCGCAACCTGCTCGCGCCGCGCCTGCCACCAGTCGAGTTCGAGATTTGCGGCCGCCGCCACCTCGAAAGCCGCCGGCGCCGCGGCGCGCAGCAGGCCGTAATAGACGAAAAGATGCGGCAGCGCGGCCGCAGCTTCGGCCCGCGAATGCGTCGGCTGAAAGGCCCCGGCGGCCTGCGCGGCCGCCAGCGCTATCCTAAAACTGTCGAGCGGTGAAAATCCGAACTGTGCCCGCGACGATTCGTAGAGGTGATAGAACAGGCTTGGATAATGCCGCTCGTAATAGTCGCGCCACATCGCCGTCTCGAGCCGCGCCATGCCGGCTGGCTCGAAGCCGCGCAGATCCGATTTGCGCGGGGCAACCGCATAGGCAAGCGCACCCGCCATTGCCAGAGCCGGTAACCAGGCAATCCTCCTTGCCACCATGGCGCCCTCCTCGCCGCGCGCAAAACGAATGGTCATGTCCTCGACCGGAAGTTACGGTGATTGCGGTTTTGGGGTTTCCCAACGGACGGTATCGTCGCAGCGGCCGACTTCGAAAGACACCATCATGCGCAACCTGCTTCTCGTCCTGGGGCTGCTTGCACTTGCAACAGGCGTGCTCTGGATCGGCCAGGGCACTGGCATGGTCGCGTGGCCGCGGACCAGCTTCATGATCAACCAGATCGAGTGGGCAGGCTATGGCGTCGTCCTGGCAACGGTCGGGCTGATCCTGATCTGGCAGAGCAAGCGCTGACGGATCGCACGAGAACGATGACGGCCACCGCCAAGAACAGTTTAGGCATCGAGTCAAACAAAAGGCCCCGCAAGTCGCGGGGCCTCCAAGTCCGGGAGAAATCGGTAATGAAATCGGTAATGAATTAGTATTTCGCGACCACCGGCGCGCCGAAGCGATAGTTGATGCCAACCCGGACCGCCTCGAATTGATGGTGGAAGCGATAGGTTGCCGAAGATACCGGGAAATTTACCGGATCAAACATGGTCGTGTTCGAGCTTCCCAGGTCGACATGCAGATACTCGCCCTTCAGGCTCCAGTTCGGCGTGAAACCCCACTCGATGCCAGCGCCCGCCGCCCAACCGACCCGCGTGTCATTCGAAGATCCGTTGAACGTTCCCGCCGCTCCAGGTGTGAAGACATTCGAGATCGTGGTCCTGACCCCACCATAGGCGAAGCCGCCGGTGCCATAGAACAGGACATTGTTCGCCGCGACGCCAAGGCGACCGCGCACGGTGCCGAACCAATCGATGTGATCGCGTCCGGTCGAGACGCTCGGGAGAATGCCACCGCCGCCGGGGAAGATCACCGTCGAGGTTCGGCCAATGTCGGCGCCCTGGATATCCGCCTCAAGGCCGAACACCCACAAGCTCGTCTGCCAGTTGTAGCCCACCTGACCGCCCCCGAATCCACCCTCATGCTTCGCACCGAGGAACCGGGGGGTGCCGCCGGCAGTAACCGCGGCCGTGAAGTCGGGAGTGAAAGAATTGAGGCTGCCGGTCGTGTCGTCCCAGGCATAACCTCCGTTCACACCCACGTACCAGCCCGTCCAACTGTAGACAGCTACAGGAGCGGCCATGGGTGGTGCCTTGACAGCCATATCGGCAGCAGAAGCGACGCCCGATCCAGCAATCGAAACAACCGATGCGACGAGCCAACCAGCGTATTTCTTCATTTGAAGATCCCCCACTCAACCGTTGAGGGATTATTAACGCTCGCCTCACGACACACGCCATCTCGAAGACGAATTCCTGCCCGTTTCCTGCTAATTTCTCGACCGACCGTGGCAACATCGCCACAATTGACGGTTGTAGGATACCTCAACCTCTTCAGGACCGCAAATTGCCGGAGCGATCGATCAACTTTTCCACCGGCTAGATATGTCGCGCCGGATGAGTTGACCGACTCGCAGCACCGGTCAATTGGTGCTGCGGTTCGCGCTCCGAAACGTCTTGATTTCCGACACGCTGCCGTCGCGATAGGTCAATTCGACGGACATGAGCTGGGTCGACGGTGCGAGCTTCATGTAGACTTGTGCATTGGAGGGAATGGCGCTGGGATCCCTGAGATCGCAGGGCGGCAGCTTCAGCACCTTGTCCGGCACCGTCGTGTCGATGCCGATGCGCACCTCGCGGATCGCGCAGCGGTACGACACCAGATGCGTGTAGTAGACCAAGAGGCCGTTGAACTCGCGGAACGACAGCCAGCTCGTAGCGGTCATGTCGAGGATCTTGCGCTGATCGTGGATCAGCGCCGCCTCCGGATCGAACTTGATCGGAAACGGCCCCTGCAGCTCGCCCTGGGCGTCGATATAGCGGACCTCGATTGTCGCGGCCGGCGCATCAGGCGGCAACTGGATGGAGGGGTTAGGCATGCGCTTGCGCGTGCGCGGATCGAGCGTATCCATGAAGCCGGTCTCGCGGAACTCGCCGTTGCCGATCCGCCAGGAGATGCCGAGCGTCGGATCGAGGAACGAGAAGGCGACGGTCCAGCCGCCATTGTGACGCGAGAAGATGGCGATCGGCGCGTTCGTGGAATCCGATGGTGGCGCCATCTTCGCAACCGGCGGCAGCGCCGCGATCTTCTGCGGCGCCTCGGCGGTCGCCTTCGCCGCCGCCTCAGCCTGCCCTTTCGCCGCGCCGTTCAGAAAGACGTTGTCGACCATCTGGTCGGTATAGGCCGGGATCTGCCGGTGGCCGATGCTCTCGGCGAGTTCGCTGACCTGCTTGCGCGTATGCTGGGCGACCTCGACGAGATTCTCGCCGGGCAGCAGCAGCACCTTGGCGAAGGTGCGCGTGAACACCGAATTCGGGCTGTTGTCGTTGTTCGACAGCCGGTCCAGCGCGGTCTGCTTGTAGCCGGCCGAAAAGATCGAGAACACGCCCTCGGGCAGCTGCGTCATCGGCGCAAGGCCGCCGCCGCCGGCCACCGCGCGCGTGCCCGAGCGTTCGAAGGGATTGTTGCGGCAGGCATCGAACACCAGGATCGAGGTGCGCACCTTGCGGTTCTGCAGCCGCTCGACGATGCGGTCGGCGAGAACAGAGGCATCGCGCACCAGCTCTTCCTGGCCCTCGCTCGCGGCCGGCACATCGGTCGGCAGCAGATAGTTTTGGCCGGCGATCTCAAAGCCGTGCCCGGCATAAAAGAAGAACGCGGTGTCATCAGGCCCGACCGCGTTGTCGAAGGCCAGCAGCGACTGGGAAAATTGCTGCCGGTTCTGGTTCTCCGCCACCATCACCTCGAAGCCGAGCTGCCGCAGCGTGTCGCCCATGGTGCGCGCGTCGTTGACCGCCTTCTGCAGTTTTGGAACGTTCTTGTAGTCGTTGTTGCCGATCACGAGCGCGACGCGCTTGGCATGCGCCGGCGCTGCCACCGCCACGATGAACGCCACCACAGCGCATGCGACGGCCGATCTGAAAGAAAACTCCATCCGATGTGTCCCTGCCCATTTGGAGGGGCACGATCCGAGCCGGCCCCGTCGGCCCGGTGTCCCCTGCGGTAGTCGAAACACCCTTTTCACCGGTTCAATCCGCCACGGCCCCGGTCCGTCGCATCAGCGGGGGAACGAGGAGCGGCAGCGCGAAGGCCCAGAGGGCGAGATGTGGACTGAAGAAGCTTCCCAGGATCGCAAGCACCGAGGCGGCGACCAGCAGAGACGCCGAGATCTGCCGCATGCGGAGATGCTCGCCCTGCTCCAGATGCGGCGTGACAAACACCATGCGCAGCCCGACCAAGGAGATCGACAGCGTATGCCCTGCATAGAGCCAAATCGCCGGGGCCAGACTGGCGTAGCGGCCGACGACGCTGGTCGAAAACGGGACGCAGGTGATCAGCAGTAAGTAGAGCAGCCACCAATTGACGTAGTTCCGGTCGACATGTTCGGCCCGCGAGCGCAACTGGAGATCGGCGAGCCAGCGCAAGCCGAGCACACCGAAACTCAGCAAATAGGGGAGGAATTTGGGCCAGAGGCCGATCAGCGCCTCCGCCAACTCGCCACCGTCGCGCGGATGGAGATCGTCCGGCAATCGCACATCGAGAACGAGCAGGGTCATGGCGACGGCAAAGACGCCGTCACTCAGCGTATCAAGCCGGGATTTCGGGAACATGACGAACTGGTGTCCTTTTCGGCTGCAAACGTTAAGCTTTTCGTGCCCTCCGGCGCCTCTCGGCATTGACTTTGGGCGATTCCACCCTATGTTCCGGTCGAAAGGCCGGGATCGAACCCCGATTCCCCTGCCCGCCGCTGATCTGCGTAAGACGGACCCCCCAGCTTTTGAAAGCACGCCGTTTCGGGGTCAACGCGACAGCCCTCTTTTACCCTCGATTCCCAACGGCGGTGTCGATCAGAGGCTCGATGTCCTTTTCCCATCTCGGTTTGTCCGACAAGGTGCTCGCCGCAGTCACAGCGACCGGCTACACGACCCCCACCCCCATCCAAGAACAGGCCATTCCGCACGTCCTGGCCCGCCGGGACGTTCTCGGGATCGCCCAGACCGGCACCGGCAAGACCGCGGCCTTCGTTCTTCCCATGCTCACCCTGCTGGAGAAAGGCCGTGCGCGGGCCCGAATGCCGCGCACCCTGATCCTGGAACCGACCCGCGAACTGGCGGCTCAGGTGAAGGAGAACTTTGACCGCTATGGCGCCGGACAGAAACTGAACGTCGCTCTTCTGATCGGCGGCGTCTCGTTCGGCGACCAGGACTCCAAGCTGACGCGCGGCGTCGACGTCCTGATCGCCACGCCCGGCCGGCTGCTCGACCACACCGAGCGCGGCGGACTGCTGCTCACCGGCGTCGAACTGCTGGTGATCGACGAAGCCGACCGGATGCTCGACATGGGCTTCATTCCCGACATCGAGCGCATCTGCAAGCTGGTGCCCTTCACGCGGCAGACCCTGTTCTTCACCGCGACGATGCCGCCGGAAATCCGCCGGGTCACCGAGGCCTTCCTGCACAATCCGGTCAAGGTCGAGGTTTCCAAGCCCGCGACGGCGGCAGTCACCGTCGCCCAGTCCCAAGTCCCCGCCGGCCGCGAGGCCCACCAGAAACGCGATGTCCTCCGCCGCCTGCTGCGCGACGCCAAGGACCTGAAGAACGCCATCATCTTCTGCAATCGCAAGCGCGACGTCGCCATTCTTCACAAATCGCTGCAGAAGCACGGATTTAGCGCCGGCGCTTTGCACGGCGACATGGACCAGCCGGCCCGCATGGCAGCGCTCGACCAGTTCCGCAAGGGCGAGCTCCCGCTGCTGGTTGCCTCCGACGTCGCCGCCCGCGGTCTCGACATTCCCGAGGTCAGCCACGTTTTCAACTTCGACGTGCCACATCATCCGGACGACTATGTCCACCGCATCGGCCGCACCGGACGTGCCGGGCGCAGCGGCACTGCGATCTCGATCGTCACGCCGCTCGACCAGAAATCGGTTGCCGCGATCGAAAAGCTGATCGGGCAGGACATTCCCAAGGCCGAAGGCGACTATGCATCGCAGGCGGACGCGGCCGAGCAGGACGGCGAGCCGCGCCGCTCTCGCGGACGCGACAGGTCGCGAGGCGAGCGCAAGCCGCGCCGCGAGCGTGAAGCCAGGCCGCGCGGTGAACGTGAAGCCAGGCCGCGCGCCGAGCGCGAAGAAAAGCCGCGCGCCGAGCGCGAAAAAAGGCCGCGCAGCGAGCGCGAAGAAAGGCCCGCGAACAGCGGCCGGAGGAATGGCGGCAAGCCGCAAGTCCCCGCGCCGCAAGTGCCTTCGTTCGGCCGCGCCGAGCCGAAGCGCGTCGCGCGCGAAGCCGATGCCGAGCCAGCCGATCATTCGCATCTTCCGGCCTTTCTGCTGCGGCCGGTGCGCGCCTGAGGCCGGCGCGTTTTCGGGCCTGCTGGTCCGATGATCATCCCCGCGCATTGCATTCCGGATGGGATGCAAATGTTTTTGTGCGACAACCCACATGATACTACAACCGGAGGTTGATCATGCGCCCGGGAACGGAATGTTCAGCTTGCCCGTAGAGTCACGGAACTATTTACGGCTCGTTCATTATCGTGCGTTAGCTTCGTCTCATAGTTTAAAAATTTGCTGCGGGCGAGCGGCGGCTCGCCACGAGGATAGGCTGCCGTGGTCAAGGTGCTTGACGAACACGAACGCACGATGGCGTTTGCGCAGGTTGCGCTCGGACAGATCAGGTCGCTGCGGCAGAATGCGACCCCACGCAACTACGAAATCTGGTACGTCTACGCGACCGGCTATAACCCGCCGCTCAACAAGGTCGTCAACGAGACGCTGGCGCGCAGCGGCAGGCTGACCGACACCGATCTCGAACAGATCTACGAGAGCTATCTTTCGCAGATCAAGAGCCCCGATCGCATCGACAAGGTCGGCGCGCAGGTCGTCGGCGAGATCGACGACGTCATGGGCATTCTGAGCGAGGCGCTCGGGATGTCCTCCAACTACGACGCCACGCTGAACGGCGCGAGCCAGCGACTTTCCGGTGCGCAGACGCTGGACCAGGTCAAGGCCATCATCGAAACGGTTGGCAAGTCGACACGCCAGATGCTCGACACCAACAAGGTGCTGGAAGAGCGCCTCGCCACGTCCAAATCCGAGATCTCGAACCTCCAGCACAGCCTCGAGGCGATCCGGGCCGAGAGCCTGACCGATCCGCTCACCGGACTTGGCAACCGGAAATATTTCGACGGCATGATCGAGATGGCGGTGCAGACCTCGCTCGCGAGCAACGAGCCGCTGTCGCTCTTGATGTTCGACATCGATCACTTCAAGTCGTTCAACGATTCCTACGGCCATCTCACCGGCGACCAGGTGCTCAGGCTGGTCGGCCAATCGTTGACGCAAATCATGAGGGAACAGGACATCACCGCGCGGTATGGCGGCGAGGAATTTGCCGTCGTCCTGCCCAACACAGCGCTGCGCCATGCACTGTCGCTCGCCGACCAGCTCCGCCGCACGGTCATGGCGAAGGAGCTGAAGAAGAAGTCGACCGGCGAGATTCTCGGCCGCGTCACCATCTCCGTGGGGGTCTCATTGCTGCGGCCGGACGACGACACCGATGCGCTGATCGAACGCGCGGACGCCTGCCTGTACGCTGCCAAGCGTGCCGGCCGCAACCGCGTGATCTGCGAGGTCGATCCGGAATATGTCGAGGAGCTGCGCAGTCAGGTCGCCTGACGCTTTCGCCCCTTCTTCTGCTGGCTCGTCTTTGTCCTGAGCTGTGTCTTCCCGCCCGCTGTTGTCTGCTTTCGCGCTGCAGGGCGACCGGTCGCGGTCTCAGACATTGTCTTCGATTTCGTTTTCGGCGCGGCGCGGGCCATTGCCTTCGGCCGCTTCTTCAGTGCCGCGCGTTGGGCCGCCGCCAGCGCCGCCTTCGCCCAATCGCTGAGTTCGTCCGGATCATCGAACAGGCGCGCCGGCAATTGCCAGTAGGAGTTGACCGTGACGGTCCTGCCGCGGTTCTGGTACTGAAACGGTCTTGAGCCCTCGGCCTCGAATTTCGGGATCGTCGTCGCGTCGGCACGGAAGTAGAGACCGGCCCGGAGCGCGAGCGCAAAGTTGGTGCCGTCGGCGGAAATGCCGTAGCCGGAAAACATCCGGCGGATCGTGACCGGTCCGAAGGCCGAAAACAGGTCGATCAGGAAATCGCGGTCCATGGGAGGGGCAATCCACCATCTCGTCGTCCCGGCGAAAAGCCGGGACCCATACCGCGGAATCTTTCAGTTGGCTCGCATCGCGGACGACTTCATTACAATGAAGGCCCCGGCTTTCGCCGGGGCGACAGATGCTCAGGCCTCCGCCTGCGCGGGTTTCAGCTGCACCGACTCGCCGCAGCCGCAGGCGCCGGTCTGGTTCGGGTTGTTGAAGATGAACTGCGCCGACATCTTGTCGACCTTGTAGTCCATCTCGGTGCCGAGCAGGAACAGCACGGCCTTCGGGTCGACCAGGATCTTCACGCCCTTGTCCTCGACCACCTCGTCGGTCGGCCGGATCTCGTGGGCGTATTCGACCGTGTAGGATTGCCCGGCGCAGCCGCCATTCTTGATGCCGACCCTCAAGGCCACGATCTCGGAATCGGCCCGCCTGGTCAGCTCGGTGATGCGCTGCGCTGCCGCATCGGTCAGTTTCATGACCTGCGGACGGGGGCGTCTCGGCTTGTTCGAGGCGGGAGTTGGGTTGGCCTGTGTCATGTCAGTCATTTGGTCGGTTCCGGCAGCAATTCAATGCCGCTCATTGTCCAATGAAAGTGTTCGAGCACACGTTACGCAAATTTCACCACATATTCAGGACGAGACGCGCCTCGTCACTCATCCGGTCCGGCGTCCACATCGGCTCCCACACCAGATTGACGCTGACCACGCCGACACCGGGAACGCTGGCGATCGCATTCTCGACCATGGTCGGCAGTTCGCCCGCGGCCGGGCAGTTCGGCGTGGTCAAGGTCATCACCACGTCGACGCTGCGGTCGTCCTTGATATCGACCTTGTAGATCAGGCCAAGCTCGTAGATGTCGGCGGGGATCTCGGGATCGAACACCGTCTTCAAGGCCGCCACGATCTCGGTCGTGAGCCGTTCGGTCTCCTCCGGCGCGAGCGCCGAATGGGTTTCCATGTTGGCGGCCCTGAGATCGGCCGTGTCGGTTACATCAGTCATGCGAACAAATCCCGCGCTTTCATCAGCGCCTGCGCCAGATGGTCGACTTCGTCGCGCGTATTGTACATCGCAAACGAGGCGCGACACGTGGCGGTCACGTTGAATCGTTCCAAAAGCGGCATCACGCAATGCGTGCCGGCACGCACCGCAATCCCCTGACGGTCGATCACGGTCGCGACATCATGGGGATGGGCGCCCTTCATCTCGAACGAGATGATCGGCCCCTTGCCCCTGGCCGTGCCGATCATGCGCAGCGAGTTGATCTCGCGCAGCCGCTCCTCGGCATAGCTGAGAAGACCATGCTCATGCGCCGAGATCCGCGCCTTGCCGATCGAATTGACGTAGTCGATCGCCGCTCCGAGGCCAATCGCCTGCACGATCGGCGGGGTGCCGGCCTCGAACTTGTGCGGCGGATCGCCATAGGTGACCCAGTCGCGCGCCACTTCGCGGATCATCTCGCCGCCGCCATTGTAGGGCCGCATCGCGACGAGGTGGTCATATTTGGCATAGAGCACGCCGATGCCGGTCGGGCCATACAGCTTGTGCCCGGTACAGGCATAGAAGTCGCAGTCGATGTCCTGCACGTCGATGTCGAGATGCACGGCGCCCTGCGCGCCGTCGACCAGCACGGGAATGCCGCGGTCATGGGCGATGCGCACCACTTCCTTGACCGGCACGATGCTGCCGAGCGCATTCGACATCTGGGTGATCGCAACCAGCTTCGTCCGCGGGCCTAAGAGCTTTTCGAACTCCTCGATCAGGAAATTGCCCTCGTCGTCGACGCCAGCCCACTTGATGACCACGCCGTGGCGCTCTCTCAGGAAATGCCAGGGCACGATGTTGGAATGGTGCTCCATGATCGAGAGCACGATCTCGTCGCCTTCCTTGAGGTTCGGCTCGCCCCAGGAGGAGGCCACGAGGTTGATCGCCTCGGTCACGTTGCGCGTGAAGATGATCTCTTCGTTACGCCCCGCGTTGAGGAAGGAGGCGACTTTGGCGCGCGCGCCCTCATAGGCCTCGGTCGCGGCATTGGCGAGATAGTGCAGGCCGCGATGCACGTTAGCGTATTCGCTGGTATAGGCCTGCATCATGCGGTCGAGCACGGCCTTCGGTTTCTGGGCCGACGCCGCGTTGTCGAAATAGACCAGCGGCTTGCCATAGACCTGCATCGCGAGCGCGGGAAAATCCTCCCGCAGGCGGGCAACATCGTAGCTGCCGTTGAGCACGGCCGGATGAGCGGTCATGTCCGGGCCTCCAGCCAGCGCGCTGCGGTGGCCATTGCCAGCTCGCGCAACGCCTCGTCGGAAATCTCCTCGATCGCTTCGCCCACGAAGGCCTGGATCAAGAGCGCCTGCGCCTCCTTCTCCGGCAGGCCGCGGGCCCGCAGATAGAACAGCAGGCTGTCGTCGAGCGCGCCGGATGTGGCACCATGACCGCAGGTGACGTCGTCAGCAAAGATCTCGAGCTCCGGCTTGTTGTCAGCCTCGGCCTCGTCCGACAGCAGCAGCGCGCGCGTCATCATCTTGCCGTCGGTCTTCTGGGCATCCGGGCGCACGATGATGCGGCCCTGGAACACCGAGTGGCCGCGATCGTCGATCACGGCACGGAAATTTTCGCGGCTCGTGCAATGCGGCACGGCATGATCGACGACGAACGTCGTGTCACCATGCTGTTTGCCCTTGAGCAGATTGACGCCATTGACGGCGAGTTCGCTGCCCTCGCCGGCAAACTTGACAAAACCCTGGAAGCGACTGACCGCGGCACCGCTCGTCAGGTTGAACAGGCCGACCCTGGACTTGAAGCCGAGGGTGACGATCGCGGAGGTGATATTGAAAGCGTCGGAGCCATCGGCCATCAGCCGCACATGCGTAAGCTCGGCCTTGTCGCCGACCGAGATCACGAGGGCATCATGAGCCTGATAGGCTTGCGCACCCTGAGCCGCGACGAACCTTTCGACAAGCTTGACGCGCGCGCCGTTACCGATCCTCACATGCGAGCGCGTGAACGCTGATCGCGAAGCCGCGGTGGCGACATGGACGATCTGGATCGGATCGGCGAGCGCAACGCCATCGCCGACGTCAATGACGACGCCATCGGTTGCCATCGCGGCGTTGAGCGAAACCATGGCATCCGAAATTTTCGAGAGCAGCAGATCGGCACGGGCCACGTTGCCGGCGTTTTCCAGCACCTCACGCAGCGTCCGCACGCGAAGGCCTGCCGGCAGCGCACCGATGTCGGAAAGCTCCGGCACGAACGCGCCATCGACCAGCACGAGCCTGCTCGCATTGTCGATCTTCGCAGACTCCAGCGCCGCGCGTGCCCGGGCGATCGCTTCCGCGCCAGGCGCGTCTGCCAGCGGCGGCACCTGGCGCATCAGCGCGCGCAGGTCGGTGTATTTCCATTCCTCGATGCGCCGGTGCGGCAGCCCCGCACGTTCGAAAGCGGCAAAAGCCTGCCGGCGCACTTCGAAAACCCTGCCCTCTCCGGGCAGCCGGTCACGGGCCAGCGTGAAAACGTCGCTCAAGCCGCGCTCCGTATCGGACTTTGCCAAAACAAGGTTCATCACAAATTCCGCAACCTTTAGGCCGCGTCCTCGAATTGCGCGTAGCCGCGTTCCTCGAGCTCCAGCGCCAGCTCCTTGCCGCCGCTCTTCACGACACGGCCCTTCGACATCACGTGCACGACGTCGGGCACGATATAATTCAGCAGCCGCTGATAGTGGGTGATGACGACCATCGCGCGCGCCGGCGAGCGCAGCGCGTTGACGCCGTCGGCCGCGATGCGCAGGGCGTCGATGTCGAGGCCGGAATCCATCTCGTCGAGGATGCAAAGGCTCGGCTCGAACAGCGCCATCTGCAGGACCTCGTTGCGCTTCTTCTCGCCGCCCGAAAAACCGACATTGACGCCGCGCTTAAGCATGTCCTGCGGGATGTTCAGAGATTTGGCGACCTGGCGCACCTTCTTCAGGAAGTCGGGCGTCGAGAACTCGCTCTCGCCGCGGGCCTTGCGCTGTGCGTTCAGCGCGGTGCGCAGGAAGTTCATGGTGGCGACGCCGGGAATTTCGACAGGGTATTGAAAGGCCAGGAACACGCCCTTGGCGGCCCGCTCGTCCGGCCTCATCGCCAGCAGGTCCTCGCCCTTGAACAGGATCTCGCCGTCGGTGACTTCATAGCCGGGCTTGCCGGCAATGACGTGGCTGAGAGTCGACTTGCCGGAGCCGTTCGG
>NZ_JAFATE010000257.1 GCF_019244115.1 Bradyrhizobium sp.
CCGAGGACCAGCTGGCGACCGGCGTCTCCGATGGTTATGTCCGTCTGTCAGTCGGCATCGAGCACATTGATGATATCATCGCGGACCTCGAGCGGGGACTCGCCGCTGCGGGAACCCTCGCGTCCGCAGCCTAGGCTCGAGGCTTGATACGCGGCCCGTTCACGGCCGCGAGTCGAACGCTTTAGCCATTCGCTTGTACCACCAGCGAGGCGAGGTGGCGCGAAAGGAGAGACAGATGAGCAAAGCGGACCTCCATCTCGTCAACGCTGCTGATGAAATCGAGCGACAGTTTCGTTCGGTCATGCGACGCTTGGCAGGCGGTGTCAGCGTCATCACCGCGGGTCGCGGCGACGACATCACGGGAATGACGGTCACATCACTGACGTCCTTGAGTGCTGCGCCACCCCGGCTATTGGTCAGTATCAACCGCCAGGCGTCCTCATTTTCTCTGATCGATCGCCATCGCCTCTTTGGGGTCAATATCCTCGGCTCTGATCAGCAGGAGCTCGCCGCCCGCTTCAGCAATGGCAAGCTCAAGGGCAAGCAACGTTTCGAAGGGATTTCCTGGTTTAGCGGCACGGCCGGAGTGCCGCTCTTGGATAACTCCCTTGCGACGATCGAATGCCAGGTCGAGGAGATCATCGAACGCCACTCCCACGGCATCGTGGTCGGAAGTCTTTTGGGCTTTGATCTGTCACACCGGCTCTCGGGCCTTGTTTACTGGAACGGCCAATACGTGGACATCGATGATGACAGCGATCTTAATGAGCTTGCCAACCGCAGTGTTCCGCTCGCGCACGCCCGCTAGACATGACTGAACATCGGGTCAAAGCAACATGAGGCGCGAAATCCTACCGAGGTCCCAGGTCGTCGCAACCGACCAGGACAGCGCGGCCGGAAAGCGCTGGCAACTCGATCGTATCGTCGCCGAGTTGCGGACATCGCGCGAAGAGACCCACAGCATCCGACGCGACGGAGAGGCGCGGCGTGCACCCTCGCGCGAAGCGCTGGAAAACATTCTGAATGGTCTGACTGAAGCGCTGTTTCCGCGGCATTACGGCCGCTTCGACCTGGATGGCGAGAACATCGACTATTTCGTCGGCAACACGCTGAGCATCGCGCTCGATTCGCTGTGCGAGCAGGTCCACCGCGGCGCGGTGTTCATCGGTGACGACTTGCTGCCGGGATTTCGTCGCGAGGACGCGATCGAGCTCACTCGCGCATTCGCATTGCAGTTGCCCGAGGTACGCGGTCTTCTGATCAGCGATCTTCGTGCCGCTTTCATCGGAGATCCCGCAGCCAAGAACTTTCCCGAGATTCTGATCGGCTATCCCGGCATGACCGCGATCATTCACCATCGCCTCTCACATATCCTGCATCGCCTGAATGCCCGGCTGGTGGCCCGCCTGATCGCCGAGATCGCCCATGCCAGGACCGGGATCGACATTCATCCGGGCGCCAGCATCGGCTCCGGCTTCTTCATTGATCACGGCACCGGCGTGGTGATCGGCGAGACCGCAATTATTGGCGACAATGTCCGGATCTACCAGGCCGTCACGCTCGGCGCGCGGCATTTCCCGACCGATGACGAGGGCAATCTGATCAAGGGCGACGCCCGCCATCCGGTCGTCGAAGACGACGTGATCGTCTATGCCGGCGCCACGATCCTCGGCCGGATCACGATCGGCCGCGGCTCGACGATCGGAGGCAACGTCTGGCTGACGCAGGATGTCCCGCCAAACAGCGTTGTAACGCAGGCAACGGCACGCAATAAACCCGCGTCTTAGGTCGACGTTCCTGCCGAATTCTGTTCAGCTGCCGGCAAGGCGGGCGGGCGATAGGCTAGCCTTCCTGAAACATTTCTTTTTTTGTACGCGATAAAGAACATTCCACTAGAACAGCGTTCTTGATCATCCAAAATCTTTTCTGCTCGAAATGAATACGCTGTCGTGATCCGACTTGCTGGCATGATCTTGTCATTTGCAAGCGTCGGGAACGCGAACACAACCTCGCCGCGTTTATGAATAAGGGTTAAGCTTTGGCTGCTAGCGAGGACTCGTCACATGATCAGGCGGCATGCGATCATCATCGGCGGCGGTGCGAGCGGCGTATTGCTCGCCTATCAATTGCTTCGGTTCGGCAGCCCCGCCTACCGGGTGACGCTAGTCGAACGGCGTCCGGAAATCGGGCGTGGGCTTGCCTATCACACCGGCAATCCCGAGCATCTGCTCAATGTGCGCGCTGCCAACATGAGCGCGCTGCCGGAAGATCCGGATCACTTCTGGCGCTGGCTGTCCGCGCGCGCCATCACCGGCTGCGGCGATCCCTATTGCTTCGTACCCCGGCGCGTCTATGGGGACTATATCGCGAGCCTGATCCGGCCATTGGTTTCGCGCGGTGATGAGGCAGACGGTCTTCGGATCATGAACGTCGAATGCGTCTCGATCAGCGAAGACGCCGATGGCGTCGTGATCGAGCTGGCGAACGGCGATCAGCTGTCGGGCGACGTCGCGATTCTGGCGACGGGTCATGATGCACGCAAGGCGCCGATGGCTTGCTATGCCGATCCGTGGACGCCGCCCTCGTCCGCGGGAATCGACAAAGATGCCCCGGTTCTGATCCTTGGCACGGGTCTGACCATGGCCGACTATGTGCGGTCGCTGCTGCGCGAGGGCCATGAAGGGCCGATCATCGCACTGTCTCGCCGCGGTCTGCTGCCGAAGGCGCACCGCGCCGTGGCCGCCCTGCGCATCGACGAAGCAGAGGTACCTTTCGGCGCGAGCGCGAGCCAGTTGCTGCGCTGGTTCCGACATCGCGCCTCG
>NZ_JAFATE010000321.1 GCF_019244115.1 Bradyrhizobium sp.
CACATCAAGGTCATCGGCCGCGAAATGCTCCGGCCGAGCAGGAACGCGACGAGGCCGCCGAGCAGGATGCCGCCGGCCGCGAGCAGGATGATCAACTGCTCGGTTTGGCCGACGATCGCGTTGGATTCCGCGGCCAGCCGGTCCTGATCGGACACCAGGTCGGTCTTCATCGCGGAGGTGCCCTGCATGATCGCGCCCGCCGCACCGCTCATCTCGGTCACGAGATCGTCGACAAGCTTGAAATTCTCGACCAGCTTGCCGAGCGCTTGGCGGTAACCGGCGAACAGCTTCGTCACCTCCTTGCGTCCGGCCACGACCTCCGGGTCGGTCGACGAGAACGTGTTCAGCGCACTCTCGATGCTGGCAAGCCGGGTCATGGCGCTGGTCGCGGCGCCCTGGTCATGACTATGGACGAAGCTGGTCGTCAGCCCCTTGATGGCCTGGAACTGGCTCGCGATGTGTTTTGCCTCGAACTCGTCGGCCTGCTGCTTGGCCTCCGCCGCGGCGCTGGCGATGTCGTCGAGCTTGTAGTCGATCGACATGTCGCCGCGCGCGAGCTCGATCTGCACGATCGCCGCACTGTCCCGCTTGGCTTTAATGATTTCCGCGAAGGTTCTTGTGAAGGCGCGGAATTCGCGTTCCAGCCGCGTCAGGGGCTCAAGCCGCGCGGCCTTGGTCACGCCCTTCATGGCCTGTTCAATGGCCGCCTTCAGGCTGGCCTCGGCCGCCTGCGCGGCCTTGGCGTCATCCTCGTTGCCGGTCACGACATAGTACCGCACCAGGGACCGATAGGAGATCAGCTCGCGGTCGATGTTGCGCGCGAGGTCCGCCTCCGACACGCTGTTGCGATAGGACGCAACGGCCGCCGAGACCCGCTCGAATCCGAGATAAGCGAAGCCAAGACTGGCCGCCGAGATCGCCAGCACGATGGCGAATCCGGCTATGACCTTGGTGTGGAATCGCAAGGTCGGAAGCTTCAGTTTCGACGATTGCAGGCCAGCGTGCTGAGACATCCCACCCGAGCTCCCATATCGCTCATGAAATGCCGCTCCAAAATGTGCCGGAAGCGGGGACGGGTGATCCCGCCGCATCGCGCAACCTAGGCCAGAATTGGATAAAACGTGGTAAATTGCCACCAGGTCACCCCGGACCGGCCAAGCCCCGCCTCGGCCGTGACTTGGGCGCCAAATCGCGCCACCGGCGCCGGCGCATGTCTCATGGCCATGATTTCGTACGAAAATCCCGGTTGCAAAGTTCCCAGCCGGTGTTTCTAATCGCGCCCAAGCAAAATCATTCAGGAGGAGGATACGCGTGTCTCAGGTGCAATTGACGGTGAACGGGAAGGCGGTCTCGGCTGATGTCGAGGACCGCACGCTTCTGGTGCATCTCTTGCGGGATCATCTGAACCTGACGGGTACGCATGTCGGCTGCGACACCAGCCAGTGCGGAGCCTGCACGGTGCATATCGACGGCCGGGCGGTGAAGTCGTGCACGGTGCTGGCGGGCCAGGCCGATGGCGCCAGCGTCACCACGATCGAGGGCATCGCGCGGGGCGACGAACTGCACCCGATGCAGGCGGCGTTCCGCGACAATCACGGCCTGCAATGCGGCTTTTGCACCCCGGGCATGATCATGTCGGCGATCGACATCGTCAGCCGCCATGGCGGGCAGCTCGACGAGGCCACCGTACGCCACGAGCTCGAGGGCAACATCTGCCGCTGCACCGGCTACCACAACATCGTCAAGGCGGTGCTGGATGCAGCCGGCCGGATGAAGGTCGCGCAGGCCGCCGAGTAGCCCGCACACGCTGCTTCTAGTCAGAACAAAGCCGCGCGTCGAGGGACGCTGCGGCCAAGCAAACTCCGGGAGGGAGATTTAGATGGGTATCGAAGGCATTGGCGCCAGCGTCGTGCGCAAGGAGGACAAGCGTTTCATCACCGGTAAGGGCCGCTACGTCGACGACATCAAGCTCGTCGGCATGACCCACGCCCATTTCATCCGCAGCCCGCATCCGCATGCAAAGATCAAAGGCATTGACGCTTCCGCCGCGCTCAAGATGCCGGGCGTGCTGGCGGTGCTGAACGGCAAGGAGCTGGTCGACGACAAGATCGGCAATCTGATCTGCGGTTGGATGATCCATTCCAAAGATGGCTCGCCCATGAAGATGGGCGCCTGGCCGGCGATGGCGCCGGAAGTCGTGCGCTTCGTCGGCCAGGCCGTCGCGGTCGTCATCGCCGAGAGCAAGAATCAGGCGCGGGATGCCGCCGAAGCGGTGGTGGTCGATTACGAGGAGCTGCCGGCGGTCGCCGACGTCAAGGCCGCGATCGCGCCCGGCGCGCCGCAGCTGCATCCGGAAGCCCCGGGCAACCAGGTCTATGACTGGGTGATCGGCGACGAGGCCGCCGTGAATGATGCGTTCAGCAAGGCCGCCAATGTCGTCACCATGGAGCTTTCCAACAACCGCCTGGTGCCGAACGCGATGGAGCCGCGCGCGGCGATCGCCGATTACGACGCGGCCGAGGAGCATTTTACGCTCTATACCACCTCGCAGAACCCGCATGTCGCGCGCCTCGTGCTGTCGGCGTTCTACAACATCGCCCCCGAGCACAAGCTCCGCGTCATCGCGCCCGATGTCGGCGGCGGGTTCGGCTCAAAAATTTACATCTATCCCGAGGAGATGGTGGCGCTGTGGGCCTCCAAGAAGGTGGGGCGCCCGGTCAAATGGACCGGAGACCGCACCGAATCCTTCCTGACCGACGCCCATGGCCGCGACCACGTCACCAAGGCCGAGATGGCCTTTGACAAGGACCACAAGATTACAGGGCTTCGGGTCAAGACCTACGCCAATTTCGGCGGCTACATGTCGCTGTTCTCGTCCTCGGTGCCAACCTATCTCTATGCCACCCTATTGTCAGGCCAGTACACCATCCCGGCGATCCATGCCGAGGTGATTGGGGTCTACACCAACACCACCCCGGTCGATGCCTATCGCGGCGCCGGTCGGCCCGAGGCGAGCTATCTCCTGGAACGCATGATGGAGACCGCGGCGCGGCAGCTCAAGGTCGATCCAGCGGAGCTTCGGAAGAAGAACTTCATCACGCAATTTCCACACCAGACGCCGGTCATCATGGCCTATGACGCCGGCGACTTTAATGCCTCGCTCGATGCGGCGATGAAGGCGATCGACTATGCCGGTTTTCCGTCGCGCAAGGCCAAGGCCAAGAGCGAAGGCAAGCTGCGCGGCATCGGCGTGTCCTGCTACATCGAGGCCTGCGGCATCGCGCCGTCCAAGGCGGTCGGCAGTCTCGGCGCCGGCGTCGGCCTCTGGGAATCCGCCGAGGTGCGGGTCAACCCGGTCGGCACCATCGAGGTCCTGACCGGCTCGCACAGCCACGGCCAGGGCCATGAGACCGCGTTCGCGCAGCTGGTCGCCGACCGGCTCGGCATCTCCATCAACCAGGTGCAGATCGTCCATGGCGACACCGACAAGGTGCAGTTCGGCATGGGCACCTATGGCTCGCGCTCGGCGGCCGTCGGCCTCACCGCGATTTTGAAGGCGATGGAGAAAGTCGAGGCAAAAGCCAAGAAGATTGCGGCTCATCAGCTCGAGGCCTCGGAGGCCGACATCGTGATCGAGGGTGGCGAGTTCAAGGTCACCGGCACCGACAAGAAGATCGCGCTGCCGATGGTGGCGCTCGCGGCCTACACCGCCCACAATCTGCCCGACGGCATGGAGCCGGGCCTGAAGGAGAGCGCGTTCTACGATCCCAGCAACTTCACCTTCCCGGCCGGCTCCTATATCTGCGAGCTCGAGGTCGATCCGGGCACCGGCAAGACCACGTTCGTCAATTTTGTCGCGGCGGACGATTTTGGCCGGCTGATCAACCCGATGATCGTCGAGGGCCAGGTCCATGGCGGGCTCGCGCAAGGCATCGGCCAGGCGCTGCTCGAACACGCCGTCTATGACGGCAACGGCCAGCCGGTGACGGCCTCGTTCATGGACTATGCCATGCCGCGGGCCGACGATTTGCCGTCGTTCAAGCTGTCGCACACCACGACCCTGTGCCCCGGCAATCCGCTGGGCGTGAAGGGCTGCGGCGAGGCCGGCGCGATCGGCTCCTCGGCCGCCGTGATCAACGCCATCACGGACGCGATCGGCAACAACGCGCTGGAGATGCCGGCGACCCCGGACCGGGTCTGGCGCGCGATGCAGGGCTAAAGACGTCATTCCGGGACGCCTCGAAGAGGCGAACCCGGAATCTGGAGCAGAGATTCTCAACCTCGAGGTTCCGGGTTCGCTCGCTGCGCCAGCGCCCCGGAACGACCGAAACAAAATTCCAGGGAGCACCCCATGTATCAGACCACCTATCATCGCGCCTCATCGGTCGATGAAGCAGCGAGCCTGTTTGCCAAGGGCAGCGAGCCAAAATATCTCGCCGGGGGGCACACGCTGCTCCCGGTCATGAAGCAGCGCCTCGCCTCGCCCTCCGACGTGATCGACATCGCCAGGATCAAGGACCTCATCGGCATCGAGGTGACCGGCGATGCCGTCACCATCAGGGCCGCGACCACGCATAACGATGTCGCCAACTCGGCTGCCGTGCAGAAGGCGATCCCGGCGCTGGCGCATCTGGCCTCCACCATCGGCGATCCCGCGGTGCGCCATCGCGGCACCATTGGCGGCTCGCTCGCCAACAACGATCCGGCCGCCGACTATCCCGCCGCGGTGCTGGCGCTTGGCGCCACCATCAAGACCAACAAGCGCACGATTGCGGCCGACGACTTCTTCAAGGGCCTGTTCACGACCGCGCTCGACGACGGCGAGATGATCACAGCGGTGAGCTTCCCGATCCCGGCGAAAGGAGGCTATTCAAAGTTCCCGCATCCGGCCTCGCGCTTTGCGCTGACCGGCGTGTTCGCGGTCAAGACCAAGGCCGGCGATGTCCGCGTCGCCGCGACCGGCGCGTTCCAGGGCGGCGTTGCGCGCGTCGGTGCGATCGAAGCCGCGCTGAAGACGAACTGGGCCGCATCCGCGCTCGATAGCGTCACGGTGTCCGCCGACGGCCTGATGAGCGACATCCATGCCGCCGCCGACTACCGCGCCAACCTGATCAAGGTCATGGCCCAGCGCGCCGTGCAAGCGGCGGGGTGACAGCGCCTCGACGCAAGACCTGTTTGCAGGCGGCGCGCAAGCCCATGCGCGCCGCCTGTGCATTTGGACCAGTGTTTATCAGTGTGAAGGAGCATAGCCATGCTCGATAAATCGGCTCCAGAATCCCAGACCCGCGCTTCCGGACCGCTGGCCGGCTTTCGCATCGTCGAATTCGCCGGCATCGGTCCCGGTCCGTTCGCCTGCATGCTGCTTGCCGACATGGGGGCCGATGTCATGACGCTCGATCGCGTCGGCTCGGCTAAGAACCTGAAAGCGGTCGCGACCCGTGGGCGCAAGATCGTCGAACTCGACCTGAAGGACAAGGGCGCAATCGCGCAGGTGCTGGACCTGCTCGATCAAGTCGATGCGTTGATTGAAGGCTTTCGCCCCGGCGTGATGGAGCGCCTCGGTCTTGGCCCCGAAATCGTGCTCGCGCGCAACCCAAAACTGGTCTATGGCCGGATGACCGGCTGGGGCCAGCAAGGCCCGCTGGCGCAGGCCGCCGGCCACGACATCAACTACATCTCGCTGACGGGTGCGCTGGCCGCGATCGGCCCGGCCGAACGGCCGGTGCCGCCGCTTAATCTGGTCGGCGACTTTGGCGGCGGCGCGCTCTATCTCGTGGTCGGCGTGCTCGCCGCGCTGCTGGAGGCGCAAAAGTCCGGCAGCGGCCAGGTGGTG
>NZ_JAFATE010000869.1 GCF_019244115.1 Bradyrhizobium sp.
CGCCTCTATCACGAGGTCGCCGCGGCGCTACGGGCCTCGGGCGCGGTACATTCGGTCGCCCAGGCGCTGGCAAAGAATCCGTTCATGATCATCGTGCCGTGCCACCGCGTGCTGGAAGCGGCTGGCGCCGCCGACAAGGCCTCGCAAAATGGCGGGGTGATTTCCAAGCGGCGGCTGCTCACGATCGAAGGCACGCGTCTCAGCGCCGCCAAGACGCTGCTCGACGTGCTGCTGCCGCTTGATCCGCCGCGGCTGCGTCCCTAGCTGTTCGGGTATGGCGTCGATCACACTTTTCCAAGGCAAGTTCATCACCGTCTCCGAGTTCCGCTGCACCGCGCTGCCCGGCGAAAAACCCTATGCCGAGCTGCACCGCTGCCACTCGATCTCCTATGTCCGCAAGGGCAGTTTTGGTTATGCGAGCCGCGGGCGCAGCCACGAGCTGGTGACCGGATCGATGCTGATCGGCTTCCCCGACACCGAGTTCGTCTGCAGCCATGATCACGTCTGCGGCGACGAGTGCCTGTCGTTTTTCTTCGCGAGCGAGTTCGTGGAGGAGGTCGGCGCGCGTCGCGAGCCCTGGCAGATCGGCGCCGCGCCGCCGCTGGGAGAACTGATGGTGTTCGGCGAGCTCGCGCAGGCCGCCGCATGCGGCCGCAGCGATATCACCCTCGACGAGATCGGCGCGATGCTGGCGAGCCGCTTCGTCGAAATGGTGTCCGGCCGATCGCGCAAGACGGCCGCGCCGACCGCCCGCGATCGCCGCCGCGCGGTCGAGGCCGCGCTGTGGATCGATGCGAATTCGCCTGATAACATCGCGCTGGAGGATGCGGCGCGCGGGGCGGGCGTCAGCCCGTTCCATTTCCTGCGGCTGTTTTCCGGCGTGCTCGGCGTGACTCCGCATCAATATCTGGTGCGCGCCCGGCTGCGCCACGCCGCGCGCCTGCTCGCCTGTGACGACCGCGACATCACTGCCATCGCCTATGATACCGGCTTCAACGACCTGTCGAATTTCGTCCGCACCTTTCACCGGGCGGCCGGCGTTCCGCCGCTGAAATTTCGCCAGGCCTCGCGGGGGATGCGCAAGATTTTCCAAGAACGGCTCGCCCTGCATTGACTAGAGATCTCCGGTCCGCGCATCGCCGCGCGCCATCGATACGGAGATCATCATGTACGACCACATTGGCCTCAAGGTCAGCAATCTCGACAACAGCGTGCGGTTCTATGAGGCCGCGCTGGCGCCGCTCGGCTATGTCCTGTGCTCGAAGGACGAGACCGGCGCTGGCTTTGGCCCGAAGGGTGCGCCCGCGCTCTGGCTTTATCTGCATAAGGACCTGAAAAGCGAGGGCGCGCACGTTGCGTTCCGCGCGCCGGACCATGCCGCGATCGAAAAATTTCACAGCGACGGCGTGAAGGCCGGCGGCCGCGACAATGGCGGCGCCGGTCCCCGCGCCGATTACAGCCCGACCTATTACGCCGCGTTCCTGATCGACCCCGACGGCAACAATGTCGAGGCGGTGTGTGCGTAGCTGCGCGCTCCTCACCCATCCGACGTCATTCCGGGGCGCCTCGAAGAGGCGAACCCGGAATCTCGAGATTCCGGGTTCGATGCTTCGCATCGCCCCGGAATGACGGCAAAGGAAAGGACATTTCCATGGCATCCATCCACAAGGATGTTCCGATCGCCGCACCCGCCCATCAGGTGTGGGATGCGCTGCGCGATTTCGGCGCGCTGCACACCCGCCTGGTGCCGGGCTTCGTGCTCGACACCAAGCTCGATGGTGAGGCGCGCATCGTCAGCTTCGCGGGCGGCACCGTGGCGCGCGAGCTGCTGGTCGATTGCGACGACGAGCGGCGGCGGCTGGTCTATGCCGTCGTCAGCGAACGCGTGAAGCAGCACAGCGCGTCCGTGCAGGTGTTTGCCGAGGGCGAGACAAGCTGCCGCCTCACCTGGATCGTCGACGTGCTGCCGCACGAGATCGCACCCTATATCAGCGGTCAGATGGACCAGGCGGCGCTGGCGATGCAGAAAGCGCTCGGGCGCGCGCCGGCGTGAGAGATCCCGCGGCTCCCCCAGAGCCTCCGTTCCACGGCGTTTGTCGTGACAGCGGCATTCGACCGGCCAGGTCAGCCTTGATCCAGATCAACGATTGTCAGAGGTTTGACAATCAACTTGGCGCAGGAATCCTCGCGTCGCTTGCCATGCCCAACCTAAAGAATCTGCCGAAGATTGCCGGCCGTTTGCGGAGTGCGCCAAGCGTCGAACGTTCGCCATGCAGGGCCTTCGCCCGGTAGAGCCTTGACGATGATGTTCCGAGTTTTTTGTCTGCTGTTGGCGATCTTGCTGGCTCGCACCTCTTGGGCCGCGGACATTCAGCGCGTGACCGCCTGCTCGGGTGTCGTCTTGCGGTTGCGCGGCGACATCAAAGATGGGGACTACTCGAGGTTAAGGGCTCACTTCGCGAGAAAGGAGGCGATCGTCGGCCTTGATCTGAGCTCCGATGGCGGAGACCTCGAGGAAGGCCTCCGGATCGCAAACCTCGTACGCCGCAAGAAGCTTACTGTCTACGTCGGCGGGGAGTGTGATTCGGCTTGTGCGTTCGTCTTCTTCTCCGCAGCAAAGCGATATTTTGGCCGGCAATCGAAGATTGGCGTACACTCTGTTTCCAGTCGCCGAGACATCGAAGACCGAGGTTCCATGCTTCTCACCGTGAAGCTGGCGAGGATCTCAGCGAAACTAGGCGTTCCCGATTCCGCCATCGGCAAGATGGTCACCACCCGCCCAACGATGATTGCCTATCTGGACGGGGCCGACCTGTCCGCACTGCATGCATCGGCCGGGAACCCATTTGGCTCCGAGCCTGAAAAGGCGAGTGAGGTTGGACAGCCGCAGCAAACCTGCTCATCGAGACCTGAAGCGATACCGGAAAACTAGGTCAGGATCCGGAAAAGTGCGAAGCGGTTTTTCCGAAACGATCATGGGCAAACAGGAAATCCAAAGCGCGATGGCGATTCAACCCAAGCCCATCGCTCTGAGCATGATGAGTTCAGGTTCGATAGTTGCCGCGCCGAAGGCGCGCTCCTGCTCCCTCCTCCGCTCGCGGATGAGGGTTGAGGTGCGGGCGCGAAGCGCGTAGCGCGTTCGCGACATCAGTAGGCATTGCGCCCGCGAACCACCTCGAAAACGGTGAGCGCCAGGATCTTCAGGTCGAGCAGCAGGTTCCAGTTGTTGATGTACCAGAGATCGCAGTCCACCCGCGCCTTCATCTGCTCCAGGCGGATCGTCGCGCCGCGATAGCCGTGCACCTGAGCCCAGCCGGTGATCCCGGGCTTGACGTGATTGCGAAACGCGTAGTTCGAAAGCACGTCCGAATACTGGTCGTCATGGGCCAGCGCGTGCGGTCGGGGACCGACCAGCGACATCTCGCCGAGCAGGACGTTGAACAGCTGCGGCAGCTCGTCGATGCTGCTCTGGCGGAGAATCTTGCCGATCAAGGTCACGCGCGGGTCGTCGCGGCTGGCCTGCAGCACCACGACGCCATCGTCCATCACCATCATGGTGCGGAATTTGAAGATCCTGAACTGGCTGGTATTGAAGCCGTTGCGGCGCTGGCGGAAGAACACCGGTCCCGGTGATTCCAGCTTGATGGCAATGGCGGCGAGCACGAACAACGGCGCCAGGATGAGAAGGGCGAGCGAGGCGCCCACGATGTCGAGCAGGCGCTTGGCGCCTTGTTCGAGCATCGACAGCGGGCCGCGCTGGACTTCGACCGCGAATGTGCCGTTGACGCGGAACGATCGATTGCCGATCACCGCGCGAATCCGGCTGTCGGGAAGCAGCTGAACCGGCAGCGGTGACGCCCGCAGATGGTCGCGGACCAGCTCCAGCTTGCGCCCGTCCCACCATGAAAAGGCGAGCACGATCTCGGCGGCATTTTCGCGGCGTCCGGCCAGGATGGCGCGGTCCAGGGCGGCGGTTTCGCGCTGGTTCAGCATCGGCGTCGCGTTCGAACTGCCGGCAAAAACCACGCGCTCGATCACCGACAGTCCGAAGCGCCGCAGCAGCATGCGGTCCTCGAGGCCTGCGATCTCGTCCTGCGGACCAACCAATATGACCCGCCTGCCCTGCAGGTGATCGGCGGCAACGGCGAACTTCGCAAGGCGGCTCGCCAGCCATCGCGAGCAGAGAACCAGCGCCAGCGCCAGGACGCAGAAGCAGACGATCGAACCGCGGGAATAGTCCGCGCCGACCTTCATCAGGAAAGCCAGCAACGTCAGCAGCAGGCTGACGGCGACCCAGATTGCGACGATCTCACGGATCGACTTGCGAAACGACAGGATGGCCCGGATCTGGTAGAGCGCCAGCGTCTGCCCGATCAGCACCTGCAGCAGCGCCGCGACGATCCCGACCCCGATCAGCGTTCCGAGATGGCCTGACGTCTGATAGACGGCGATTTGATAGCCGGCGCCTCCGACCAGACTCGCGACGACGACGGCGGTTGCATCGGCAAGCGCGGACGCATGTCCGATGGCGCCAAACGGCAATCTGAACCGCGGCCGGACCGCGGCGGACGAACCGTCCTGGCCGACCGCAACGTCATGGTCGAAGTCGCCGTCAATACGGGTCTTGGCACCAGAACCAAACAAAGCTGACATCGACCACACCGCGCGATACTGCATTGGAAAGCTGAAGCCGCCTTGTGTCACCCGAACAGGGAATCATTTTGGCGGTACCGCGAAAGTAACGTTTTACGAGTTCGCGCGTGTACACTGCCCAGCATTCACCTCATCAAAAGTGATGAGCTGCGTCCGATGCTGAATTTGCAGGCATTTCTCGAACATTCGTCGCACCTGACCGCGACACGCAACAGACGTAACGGAAGGAGGATGCACGCGAGCAGCTTCGCGTTTTAGAGAAATTCTCAAACATTCTTCTGATTAGAGACATTCTCAAACATTCCTCTGACAGCGGGAACGTGCGCCGACGCCTCATTCCACAAGCGAATGACCACGCATCGCGACCAAGCGCACAG
>NZ_JAFATE010000747.1 GCF_019244115.1 Bradyrhizobium sp.
GGCAGCAGCACGGCAAACGCCTGCCAGATCACGTCGTAGAGCCCTGCCTTGCGGATCTCGTCGATATAGACGGCATCGGCCTTGCGCAGGATGTCGAGCTTCTCCTTCGTGATGTCGCCGGGGCAGCGGATCGCGAGCCCCGGGCCCGGGAACGGATGCCGGCCGACAAAAATATCGGGCAGGCCGAGCTCGCGGCCGAGCGCGCGCACCTCGTCCTTGAACAGTTCGCGGAGCGGCTCGACCAGCTTCATGTTCATGCGCTCGGGCAGGCCGCCGCCATTGTGGTGCGACTTGATGGTCACCGACGGCCCTCCGGTGAAGGAGACGCTTTCGATCACGTCGGGATAGAGCGTGCCCTGCGCCAAGAACTCGGCGCCGCCGATCTTTTTGGCCTCAGCATCGAATACGTCGATGAAGAGACGCCCGATGGTCTTGCGCTTCTGTTCGGGTTCGGTGACGCCGGCAAGTTCGGTGAGAAATTGCTTCGAGGCATCAACGTGAACCAGCGGAATATTGTAGTGATGCCGGAACAGGTCGACCACGGTCTCGGCCTCGCTCAGCCTGAGCAGGCCGTGATCGACGAACACGCAGGTGAGCTGATCGCCGATCGCCTCATGAATCAACACGGCGGCGACGGCCGAGTCGACGCCGCCGGAGAGGCCGCAGATCACCCGCCCCTTGCCGACCTGCGCACGGATCTTTGCGACCGCCTCCTCGCGGAAGGCGCGCATGGTCCAATCGCCGGAGAGGCCGGCGATCTTGCGCACGAAATTGCGGATCAGCTGCGCGCCATCGGGCGTGTGCACGACCTCGGGATGGAACATCAGGCCGTAGTATTTGCGCTTCTCGTCCTGGATGACCGCGAACGGCGCATTGGCGGAGGTGCCGGCGACCACAAAGCCCGGCGGCATCTTTGTGATACGGTCGCCATGGCTCATCCAGACCGGGTAACGTCCGCCCGCCGTCCAGGTCGCGTCGAACAGGCAGCTGTCGGTCTTGACCTCGACATCGGCGCGGCCGAACTCGCGGTGGTGGCCGCCCTCGACCTCGCCGCCGAGCTGGGCCGCCATGGTCATCTGGCCGTAGCAGATGCCGAGCACCGGCACGCCGCTCGCAAAGATCAGCTGGGGCGCGCGGGGCGAGCCTTCCTCATGCACCGATTCCGGGCCGCCGGACAGGATCACCGCCTTCGGCTTCATCTCGCGGAAGGCGGCTTCCGCCTTCTGGAACGGCACGATCTCGCAATAGACGCCATCTTCGCGCACGCGGCGGGCGATCAGCTGGGTGACCTGGCTGCCGAAGTCGACGATCAGGATCTTGTCATGCGCCGAGGTCACGGCAGGCGCGGGCGACTCATCGATTTGGGGGGCTGCTGTCATGGACAGCAATTACGCCGTGGAGGGCACCGTCGCAACCCCGGACGAACCGTCAGGCGCGGGCCCGTCCCGGCCATCCACGCCTTTTGGTCCGAGTGTACTCGGACCGGTCGTGCCTGGGCGCAATTTGGTAGGGTGGGCAAAGCGATAGCGTGCCCACCGGCCCAGCACCGCGCTCGAGATGGTGGGCACGGCGCAAGAGCGCTTTTGCCCACCCTATCGTTCCCGGCGCAGGATCGATACGAAAAACCCGTCCGTGCCGGTCCGGCGCGGGGTCATCAGCCAGCCCTCCGGCGAGCGCAGCGCGGCGCCAGCAAAAGCCGTCGCCTTGTCTCCGAGCGCGGCCGCGGTCTGGTCCGGCGCGACGATGGAGAATCCGGCGTGGCGACCGAGAAAGGCACGAACCTGCTCGCCGTTTTCGGGCGGCAGCACCGAGCAGGTGATGTAAGCGATCCGCCCGCCCACCTTCACCAGCCTGACAGCCCGATCAAGCACTTCGGCCTGGTCCTTCAGCCGGATTTCGAGCGCGCCGGGGCGCATCCGCCATTTGGCATCCGGATTGCGCCGCCAAGTCCCGGTTCCCGTGCAGGGCGCGTCGATCACGACGAGATCGGCCGATGCCTTGATGTCGGCGAGCGGCTCCTCCTCCCCCCGGGGGCTGCGCACCTCGGCATTGTGCACGCCACCGCGCGACAGCCGTTCATGGATCGGCGCGAGCTGGCGCTTGTCGCGGTCGGTCGCGATCAGCCGGCCCTTGCCCTGCATGCTGGCGGCGAGCGCCAGCGTCTTGCCGCCGGCGCCGGCACAGAGGTCGATCACCTGCTCGCCGGATTTTGCAGCGGCCAGCAGCGCGGCGAGTTGCGAACCCTCGTCCTGCACCTCGATCGCGCCCTTGATGAAACTCTCCTCGGCGTGAATGCCGGGATTGCGGGCATCGGCACCGAGCTCGATGCGCAGTCCGAGCGGCGACCACGGCGTCTCCCGCGCACCGAGATGGGTCAGCGCGGCGAGAACTTTTTCGCGCTTCCCTTTCAGGGTGTTGACACGCAGGTCGAGCGGCGCGCGGGACGCCATGCCGGCGGCTTCGGCGACGCGATCCTCGCCGAACACCTGCGCCAGATAGGGATCGAGCCAGTCCGGATAATCGCCGGCAACCGGCGGCGGCGCCGCATCGGTGGTGCGCGTGGCAAGCGCCGCGCGTTCCGCCTCGGACAGCGGTTCCTGAGCATAACGGCCGCCGTCGCAAAGCGCTGCGATCGCATCGACCGCGAGCCCGCGCTCGCGCTTGAGCATGCCGAGCGCACGCCCCCGTGCGGTATCGTCATTCATGATCCAGGCGCTGGAGGCGCGCCGCCGCAGCACGTCCCAGACCAGGCCCGCAATCGCCGCCCGATCGCCGGAACCGGCAAACCGATGCGCCGTGCCCCAGTCCTTCAGCGCCTTCGCTGCTGGGGCACGCTGCGCCTCGATGGTCTCGATGATTTCAATCGCCGCGGACAGGCGCGCTTGTGGTGTCATGCTCGCTCTTTTCTTTGAGGACCGGCCGGCAATGCCTAGATCAGCAACAGGATTTTCAGCGCGAAGTAGATCCACATCACGAGCAGCACCACGATGCCGGCGAACCAGGCCAGCGAGCGTTGCCGCACGTCGTTGGAGTTCACAAGAATGCCGGCATGGACGAAACGGGTGATGACGAACACCCAGGACAAAGCAACGATGAGGAAATCGGCATGGCGCAGCGGCAAGGCCAGCGCGATCAGGACGTAGAACAAGACGGGCAGGTCGAACTGGTTGCCAATCTCCCTCGGCTTCGTCTCGCCCCGCGCCGCCGCCCGCCCCCGCGCCATCCATAGCAGGAGGCTAAAGGTGAGCGCGACTTCGACGAAGACCGGCAGCAGAACCATTTGAATGGACATCGAAATCCTCCCGGGCGCCGCAGCGGCCAGCCTAAAAGGCTAATAGCCGCGACGCCTGCTCCTGACAACAAAGCGCAAAGCCGGACCAATCAGTGTGAACTGACCGACATTTTCCCGAAATGGGCGCGCGATATATTTTTGCCCGGAAGGATGATCCGCATGACCGAATTTCGCCTCACGCAAATTTCCGACACCCATCTGGCCCGCCGCCTGCCGCTGCTCAGCGACAATTTTGCGAAGCTGAGCGATCATCTCGACGCGACACGCCCCGACCTCGTCGTCAATACCGGCGACGTCGCCTTCGACGGCCCGGCCGGACCCGAGGATCTCGAATTTGCCCGCACCCTGCACGAGGCCCTGCCCGTTCCCTGTCGCTATCTGCCCGGCAACCACGATATCGGCGACAATCCAACCCAGGCCTGCCCCAATCCGAAGCAGGCCGTCACCGAGAAGGACCGCCAGGCCTTCATTTCCGTCTTTGGCGACGACCGCTGGCGTTTCGAGGCCGCCGGCTGGTGCTTTGTCGGCCTCAATTCGCTGGTCATGAACTCCGGGCTCATCAGCGAAGCCGAACAGTTCGACTGGCTCGCCTGCGAGCTGGCCTCCGCCAACGGCAAGCCGGTGGCGCTGTTCCTGCACAAGCCGCTGTTCCTTAATGCGCCCGACGATCCCGAGCTCGCGGCGACCGCGATCCGCTACGTTCCGATGCCGGCGCGCCGGCGCCTCGTGGAGATGCTGCGCAACGTCAATCTGCGGCTGGTCGCCAGCGGCCATGTCCATCAGCGGCGCGACTTTACCTATCGTGGCGTCAGACATGTCTGGGCGCCGTCCACCGGCTTCGTGATTCCCGACCGCATGCAGGACGTGATCGGGATCAAGGAAGTCGGGCTGGTCGAATATCGCTTTCAGCCCGACGGTTTCGAGGTGCGCCATCTGCGGGCGCCGGGCCAGGCCGACGTCTGGCTCGACGATCTTTTCGCGCCGGCCACCTAGCCGCAAATACTCAGGCCTTGTCTGGCCCGACACGAACGAGCTGCTTGCCGAAATTGGCGCCCTTGAGCAGGCCGATGAACGCCTCCGGCGCGCTGTCGAGACCATCGGTGATGAACTCCTTGTACTTCACGCGGCCCTCGCGGACCCAGCCCGCCATGTCGCGCAGAAATTCCGCGTGCATCGCGGCGAAATCAGAGACGATGAAACCGCGGA
>NZ_JAFATE010000803.1 GCF_019244115.1 Bradyrhizobium sp.
GTTTCAAGCTAAACTAGGAGCAGCAAAAAGCCCTTGAAAACGATGCGTTTCCAAGGGCTTGATGTTTGGTTGCGGGGGCAAGATTTGAACTTGCGACCTTCAGGTTATGAGCCTGACGAGCTACCGGGCTGCTCCACCCCGCGATAAGCCGTTGCGCGCCTTGACCGGAAAGAGGGGAACGGAAAAGAGCGGCCGCGCGGGGCGCGCCGATCGATCCATCCCAATACCGTCCTGAGAAGGCATCCCCGTGGGCGGCAAGCCCGTCGGGTGCGGGCGGTATGTACCAACGCCGCTGCGCTTTGGGAAGGGTCTTGGGCAGGATTTTTCCAGTTTTGTGACAGGCGGAACGGGAGGAAATCGCGCGGATGATCGGCGAGGTCTGTGATCCGCGGCTACCCCCACCCCCGACCCCTCCCCGCAAGGGGGAGGGGAGCAGAGCGGAGCACCTGGTCGGCGGAAGGGAGCAGGGCGAAAGCCCAGTAGGGAGCGGAGGCAGAGCGGAGCCCCTGGCTGTCGTCCCTGCGCAAGCAGGGACCCATAACCACAGGCGGTCGTTTGGCGGAAGACGGTCATCTGGCCTCATTGCGAGATTCCGCGGTATGGGTCCCTGCGTTCGCAGGGACGACAGCGGCGGTATGCTCTTGCCAGACAGGCGCCTAGGCCCCAGCTTGGAACCAGCACAGGGCCCAGCCTGGAACCGTCAAAGGCCCAGCCGAGCCATCACGACAGGAGACGCGCCATGGACCAGTCGCTGAAAAGCCCTGATCTCATCGGCCTCGACGAGGCCTTCCATGCCCTCCACGACGCCTCGCGCACTGAGCCGGCGGCCGATCTCGCGCTGCGCCTCGACCGGCTGAGGCGGCTGCGTAGCGCCATCAGCAAGAACGAGAGGAGGTTTGCGGAGGCGATCTCGGCGGATTTCGGGCACCGCTCGGCGGTCGAGACCACCATTGCCGAGACGCTGTTTTTGCTGACCGAGATCAAGCACGCCAAGGGCCATCTCAAGCGCTGGATGACGCCGCGGCCGATCCCGACCATGGTGCAGTTCTGGCCGGCCAAAAACCGCCTGTACCCGCAGCCGCTCGGCGTGATCGGCATCATGGCGCCGTGGAACTATCCGCTGCAGCTGACCCTGGCGCCGGCGATCGGGGCGATCGCGGCCGGCAACCGCGTCATGATCAAGCCGAGCGAGCTGACCCCGCGCTTTGCCGCGCTGCTCAAGGAGATCGTCGCCGCTGCGTTCGCGCCCACCGAGATGATCGTGACCGGCATCGCGGACGAGATCGCAAAAGCGTTTGCCAGCCTGCCGTTCGATCATCTGGTGTTCACCGGCTCGACGCGGGTCGGCCGGCTGGTCGCGGAAGCGGCCGGGCGCAACCTCACGCCGGTGACCCTCGAACTCGGCGGCAAGTCGCCCGCGATCGTCGATCGCTCCGCCGACCTCGACGAGGCCGCCGAGCGCATCACCTATGGCAAACTGCTCAACGCCGGGCAGACCTGCATCGCGCCGGACTACGCCCTCGTCCCGGACGAGCGGCTGCAGGAGTTTGCCGGCAAGCTCCAGGGCCATGTCAGGCGGATGTTCGGCACCGACCCGCAGAACAAGGACTACACGTCTATTATCTCCGAACGCCATTATGCGCGGCTCGAGGCGCTGCTCGCCGATGCCGCGGCCAAGGGTGCCACGATCATGCAGACTGCTGACGCCGGCGATGCCGCCTGGAAGGGCGCACGCAAGTTTCCGCCCACCATCGTGGTCGGCGCAACGCCCGACATGGCGATCATGCAGGAGGAGATTTTTGGGCCCGTGCTGCCGGTCATCGGCTATCGCGAGGCCGCCGAGCCGATCACTTTCGTCAACGCCCATGAGCGGCCGCTCGCGCTGTACTGGTTCGGCAAGGATGAGGCGGCGCGCGAGGCGGTGCTGTCGCGCACGGTGTCGGGCGGCGTCACCATCAATGACTGCCTGTTCCACATCACCCAGGTCAACCAGCCTTTTGGCGGCGTCGGCCCCTCGGGCAGCGGCGCCTATCACGGCGAATGGGGATTTAATGCGTTCAGCAAGCTGAAGCCGGTGTTTTATCGCTCGCCGTTCAATCGCCTCGCCGATCTCTATCCGCCCTACGGCGCAAAGATCGCGCGGCTGGAGAAGATGCTGCGGTTTTTGTCTTGAACGCTTCAACACCGTCATTGCGAGCGTAGCGAAGCAATCCAGACCGTCTCCGCGGAGACAGTCTGGATTGCTTCGTCGCTTCGCTCCTCGCAATGACGGAGCGCAATTGAGGGGGATTTGCGTGACGGAGACATTCGATTTCGTTGTGGTCGGGGCCGGGAGCGGCGGATGTGCGGTGGCGAGCCGGCTCTCGGAGGACCGCGAGACCTCGGTCGCGCTGCTCGATGCCGGCGGCAAAAACGACAACTGGATCGTCACCACGCCCTACGCGCTGGTGCTGATGGTCGCCGGTCCGGTCAACAACTGGTCCTTCTCCACCGTGCCGCAAAAGGGGCTGAACGGCCGCATCGGCTATCAGCCCCGCGGCAAGGGCCTCGGCGGCTCCT
>NZ_JAFATE010000003.1 GCF_019244115.1 Bradyrhizobium sp.
TCGCGCATGATTTCGTCGCCGCGGTTCGGCGCCTGATCAACGCTCGTCGGCGATGACCTTGCCGTCATTGGGCAGCGAGCCCGGCGCAGTCAATTCGACCTCGCCGCCGAGTTTTGTCACGGCGCGCAGGGTTGCGGCGATTTCGCCTCGCAAGGCCTCGCTGTGTGCCGCGCTCTCGGCTTTCAGCGTCATCACATCGGTTTCGCCCTGACGCGACACGACGAGGCGGAGCCGGCCGAGTTCTGCATGACGCTTGCCGACCTCGGCGATCTGTTCGGGACGCACGAACATGCCCTTGACTTTGGTGGTCTGGTCGGAGCGACCCAGCCAACCCTTGATGCGCAAGTTGGTGCGGCCGCAGAGACTCTTGCCGGACAGCGCGGCGGTCAGATCGCCAAGCGCGAGCCTGATCCAGGGATGCGCCTCATCGAGCGAGGTGACGACGATCTCGCCGACATCGCCATCCACAACCGGATCGCCGGTGCCCGGCCTGACGATTTCCAGGATCAGATGCTCGTTGACCACCATGCCTTCGCGCGCGCTGGTCTCGAAGGCGATGAGGCCGAGATCGGCGGTGCCGAATGCCTGGTAAGCGTCGATGCCGCGCGACTTGATCTCGGCCTGCAGCGAGGGCGGAAAGGCTGCACCGGAGACCAGCGCTCGCCTGATCGAGGCGACGTCGCGGCCGGCCGCGGCAGCCGCGTCGAGCAGGATTTTTAGAAAGTCGGGCGTGCCGCAATAGCCGATCGGGCGATAGGCCTCGATCAGCTCGAATTGTGCCTCCGTGTTGCCCGGACCGGCCGGAATGACGGCGCAGCCGAGCGCGCGCGCCGAGGCATCCATGATGAAGCCGCCGGGCGTCAGGTGATAGCTGAAGGTGTTCAGGATTACGTCGCCGCGCCGAAAACCTGCCGCATGCAGAGCGCGCGCGCCGCGCCAGGGATCCTTATCAGCTGCTTCCGGCTCAAAAATCGGTCCCGGTGAGGTGAACAACCGCGCGAACGATCCCGCAGGCTTCTTGACGAAGCCGCCAAAGGGCGGAGCGGCCTTGTGCAGGGCCGGCAGTTCCGACTTGCGCAGCACCGGCAGGCGCGCAAGCGCAGCACGGCTGGTGACGGTGGCCGGATCGATGCCCTTCAGCCGCTCCGCGTAAGCGGGCGCTTCCATCGCCGCACGCAGCACGTTCGGCAGGCGGGCGAACAGCTCGGCCTCGCGCGCGTCCGCATCGCGGGTCTCAAGAGCGTCGTAATGGTCGGTCATGCCGGATCCCTGGTGTGTCATGTCGGTTTCGGCGGCTGGCGCCGCGCCTGTTCCGTGATACAGACGGCGAGATGTGTCGGAGGTGCAGAAGGTGATGGCGGAGGGACAAAGCGAGGTGATCGACGGCGCGGCAGACGTGGTTGCGCGCCTGAAAAGCCGCGTCATCGAGCACTGCCTGCCGCTGTGGTCGGGCGAAGGCTGGGATGCGGCCGCCGGCGGGTTCGTCGATCGGCTCGCTGCGGACGGCCGCGCCGACAGGCAGGCGCCGCGGCGCGTGATGGTGCAGGCGCGCCAGATCTACTGCTTCGCCAAGGCGGCGCAGATGGGCTGGTCCACGGAGGGCCGCGCGATCGCGCTGAAGGGGCTCGAGTATCTCCTTGCCAAGGCCAAGGCGCCCGACGGAAGGCCGGGTTTCGTGTTTTCGCTGACGCCGGAGGGAACGGTGCAGGACGGCCGGCGCGACACCTACGCGCACGCCTTCGTGCTGCTGGCGCTGGCGAGCGCGTATGAGCTCGATCGCGACACGCAGATCCGCGCCGAGATCGACGCGCTGCTCGCCTTCATGGATGCAGAGCTGCGTTCGCCCCATGGCGGCTTCCTGGAAGGCCTGCCGCCGTCGCTGCCGCGGCGGCAGAATCCGCATATGCATCTGTTCGAATCGATGATCGCGGCGTTCGATGCGACCCATGATCTCGCGCTCCAGCAGCGCGCCGGCGATTTCTATGCGCTGTTTCTCGCCAATCTCTACGACAAGCAGACGCGCCTGCTTGGCGAATATTTCGAGGACGACTGGTCGAGGATCGCGCCTGTGATCGTCGAGCCCGGACATCTCGCCGAATGGGTTTGGCTGCTCCGCGGTTTTGAGCGTATCACCGGCTGCCCAACGGGGCAGCGCCGCAGCGAGCTCCTGCAATCGGCGCTGCGCTATCGCGACGGCGCGACCGGATGCCTGCTCGACCTCGGCGACGCCGACGGCACCATTCGCCGCGACACGCGACGGCTGTGGCCACAGGTCGAACTCGCCAAAGCCTTCATTGCGCAAGTCGAAGGGGGCGAGGCCGATGCGGCCAAAGAGGCGCGCGCGGCGCTGGTGCGGCTGGAGCGGCACTATCTGAGCCATCCTGTTGCGGGCGGCTGGTACGATCAGTTCGACAGCTCTGGCGCGTCGCTGGTTGCAACGATCCCTGCGTCGTCGTTCTATCATGTGCTCTGCGCCGTCACAGAAGCGGATCTGGTGTTGAGCTGAGCACTGCCGGCCCTCTAATTTGAGCATGATCTTTTCGGAAAACCGCTTCGCACTTTTCCAGATCATGCTCTACAGCCATCGTTTCCGCCGCTTGAAGCTTTTCAGGTTCTTAAAACTCTTGCGCTGGTCGCCGGCGCCGCCGAGATAGAACTCCTTGACGTCCTCGTTGTCGCGCAGCGCCGCAGCCGAGCCGTCCAGCACCACTTTGCCTTGCTCCATGATGTAGCCGTGGCTTGCGACCGACAGCGCCGCGCGCGCATTCTGTTCGACTAGCAGAATGGTGACGCCGAGATCGCGGTTGATCTCCTTGATGATCGCAAACACCTCCTTCACCCGCAGCGGCGACAGCCCCATCGATGGCTCGTCCATCAAAATCATTTTTGGCCGCGCCATCAGCGCTCGCCCGATCGCCAGCATCTGCTGCTCGCCGCCGGAGAGATAGCCGGCAAGCCCCGTGCGCTCCTTCAGGCGCGGGAAGTATTTGAACACCATGTCGATGTCGGCGGCGATTTCTTTGTCGCGGCGGGTGAAGGCACCGAGCCGCAGGTTTTCCAGCGAGGTCATGTCGGCGACGATGCGGCGGCCTTCCATGACCTGAAAGATGCCGCGGCGGACGATCTTGTCCGGATCTGTCCCGTCGATGCGCACCCCATCGAACACGATCTCGCCGCGCGTCACCTCGCCGTCCTCGGTCTTGAGCAGCCCCGAGATCGCCTTCAGCGTCGTCGACTTGCCGGCGCCATTGGCGCCGAGCAGCGCGACGATGGTGCCCTTGGGGACCTCGAGGCTGAGGCCGCGCAGCACCAGGATGACCTCGTCATAGACCACCTCGATGTTGCGCACGGCGAGCAGCGGCGTGACGAGAGCAGGAGAAGCGCTCGTTGTTTCGGCGACTTCAGTCATGTCATTCTTGCTCCGCTGTCATCGCCCGGCTTGCCGCCTTCGCTAACGCTCCGGCGCGCCCTTGAACTCGTGGCCTCGCCGAAGCCTTTGGCGGAGGCGGGACCGGGCGGTCCAGTATTCCAGAGACGTCTGAGATCTACCGGGAAGCCGCGGCGTACTGGATCCCCCGCTTTCGCGGGGATGACCATCGTGTGTGGGCTGCGCTTCACGCAACTCTTTCTCACCACCCGAGCCATTCCGCCTTGCGCGGCAGCTCGACGGTCTTGATCTTCTCCAGCTTGATGGTGCCCTTGCCTATCAGGTCGTTGAGATCGCCATCGGTCGCGCCCGACACCTTTGCGCGGTAGAGATCGACCTTCAGCGTGCCGCGATGGTCCTTGTCGGTCCAGGTCGAGGGGTTGCAGACGCCTTCCATGCCGGCCGGTACCCAATTGGCCTTCTGGTAAAAGCCCTTCGCGACATTCTCGCCCGTCGTGCCGCCATTCTTGGCCGCCCATTCCAGGGCC
>NZ_JAFATE010000246.1 GCF_019244115.1 Bradyrhizobium sp.
CATGGTCGCGGACTATCATATCGACAAGCGCCGCATCTTCATCACCGGCCTGTCGGCCGGTGGTGCGATGACCGCCGCCATGCTGGCGAATTATCCGGAGCTGTTCGCCGCCGGCGCCATCATCGCGGGCCTGCCGTTCGGCGTGGCCGGCACGTTGCGCGAGGCGCTCTATGAAATGCATCATTCGACGGCACGGCCGCCGGAAGAACTCGGCGACCTCGTGCGCCGCGCAACGCTGCACACCGGCCCCTGGCCGCGGCTGTCGGTATGGCATGGCAGCGCCGATCGCACGGTGCATCCGGCCAATGCCGACGAAATCGTCAAGCAGTGGCTGGATCTGCATCAGCTGCCGCCGGCGCCGATGTCGCAAGGGGTGGTCGACGGCTATCCGCGGGAAGTCTGGTGGAACGCCGACGGCGAGACCGTCGTCGAGTCCTACACCATCACCGACATGGCCCACGGCACGCCGCTCGGCATCGCCGACAACGACCAGCGCTATGGAACGGGCGGCGCGTTCCTGATCGAGGCGGGGATTTCCTCCTCGTTCCACATCGCAAAATTCTTCGGCCTCACCAGCTGGATTCGCGAGCGCAAGGCGCCGCCCGCCGAATCGCCGAGCGCCAAGCTGATCCCGCCGGTCGCGCCGGCGACGCCGATGCAGAATGTCGCCAAGATGATGCGGCCCGCCAAGCCGATTGAGGCGCCGGCCGAGCAGGTGGTCGAGCCGCCGCCCGCGCCGCTGCACGCCGCGCCACCATTGCAGCAGGCTGCGCCGCGTCGCCGCGTCATCAACATGACGGCCGCGATCAACCGCGTGCTGGTGGCGGCGGGACTGCGGAAGCAAGCCTAGTTTCATCGTCATTCCGGGGCGATGCGAAGCATCGAACCCGGAATCTCGAGGTTCCGGGTTCGCGTCTTTCGACGCGCCCCGGAACGACAGGACAGACTCTACATCTCGCCCGTCAGGAACGGGTTCGTCATCCGCTCCTGGCCGATGGTCGAGCCGGCGCCGTGGCCGCAGATGAAGCCGACATCGTCGCCGAGCGGCAGCAGTTTTTTCTTGATCGAGCGAATCAGCGTCGCGTGGTCGCCGCCGGGCAGATCGGTCCGTCCGACCGAGCCGTTGAACAGGACGTCGCCGACATGGGCGAAGCGCAGTTCGGCATTGAAATAGACTACGCTGCCGGGCGAGTGGCCGGGACAGTGCAGGATGTCGAAGCCGAGTCCGCCGATCGAGACTTTTTCGCCTTCGTCGAGCCAGCGGTCCGGTGCGAAATCGCGGACGCCGGCCATGCCGAACCGCGCGCCGCTCGACACCACGTTGTCGAGCAGGAACTTGTCGGCCGGATGCGGGCCTTCGATCGGCACCTTCAGCACATCGCGCAGCTCCGCCGCGCCGCCGACATGATCGATATGCCCGTGGGTGAGCCAGATCTTCTCGACCGTCACGCCGGTCTTCGCGATCGCCTCCTGGATTCGCGGCACATCGCCGCCGGGATCGATCACGACGGCCTTTTTGGTCGCCTCACACCAGAGAATAGTGCAGTTCTGCTCGAACAGCGTCACCGGCACGATGATGGCGCCGGCCTTCGCCTTGGTCTCGGTATCCTGGGTCATGGGCCCAGAATGCCGATTTTTGGCTGCCCGCCAAGGGAAAGATTCACGCAGGACCCCGCTGCGGAATCGGATAGAATGCCTACATGGAGCAGCCTGCCCGCCAGATCAGCCTCGTGCCTGCGCCGGACCGCCGCCAGTCCGAGACGGCGCTTGCGATTGCGCGCGGCACCGCGCGGCTGTTGCGCTCGCTCGGCTTTGCCTCAATCAGCGAACTGCCGCTGCCTTCGGGCCGCCGCGCCGATCTCGTCGCCTTGAACGAGCGCGGCGAGATCTGGATAGTCGAGATCAAGTCGTCGGTCGAGGATCTGCGCGCCGATCACAAATGGCAGGATTATCGCGCCCATTGCGACCGGCTGTTCTTTGCCTTCACCCGGGACCTGCCCTGCGAGATCTTTCCGCAAGATACCGGGCTCATCATCGCCGACGCCTATGGCGCGCATCTTGAGTGCGAGGCGCCGCTGCACCGGCTGCCGGCCCCGACCCGCAAGCTGATGACGGTGCGGTTCGCCCTCGCGTCCGCGCAGCGGATGAACCGCCTGATCGACCCGCAAGGCCACGTGGATTTCTGGGAATAGTCACGGTGTAGGGTGGCAGAGCGAAGCGTGCCCACCATCTCTGCACGAGTATCACGCGCGAAGGTGGGCACGGCGCAAAAGCGCCTGCCCACCCTACCGGATTTCGCTTATCGTGCGATCTGGCGGCTGACCGCATTCTCCTGCTGGTTCAGCGCACGCTGTTCGGCGCGGCTGATATGGCCGCCATTGAAGCGCGCCATGAAGCGCTCCTCGTGGCGGATGATGCGATCCTCGGCGTGCAGCCGCCGCGCCTCGTACGGTGAGATCCGGCCCTCGGCGACGCCGCGGTTGATGCGGTAGTTCTGGTAGGCGAGCCGCTCATTCACCTCGGCCCGGCGCGGATGAGCGGCCTGCCAATAGGTTTCCGCCGACGCGGTGGTCATGGACGTGCCGAGCGCGGCAAGCGCGATAGCGATCACTGAAAACCTGTTGACGAGGGTCATGGCTGCTTCTCCGGGTTGACGGCTGGCAGTGTTCTCCAGCACGGTCAGCAGCATGCGCTTGCGCGCCCGAAGCGGCGCTGAATGCCGCGTTCATCGCGCCGTCAACAACGTTGCATCGGTGTCATCATCCAAGCGCCTGCGGTAGGGTGGGCAAAGGCGCTCTTCGCGCCGTGCCCACCATCGGCGCGCGAATCCTCTGAAGAGGTGGGCTCGCTGCGCTTAGCCCATCCTACGCAGCGCCGTCCGCCAGGGTCCGCAGCATGTCGTGGAAGGCTGTGCGGATCTTCTGCACAAACGGATCCTTGTAGGGAAATTTCTCGTTGCCCTCGTGCACCAGCATCGAGGCGTTGACCTCGAAAACCACGAGATCTCCCGCTGCATCCACGCCGCAATCGATGCCGAAGAAGTCGAGGCCGATGCGGTCCTTGATCGCGCGCAGGGCCGCCTGATGCGCGATATTGAACGCCGTCGTCGGATCTTGCAGGAACGCCGCTTCCTCCTGCTGCATCCAGGCATGATCCTCCATGTCGGTGGAATCATGATGCAGCTTCCAGTCGCGGCCGATCGCGAGATGATAGGGCAGGATCTGTTCCCCGACGAAGATGAAACGGTATTTGCGGAAATAGCCGTCGGCGGAGCGGTAGTCGACATATTCGATCAGGTAGTGATCGTGGCCGGGACGCTGTGCCAGAAAGCCTGCCAGCGCTGCGCCATCCGCGATCTTCTCGAAATCGTCGCCGCCATGGGTGCCGCAGGGCCGCACCAAAAGCGGGAACGGGAAAGGCGGCGCAGCTTCCAGCGCTGCCACCGGATGATTTTCGCCCGCCTTCACACGCTGGATTTTCGGGATACGGCAGCCAGGCATTCCCAGCAGGAAATCCGCAACGGCATCCCGCGTCGTCCGCATGATCCCGGCGGGCTCATTGATCGTCCGCTTGCCCAAGCGGGCGGCGAGATCGGCGGCGCGCGGCAGGACGTCGGCCGCCTGATCTGCGTCGGAGATCAGATTGACGACGAGCGCGATGTCGTCGTTGGGGAAGGTGATTTCCGGCATGGTGGATGGCAGCAGCGCCAGGGTGTCGGTCTCGAAATCCGTGTCCTTGAACAGGAAGCTGGAGGGCGTATTACCTGCGAACGGCGCATAGAGCGCGAGCACGCGGAAATCGGCGGGCGACTTGGCGGCCGGCCGCCGGATCAGCGGCTGGATCTGCGCGGCGCGCGCATAGGCTTCTTGCGCAGCGATGTCATCGCCGCGCGCTTGGGCAACCGCGCCGATCCAGTACACGCTTTCAGCATCCGCCGGATTGGTCGCAAAGGCCGCCTCGAAATGCCGGATCGCCTGGTCCATCTCCGTGAGCTCGAAGCAGACTTTTCCGAGCTCGTGATGCAGCCGTCCCTCGCCCGGACGCTCCGCGATCAGCTCGAGCAGCAGCGCTTTTGCGACCAGATGTTGCCGCGTGGCGACCAGCGCCTGCACCAGATTGGTGCGCGTCGGCCAGTGGCCGGGGTCGAATTTCAGCGCCTCCAGATAGAGCGCGATCGCGTCCTGCGCCCGGCCGGTCCTCAAGTGGACATTGCCGAGATTGCACCAGCACGCGGTGAGACCGGGGACCAGCCGCAGCGCCGCCTTGTAGCTCTCCGCCGCAGCCAAGAGATCGCCGGCGACCAGCAGCGCATTGGCAAGGTTGGCGTGCAGATCGGAGACAATCTCGACCGGGATGCTGCCCGCCGGCACATCGGCCACGCTGGCAAGACCGTCTCTATAGGTCGCCGCCGCATCGGCCGTTCGGCCCGCGGCAAACTGCTCGCGCCCGACGAGAACACAGCGCGACAGGCGCTCACGAGCCTCGGCGCTCGGCTCGGCCGCCAAAGAATTTGCGATCACTTACCCTACTCTACGCTTACGCTACTTCGCGGCACGGAGGGTGGCCGGTTTTGGTAAACGGTTTCTTCCGTCAGCGGCCCTTCGGGCAACGCCCGGCAAAAATATTTTGTCCGGCCGCATGGCTTGGGGCGCGACCCTCCCGGGCAGAGTTGCCGGAAGCCACAAGTGGGCGCCCACGAGGGGCGCCCCTACGGCATGGGGTAGGGGCGCCCCTCGTGGGCGCCCTGCTTGCCGCGAGGAGACCTGGATCGCATGCTGGCCCGGACCGAGAGATGGTAGATCGCCGAGCGGACACGGGAACGGGAGCCACACGCGTCCCGCCCGCAAAGCTACGAGGCCGCTCGCCCCTATCTCCATCAGCAGGGTGCCTGGAGCGACCCTCAGCGCGGCTTTGTGCTGTCGGTCGGCAGCTTGACCGGGACGTGAGGCGAGGAGCTGACAACGCGAGGACTTCCATCGGCAGCCTGGGCCTGGCTGCGCAGCGTCTCCAGCAACAGGATGAACTTTTCAGAGAGCATGGGCGTCGTCCACTTCAACTCACTGTGGAACACACTAGCCTATGCTGGTTTCATGCCATTTTCATGGTTTAACGAAAACGGTTTCGCCGCCGATCGGATTATGTCGTCGCTGCGCTGCCGAAGGAAACAAATCACGCTCGCGTCCACGGCGGTTTGCCGGGAACGCGATCGTCGGCTCTTCGCGCGCCACCTACTTTGGCGCGCGCTTGGCCAAGATCCGCTGCAGGGTGCGGCGATGCATGTTGAGCCGGCGCGCGGTCTCAGAGACATTGCGGTTGCACATCTCGTAGATGCGCTGGATGTGCTCCCAGCGCACGCGGTCGGCCGACATCGGATTCTGCGGCGGCTCCGACTTCTCCATGCTGGTATTCAGCAGCGCGGCCACGACATCGTCGGCATCGGCGGGTTTTGCCAGGTAGTCGACGGCACCCAGCTTCACCGCGGTCACGGCGGTGGCGATGTTGCCGTAGCCGGTCAGCACGATTACCCGCGCCTCCGGGCGCTTGCGCTTCAGCGCCGATACGACGTCGAGCCCGTTGCCGTCGCCGAGCCTGAGGTCGACGACCGCAAAGGCCGGCGCGCTCTTGCCGATCTGCTCCAGCCCGTCGGCGACGGTATCGCTGGAGGTCACGGAAAACCCGCGGGCCTCCATGGCGCGCGCCAGGCGCTCCAAAAACGGCTTGTCATCCTCGACGATCAGGAGGGAACGGTCGGCGTGTTCGGCGAGCGCTGCTGTGGCGGCCAAGGTCTGATGGTCCTGTGCGGTTGCGATGGCCCCAAATATGGCGATGCGAGCGCGGCCTGCCAAGGTCGCGCGGCGGCATCGGTGCGGCACTACGCCGCGCCGTACTGCCAGAACCCCCTATGCCAGGGCCTCCTCCTGGCCGGCTTCGAAACGTTCGCGTGGCCAGGCGATCTGCACCACGGCGCCGTGATCCGGAAAAGGCCGGTTGCTGAAGGAGACCTTTGCGCCGGTGCGCTCCAGCAGCGTGCGCGCGATGAAGACGCCGAGCCCTAATCCCTGGTGCGCGCCCGGCGTCTCGTCGGTGCTGCGCCGCCGCGACAGATAGGGTTCGCCGATCCGCTTCAGGATGTCGGGCGCAAATCCCGGCCCGTCATCGGAGATGACGATTTCGACGGTCTCCATGTTCCACCACGCGTTCACCTCGACCACATTGCGCGCGAAGTCGACCGCGTTCTCCAGGATGTTGCCGACGCCGTAGAGGATTGCGGGATTGCGCGAACCCACCGGCTCCGGGCTCCCGGCGACCGCGATCCGCACCTTGATCGAGATCTCGAATTCGCGATGCGGCGCGACCGTCTCCTCGATCAGGGTCGACAGCTTCATGCGATCGAACGGCGCTCCGGTCGCTGAGAGCTGGGTGATCTTGGCGAGGATGTCGCGACAGCGCTGCGCCTGCTCGCGCAGCGTCTTGATGTCGCCCGCGACCTGCAGATTGGTCTTGAGCGCGTGCTCGAGCTCGCGCGAGATCAGCACGATGGTCGACAGCGGCGTGCCGAGCTCATGGGCAGCCGCGGCGGCGAGCCCGTCGAGCTGGGTGAGGTGCTGCTCGCGGGCCAGCACGAGCTCGGTGGCGGCCAGCGCGTCGGACAGTTTGCGCGCCTCCTCGGTGACCTGGAACGCATAGAGGCTGGTGACGCCGATCGCGAGCAGGATCGAGAGCCAGACCCCGAGCAGATAGATCGGCGGCAGTTCCAGCGGCTCGTCGCCCTCCCAGGGCAGCGGCAGATGGTAGAAGAACAGCGCCGACGCGCAGGCCACTGCAAGCAGGCCGAGACTGACGGTCAGCCGCACCGGCAGCGCGGTCGCGGAGATCAGCACCGGCACCAAAAACAGGAACGAGAACGGGTTCTGCAGCCCCCCGGTGAAATAGAGCAGCGCCGCCAGCTCCACGATGTTGAGCGCGAGCAGGCCGGCGGCATGGACCGGCTCTAGCCGCTGCATCGGGTTGAACGCGATCTGGAGCGTCAGGTTGAGCAGCGCGGACAGGCCGACGACGACGATGCAGGGCACCACCGGCACGTCGAACTCCAGCCCCTGCACGACGATGAAGATCGCGGTGAGCTGGCCGAGCACGGCGAGCCACCGCAGCCTCAGGATGGTGTCGAGGCGGACATGACGCTGCGAGTGGCGAACATCGGAGATCATCAGTTCGGACATCGGGCAAGCTTAACCCTGCTGGTGGTCCGATTCCAAATCTAACCACGATGCCGGCATGCGAAGGGTTGCGCTTATCGCCGCAATGCCTCAATGAGCAGCGGCATGACGCCACAGGATGGAGTCTTGCAGAGGGAACCTGCGCCGGATCGAAGCGGATCCGCGGCGATCGAGGTCGCGCATCTGACCAAGCTCTACAAGTCGACCCGCGCGGTCGACGGCATCTCGTTTCGCATCGCCCGCGGCAGCATCACCGGACTGCTCGGCGGCAACGGCGCCGGCAAGACCACGACGATCGCGATGATCATGGGGCTGGTGCTGCCGACCTCCGGCCGCGTCCGCGTGCTCGGACATGCCATGCCCGAGGAGAGCGCCGCCGTGCTCGGGCGGATGAACTTTGAAAGCCCCTATGTCGACATGCCGATGCGCCTGACCGTGCGGCAGAACCTAACCATCTTTGGGCGGCTCTACGCGGTCGCCAATCTGCCCGAGCGGATCACGCGACTGGCCGCCGATCTCGATCTGACCGAGTTTCTCGATCGGGCCAACGGAAAGCTCTCCGCGGGGCAGAAGACCCGGGTCGCGCTGGCCAAGGCGCTGATCAACGAGCCCGAGCTGCTCCTGCTGGATGAGCCGACCGCCTCGCTCGATCCCGACACCGCGGACTGGGTCCGGGAGCATCTGGAAAGCTACCGCAAGAGGAACGGCGCCACCATCCTGCTCGCCTCGCACAACATGTTCGAGGTCGAGCGGCTGTGCGACCGCGTCATCATCCTGAAGCGCGGCCGCATCGAGGACGACGATAGCCCTGAAGGCATCATGGCGCGCTACAACCGCACCACGCTGGAGGAGGTTTTCCTCGACGTCGCCCGCGGGCGGACGCGCGAGGCCGCGCAATGACCGTGATCGCCAGCGTGCGCGGCATCGCGCCACACCGCATCGGCGCGATGATCCTGCGCTATTGGTACCTCTTGTTGTCGTCGTGGCCGCGGCTGCTCGAGCTGATCTACTGGCCGACGGTGCAGATCATCACCTGGGGCTTCCTGCAGACCTACAT
>NZ_JAFATE010000273.1 GCF_019244115.1 Bradyrhizobium sp.
TCCGCGCGCAGCCTTGCCAGCGTCGCGTTGAAATATTCGTGGCGCTCGCGGTTGAAGCGCTCCTGATGAGCACGAAAGGCCGCGATCCGCGAGCGGATCTCGCTGGACATGCTGACCTGGTCGAACTTCCGTTCGAGCGGAGCCAGCGTCGGCATGGCGCTGGTGGTTGCGCTGGTCTTGGCGGCCGGCGCCGGTGCTGCAGGAGCACGTGGCGCGCTGGTGTTGGTCACAGGCGCCGCAGGAGGAGGTGGCGCGCTGCTCAGCGCAACGGCAGCGGGTTGGAGCCGTGCTGCGGCGGACCTGCCGCTGTCGGCCGACCTGCGGCTGACCGCTTCGACAAACGCCTTCGTCTGCGCGATCAACGCATCGCGCTCCTCGATCCATTTCATGACGCCACCTCAACCCCGCAAAAGTCCAGCAAAGAAGACTTGTCGAGGCAAGAGATACCCCTGTTGGTTTCGGGGACAACTCCGAGTTTAGTTCAGGGGGTGACAAAATTGTTACAAGAGCGGCCTGGCCGCGGGCAAACGGGCCTGATGGTGCCGGCTGAGGGGATTGAACCCCCGACCTTCAGTTTACAAAACTGCTGCTCTACCGCTGAGCTAAGCCGGCGATCTCGAGATCAGGATGCAGCGAGACCGATGCGCCCCGCGACCTTGCTCCATTGTCAACGGACGGGCAGGGGGCGCGCTGTCAAATACCAGACTTGTCCGGCAAGGGCTACACTCTGCTCGCTGGTCCGGAATTGCTGCAATTTCGCCGGGGCCGCGGCCAGACCCGCGCGCCGAGCGTCGCTCCTGGGCATTGATGCGCGTCTGCTGGGTGAGGGTGTTGGCGAGGGCGCTTGACAGCCGCATTGGCGCCTCCGGGCCGTCCGCCGCGGTCACCGTGAGAGTCAGGATGTCCGTCGCGGGCGCTCGAAATCCGGGGCCATTTCCACCATGTCCTCGTGGTCGCCCTCGCTTTCGCTGTCGCGTTCGCGGGCCGCGATGCATTTCTGCACGGCGTTCAGGAGCTCAAAGACCCTGCAGGGTTTCTGCAGCGCGGCCACCGCGCCGAGCCGCACCGCCATGCCGAGAAAATCCGGCACGCTGTTCCTCGGATCGGTGAAGGGAAAACCGCTCATCGCGACGAAAGGCATTTTTGGATCGCACTTCTTCAGCTCGCGAATGGTTGCGAGCCCATCCATTCCGTCCATGAACATGTCGACGATGACGGCGTCGAATCGCGCGCTGCCGATCAGCTTCAGTCCGGCTGCGCCGTCGGACGCGAGCACGACCTCGTAACCATTCTTCCTGAGCAGTGCCTGAATGGCGTGACGGATGGAGTGATCGTCGTCGATGACGAGGATGGTTGGCATTCGCTGGCCCCGAACCGAGAAGGAAAGCGCAACGCAAACAGCCGACCCACAGGTACCAAGATACTATGGTTCGGTCTTCGGACGGGCGATGCGAGCATATGAGCGAAATGCAACCAGCCGAATCAATGCAAACGTAACCCGTGGTTATTATGGCAACAATCCGTACGATCCACAGGGCGGAGCGGTACTCAAAGGCAGTCCACTACCGCGTCGGGCGCGCGCTGCAACCAAAGTTTTAGGGTACCGCATATTTCCCTTGCGTGTTGAACAACGAAGCATGTCAGGGTGCGTGGCGTCACGAACTCGTGCCGCCGATCTGAAGTCCTTGACTTGCACGCGGCAAGATCGGTTCAGGATTTCTAGACCGAAAGCGGCACTGGAATCATGGGTTTGCCAGTGCCCTGACGTTCCGAAGTCTGCGAAAGATGTTGCGGCGATGGTGCGCGGACTTTGGAAAAGTGGGCACTAGACACGGATCGCGGTGCGCCGATGCAAAGAGATGGGTGTGAGCGCGATCGCCTGATGGCCGCCGTGGTAGAGTCGGCCGAGGACGCCATCATCACCAAGACGCTTGAGGGCGAGATCACGAGCTGGAACCGGGCCGCCGAGATCCTGTTCGGCTATTCCGCGCGTGAAGCCATCGGGCAGTCGATCGACATCATCGTGCCCGCCGAACGCCGCGGCGAGGTTTCGGACATCCTCGCGACAGTCGCCAAGGGCGGGCGCGTCCGGCATTTCGAGACGGTTCGCAAGGCCAAGGACGGCCATCTGATCGAAATCTCGCTGAGCGTCTCGCCGGTGCGCGCGGCGGATGGCGAGATCATCGGCGCCGCCAAGATCGCCCGCGAGCTCTCGGAGCAGCGGTTTTCCGAGCCGGCCTTCCAGTTTGCGATCGAGTCGTCGCCGGGCGGCGTGCTGGTTATCGACGGCACCGGTAAGATCAACCTGGTGAATGCGTCGATCGAGCGCCTGTTCGGCTATAGCCGCGCCGAGCTGCTCGGCCAGCCTGTCGAAATCCTGATCCCTATCCACTTGCGCGATGCCCATGTCAAGCACCGTGCGAATTTCTACGCCAGTCCCACCGCGCGGCCGATGGGCATCGGCCTCGACCTCGTCGGGCAGCGCAAGGACGGGTCGAGATTCCCGATCGAGATCGAGCTCAATCCGATCCGCTCGCGTCAGGCCGTGATCGTGATGGTGACGATCCACGACATCACCGAGCGGTTGCAATTGCGGCACGCGCAGAAGATGGAGGCAGTGGGGCTGCTCGCCGGCGGCGTCGCGCATGACTTCAACAACCTGCTGCTCGTCATTCTCGTCTATGTCGAGATGCTGCGCGACGAATGCAGCGCCGACGATCCGCGCCTGTCCGAGGTCGAGGAGATCATCCGCACCATCGAGCGTGCCCAGGTGCTGACGCGGCAGCTCCTGGCTTTCTCCCGCAGACAACCGATGCAGCCGGCCGTCGTCGACCTTGGCGAGGCCGTGCCGAACATCCATTCGCTGCTCCGCAGGGTGCTGCCCGCAAACATCGAGATTGTGACCGTGGTCGCGGAGGATGTCTGGCCGGTGTTCGTGGACCGTGGGCAGCTGGAGCAGGTCGTGATGAATCTCGCGGTGAATGCGCGCGATGCGATGGTGGAGGGTGGACGCTTCGGCATCGAGGTCAGGAACGTCGGCATCGCTCACCTCGATCACGGCGTGCCGGCCGGCGAATATGTGGAGCTGGCGTTCGCCGACACCGGCAACGGGATCAAGCCGGAGGATCTCAATCGCATCTTCGAGCCGTTTTACACCACCAAGGGGCGTGGCAATGGCACCGGGCTCGGCCTTGCGACCTGTTACGGCATCGTCACCCAGGCGGGCGGACACATCTCGGTGCGTAGCGAGGTGGATCGCGGCACGACGTTCACCGTGCTGCTGCCGCGCAGTCATCTGACGCCGGAAGTCGCCACGCGCCCCGCGGACGTCGTGCATTCGAAGGGACGCGAAACCATCCTGGTGGTGGAGGACGATCGCTCCGCCATGCATGCAGCGGCGGCGGCGCTGCAGCGAGGCGGCTATTCTGTCGTCATGGCGACCAACGGCGAGGAAGCGCTTCGCCTGCTGCAGCGTCGCGCAAGCGAGATCGATCTGGTGCTCAGCGACGTCGTGATGCCACGGCTCGGCGGCCCCGAGCTCGCCGCGCGCGTGTCCATCACCTATCCAAACCTTCCGATCGTGTTCATGACCGGCTATTCGCCCGACCCGATCCTCAGCCAGGGCGGAGAAAAGCGCATCGCAAATCGCCCGGTCATCCTGAAACCGTTCCGCAGCAACGACCTCCTGGCATTCGTCCGCGGGGCGCTCGACCAAAAAGATCGATGAAGCGGCGCCATCGGCTCTCCGCGTGCGGCCTGCGCCGAAGCGGAGCGCGTTAACTTTGCGCCGAACTCCCCCGTTAACACTATTTCATCGCCCGCGCGTTAGGCTTACCGGCAAGTTAATCCGCGTTCTTAACCCATGGTTGCGCGGCCTCTGTTAGGTCGTGAAGGAAATTTTAGGAAACATGTACGTAATGCGCCATCTCGTGGCACTGGCTTTTCTGTTGGGGACGACCACCGCCGGTCTCGGCGAGGGTTTTGACCGCGTCATTCCCGGCCGGCCGGGTGTCCCCGTCATCATCAACGGCCTCGACGTCTCCTATGCGGTCATCGAAGGCGACTTTGGTCTCGGCAAGGGCTGGCAGGTCCCCAAGACGATTTATGGCGCGCGTCCGATCGCGCCCGAGCCGCGCGTCGGCCACTACTATCCGAGCCTCGGGCTGAGGCCCGCCTATGGGCGACTGGAGATCGAGCCACCAGCGGATCGCAAGCTGCCGAATCCTGCCGAGAGTTATTACCGGTCATGGTCGGCGCAGTCGGCGCCGCTGCCGCCGCAGACCGACGTGCCACCCAATCCGCCGCCGATCGTGGTCGCGCCGGAGATCGATCTGCAAGGGGACAGGCCGAGAAGCCCCGGATCAGGCCGCAATCCGATTCCCAAACCGCCCAACTAACCAAGACAAAAGCGATCAACAGGAGAGTAAAGTCATGCGTCAGTCCATCTCGAGTGTGCTCGCGGCGCTGGCCGCAGTCACGGTCAGTGCCGTGCCGGCCCTGGCCTGTGGCTACGGCCCATGTACGCCCTACACGCCGGCCTACGCCTATGCTCCGGCGTACACCTACATGCCAGCATATGGCGGCTGCACCACGGGCTGCAACACCGGGTGGGCATTCGAGCACCTCGCTGAACCGGCCACGCAATATTACTACGTAAACCAGGGCCCGACCTACACCGGTCCGGGCGCATTCGCGCCGGTGCCGACCTATCAGGAGAGTGCGGTCTCCGGCTGGGACGGCTATCGCACGCAGCCTTATTATCGCTGGCACCACCATCACCCCTATCATTCCTATCGCTGGCACGGCTATCACTACGGCATGACGCCGTATCATCGCAGCCCGCGCTACGGCTACATGCCTTACTATTACGGCCACCGCGTGCTGCGCCGATATTACTGATCGCGCATCGCCGATCGTCTCAGCGCCCGTTCGCAGGCTCCGCGAGCGGGCGTTTTTGCGTGATGAAGCAGGGTTGAATTCGTGCGGCATCGGCGGTGCGCTCCCTCCCCCCTTGCCGGGCAGGGTTGGGGAGGGGGTAGCCACGCGCAGACGTGCTAGTAATACCCCACCCCCGACCCCCCACCCCGCAAGGGGGAGGGGAGAAGAAAGTGCTTGCGGATAGCGAGTTCAGCCCATCAGGCCGAGGCGGCTCGCGCCGACATAGAGCGCGAGCACCGCGGCGTTGGAGACATTGAGGCTCTTGATGCTGCCGGGCATGTCGAGCCGCGCGAGATGGCTGCAGGTCTGGCGCGTCAGCTGCCTGAGGCCCTTGCCCTCGGCGCCCAGCACCAGCGCAAGCGGCGCGCGCAGCGCAATCCGGCTGAGATCCTCGGCGCCTTCGCTGTCGAGACCTATGGTCAGAAAGCCGCGCTCATTGAGCCGCGTCAGCGCCCGGGCGAGATTCTGCACGGTCACCAGCGGCACCAGCTCCAGCGCGCCGGAGGCGGATTTGGCGAGCACGCCGGTCGCCTCCGGACTATGGCGCGCGGTCGTGACGATGGCATTGACCGCAAACGCCGCGGCCGAGCGCAGGATCGCGCCGACATTGTGCGGGTCGGTGATCTGGTCGAGCACCAGCACGATGCCCTCGGCCGCGAGCGTCTCGATGTCGGGCGAGGGCAGGGGATCGGCCTCGGCAAACAGACCCTGGTGCACGGCATCGGGGCCGAGCAGCCGGTCGATTTCGGTCGGGCGCACGATTTCCGGCGTGATGCGCGCCTTGATGTTCTCCTCGGCGAGGCGCCGGGCGGCGTTCTCGGTAAGCAGCAGCCTGCGGATTTTTCGCGCGCGGTTCTGCAGCGCGAGCGTCACCGTATGCCAGCCATACAGGATCGCCGGGCCGTCGGCGGCCCTGTCGCGGTCGTGCCGGGCGGGCTTTGGGCCGTGCGGGGCACCTTTGTCGAAGGGCCGGCCGCCACCCCTGCGGAACGGCCGTTTCTGCTTGCGATCGGTCATCGCAGGCTTGTGTCACGGGTTCCGGATTCTGGCAATTTTTCACCCCGGAAGGCCTCGATTTGGCGCCCGGCTTGGTTGACTTTGCCCCGCCGCTTCGCCCATAAACGCGCCCGGCCGCACGCCTTTCCGTTTTGCGGATGGCGCGGTCTTCACGCCCATGGCAGGTCCGTCGCCGGCTCATCAAGCGACCGGATGGGACTGCCATCGAGCGGGGGAGTGTCCCGAGTGGCAAAGGGAGCTGACTGTAAATCAGCCGCCTCATGGCTTCGCAGGTTCGAGTCCTGCCTCCCCCACCAACCCTTGTCTTGATGATTTTCAGTTCTGCTTTTCTGCCAGCGAGCAATGCTTATTTCGCCATTTGTTCTGTCACATCGCCCCTGAGTTCATCTCCTACAGGCCGGCTGCGATTCCGAAGCGTCCAAGACCGGGAAGCTTCAGCGCGGGACGGCGAAAGTCGAACCCGAGAACGGCGCCGAAAAAGTTGAGCTCGAATCCTTCGACCCAGCCGATCCTCATGCCGAAATAACCGGCGAGAGAGACGTAGAAGCCCGTGCCGGACGAGGTCAAGGCGATCCATCGACCGTCGTAAGGGAAGTCCTTGCCGATCGCGGTCGGCGGCAGAACCGCCCGGAGTTCGGGCACCGCATCCAGGGCCGCCTGCACGAACGTATTCGAGTTCGGTCCCGGCCAGGCGCTATAGTCTCCGTAGGATCGAAATCTGTAGTTTTCGATGACGTCGCGGATCTTCGGAATCAGCGCTTCGGCACGCGCGCCGTCAACCGCCACGACGGTCTCCGGCATGGCTCCGAACCATCGACCGTCCGGCGCAAAGCCGTTGGCACGAATGGGTTCTCCCCACGCCGTGTAGTCGTACCGGCTGTAGCTGGCCGCGCCCTTCTCCTTCACGACGATCCAGGTGTGAACTGCAAAAATGCTGCGCCAGCGCACAGTCCGGGCGGCAAAGACCCGGACCATCGCATCGGGGTGGGATGTCGCGGGCGGCAGCAGGCCGGCACTCGACCGATCGGCGGTTTGCCAGTTGCCGCGATCGTGTCCAAGCAAGACATAGCGCGCGGCCGACGCGGCGATCGGCACGAACAGCAGCAGCAGAAAAACGACCAAGGGCTTCTTCAACAGGGGAACATGGGAGCTTATTCGTAAGAGATATAGTTCGCTTGGACGTTTGCGCCATGGCAGCCCGTCACCCCAACCGATGACATCGCCGGACACGTTCGACCTGACCTTTCTTGGAACCTCAGCGAGCGTGCCGTCGGCGGAACGCAATCATCCGAGCCTTCTTAAGGCGACGAAGACGTTTCCGAACGGCCGGATCGCGATGGATTTCGATCACATCGTGATCTTGTCGAGCCGATGCGGCGGTGGCGCAAGCGAACGCGGGGCCGACTGCAACCGGACAGCAGCGCGCTTCAGGCCGGAGAAAATGCTATACGCGATGATGGGTTCTGGTCGTTTCAAGTTTGAAAAACGCTGCTGATGACGACGGAGAAGCGCGATGCGCATCAATGACGACCTGACGGTGCCAGTTATCATTCACGCCGCGCAGCTGCCATGGAAAACAAGCCCGGCCGCCGGCGTGGACCGGCGCATGCTGTTCCGCATCGGCGACGAGGTGGCGCGTGCGACGTCGATCGTGCGATACGCACCGCGCAGTGCGTTCCCTCGCCATACCCATGGCGGCGGCGAGGAGATCGTCGTTCTCGACGGCGTCTTCCAGGACGAACACGGCGATTACCCGGCGGGCAGCTACTTCCGCAACCCTCCCGAGACCTCGCATGTTCCGGCATCCAACGACGGCTGCACGATCTTCGTCCGCCTTTGGCAATTCCGGGAGGGCGATCGCGACCAGATCGTGCGGCGGCCCGCGGAGGGTCGTCCGCTGCAGCCGAGATCGGGCGCAGCGCGCGCAATCGAATTGTTCGACGACGGATTCGAAAACGTGCGCTTCGAGAGCTGGATTGCCGGCAGGACGGTCGCGATCGAGAACCCACGCGGGCTTGAAGCGCTCGTTCTGGCGGGGAGCTTGTCGATCGGCGATCAGATGCTGGCGCCGCAAAGCTGGATCCGCTTGCCCGCTGGCGAGCCGCTGCGGGCCGTCTGCGGTCCTGACGGCGCAGAAGTCTGGGTGAAGGACGCGCCGCTGCTGCATCCGGACGTTTGCCGGATGCCTTGAACGTTGGCAGCAATCGGGCGTTGCACCTTTCGGATCGGGACTTGCTCGGAGGCGGGTGCTGCTCATGCGGGCGACTTGCTGTGAACGGCGGTCACATGAAGGAGGTTGCATGCGCACGCTTTGTTGGATGATCGCCGTGATCGCAATCCTCGTTGCGGCCGCTCCGGCGACGGCTCAACGCTACGATCCGAACTATCCGGTTTGCCGCCAGGTCTGGAGGCGGGGCGGTGTGACCTGGTTCGATTGCCGCTACACGACCTGGGATCAATGCGTGATGGAGGCGGCGCCGAACCAGGGCATGTGCCTGCTCAACCCATACTGGCCGCATTCGAAGCCGGGATCGCGGGGCCGGTATCGGCGATAACGGCGAAGGCTGAGGGGCGGTCGAGAACGGGATGGACGGGATAGTCGGCAGCACCTGAGGCAAAGCTGAACCCGCCTGCCGCGCTGGCCCAGACGCGCCGCCCTTCCGGGCTGGCTCGGTCGGATTTCGGTCGCACCAAAGTCCCATTCGCGACCGCAGTCCGGCGTGATCCCGTCCCTTTCCTAAACCTAGGTGTGATTGGCTTCCTTTGATTTTCGTGGTTCCTCACCTTAGGAGGGAACGCCACCATGCATCGCAAGTATCGAGCATTGGAACACGCGTGCCAGGTTCAGGCGGCGCTGACGGGCCACGAGCAAACCAAACAAGAGCTGAACAAGATGGCGCAGGAGTACAAGGTCCTCGCCGATTGGCACGAGCGCCGTCGGCAATGGCCGGCAGATGAGGCGAGGCCCGCCGACGCGGCTTCCCAGACATAGGGATTTCGACGTTGCCCGACCGGCAGTGCCGCGTTCCGGCTTTTCGACCTGGCTCCGCCGGCCTGATTGAATTTAGGGAATGTTCTCCGGCCTCACGAACCAGTCGCTGGATGTCGACTTGTGGTGGAGTGGGAAGGGATTGAACTGGTTCGTCAGAAAAATCTCGGCGAACCCCTGATCACAGGCGCCAAAGCCGATGCTTCCACACGGCGCCAAGTATACGCGGAGCCGGCCTGCGCTCATATGAGCCTGCCAGTTGGCGGTGACGGACTGCACGTCGCTGACGTTCACGTCCGGACCCGACACGACCGGACTCTTTGCACCGGCATTGTCGGTGGCCTGTGCGTTCGTGGTGTAGGTGCCGGGCGGCAGTCCGCATTCCTGGTACTTGAACGTGTTCTGGGTGATCGTCGCGTTCTTGCGTCCGCGGGAGCCGAGCTGGACATCGACGCTCGCGAGCTGCCCTTCGGGATCGGAGGCGCTGCCTGCCACGGTGACGCAATCGTCGGTGACGGATGCCCTGCTGATCGCGACATTTGGCGGCAGATTCGCCGGCGGCGAACCCACCGCGACCGGCGTTCCGCTCACGCTCGCCGTGGCGCCATCATTGTCAGTTGCGATGGCGACCGGCACGTAGAATGCGTCCGAATGCAGATTATCGAACGTGATGGTCCAATCGCTTGTACCCGACGCAGTTCTTGACGGTTGCGGAAAAGCGCCATCCAGCCGCACGGTGACGCTTGCGATCGAACCGGCGGGAACGGATGCCGTGCCGCTGACAGTCACGGCATTGCCGCTGGCCGTGGCGGAGGCAATTGCGACGGCCGGCGGCTGGCTCTCATGGAACGGATGCGCCTTGAAGAAGGCCCATTGCAGCTCGCTGGCGCTCGGGCCCGTCGGATCGGCGAATTGCCCGCTGTTGTCGCCGACCCAGTAATGCGAGTCGGTCGCGATGAGATCGCCATGCTTGCCGTCGTAGAAGACGGTTTCGACCACAGAGCGCTGCGCAGTGCCATACCTGGTCTGGGTGCAGGCCACGCCTTTGGCCGTGCAGTCCGACGTCGCAACCGGCGTTGCGCTCAGGCCGTAACGGCGGATCCAGGAATCGCGGATGTTCTGCGAACCCAGGATGTTGACCACGCAATCGTTGCGCGAATGGATGGCCATGATGGGGACGGGCCGCTGCTCGTCAGATTGCTGCTGCTCCTTCTGCATTGCGAGCGCGTCGGCTGAAACCGGCTTGAACATTCCAGGATTGGCGCAGACGAAGCCCACCGCGGACGACGTCTCGGAATAGGGCAGGCCCTCGACGGAGCCGGCAGCCGCAAAATAGGCGCTCTGCGCGACGGCGAGGTCCACCGACATCCCGGCGCCGGACGAAAGACCGGTCACGTAGCGCCGGTTCGGGTCGATCTTGAATTCGGCTTCGACCTCAAGTGCGATCTGGTGCAGATCTTCGACCTCTCCCGCGCCCTTGTGGATCTGCTGATCGATAAAGAATCCCCAGCAGTTGGAGGCGCGTGGTGGCGAGGGATCAAAGCTTGTGACGAAGGGGTAGACGACGATGAAATTGTCGCGCTCCGCCAAGTCCTTGAAGCTGGTCTCGTTGACCATATTGACGTCGGTCTGCATACAGCCGTGCAAAACCATGACCAGGGGAACCCGGTCCTGTCCGGTATAGGAGGACGGCACGAACACCTTGTACTTCCGGTCGCGCGAGCCAGAATAGGATTTCGCGGCAAACTGCTTCTGCAGCAATTCGCCGGCGACGCTGGCTCCATTGATCAGCAAGCAGAGAGTGATCGTCAGCAATGGCCGCAGGATTGGAGACATCTGAACCTCCAATGCTTGAGTGTGCGTCGATGCGAGTCTTTTGCGTTCGGCCGCGGCACGCTGGTCGCGAGTAGGGTCCTGTCGAACAGGACCGCCTTATCGCGCTGCAGGAGCCACATCTGGGCTGGGCAAATCTCCCACCACGACGACCGTCGGGATGTGATCCAAGCCACAAATCAAGCGTATGTTATCGACGGTTGTCATCGTTCTCGGCGGGGTGCCCACGGCCCCGCCGCATTCGATCCGGCTATTGGGCAAGCAGTCTTAGGCAGGCTTCGACAAAAACCTGTGCGCCAACGACGATGTCGGCATCGGCTGTATTCTCGGTCCAATGATGACTGACGCCGCCGATCGATGGCACGAACAGCATGGCTGCGGGCATGATGGTTGCGAGAATTTGGGCATCGTGGCCGGCTCCGCTGGGCATGCGCACGGACCTTCCACCGGCGACCATCTTGCTCGCAGCCTCGATCGCGTCCTGAAACCGCGTATCCATCATGGCAGGGGTGCCCGTGCGAAGGCGGTCCAGCGTGACGCTGCACGGGCCGGTCGCGGTGGCCTCATCCGCCATCGTTTGGAGCAGGTTCTCCAGCCGCGCGATGACTTTGGGGTCGTCGTCGCGGATCTGGAACAGCATCTCCGCAGCCCCGGGAATAATGCTCGGCGCGCCCGGCTCGAGCGTGATGCGGCCGGTGGTCCACACCGTGCGCGGTCCGCTCAGCGAGGGGAAGCGCTCATCAATATCAACACAAAATCTGGCCAGGGCCAGGCCCGCATCCTTGCGTGCGGCCATGCGGGTCGTGCCCGCGTGGTTCTGCTCGCCCGCAAAGCTGATGCGGTATTGCCAGATGCCGACGATGGACGTGACGATGCCAATTGAAAGTCCGCTGCTTTCGAGCGTGTCGCCTTGCTCGATATGTGCCTCGAGATATCCGATGTGCCGGCCCGGTACGGCGGTTGTGCGCGGCCGGCCGGCAAGGCCTGCATCGCGCAGCGCCTCACGCATGCTCCGACCTGTGGTGCGATCGCGCGCGGCATCGATGTCCACTTCAGAGACGCGGCCGACATAGGATCTGGAGCCGAGGAAGTGGCCGAAATGGCCTTCCTCGTCGCACCAAGTGGCGACCTCCACGACGCCCTTTGTGCTGGGATCAGGATTGATCACCCGCGCGGCTTCGAGCGCATAGACGACGCCAAGCGGCCCATCGAGCCAGCCGGCATAGTTCTGGCTTTCGAGATGCGAGCCGGCCAGCAGTTTCGGTCCGGCTTTGTCGCTGGTGCCGAGGACGTTGCCGATGCCGTCGATCGTGGCGGTCAAGCCGGCCTCGGGAAGACGATCGACGAGCCAGCGCAGCGAGGCCAGATGTGGTTCGGAGAAGGTCGGCTTGTGAACGCCGGTCTTGTAGGCGCCGATCGCGCGAAGCGCGTTGAGATCGGCGAGCACGCGGTCGCCATTGGCGGAGGGGCTGATGTCAGGCATCGGCAGCAACCTTCAAGGCTTCGCTGCGGATTTCTTCGACGAGGCGTTCCTTCAAAGCGACGAATTCTGGTGTGGTCTTGATCCGGTAGGAGCGCGGATGGGGCAGATCGACTGGAATCTCCACCTTGATGCGGCCGGGACGCGCGCTCATGACGATGACACGGCCGCCGAGAAAAATCGCTTCCTCGATGTCGTGGGTGACGAACAGCACCGTCTTCTGGTCGCGCTCCCAGATCCCGAGCAGCATCTCCTGCATCAGCGCGCGGGTCTGGTTATCCAGCGCGCCAAAGGGTTCGTCGAGCAGCAGGATTTTTGGATCGTTGGCAAGCGCGCGCGCAATCGCCGTGCGTTGCTGCATGCCGCCGGAAAGCTGTTTTGGCCAGTGGTTCTCAAAGCCGGCGAGGCCGACGCGATGGATGAAGGCATCGGCGACCTTGCGGCGCTCCGCTTGCGGCAGGCCGCGCTCGCGCAGACCGAAGGCGATGTTCTCGCGCACGCTGAGCCAGGGAAACAGCGTGTACGACTGGAACACCATGCCGCGCTCCGCACCGGGACCGCTGACCTCGCGGCCGTCGAGCATGACGCGCCCGGAGCTCGGGCGGTCGAGACCGGCGATGATGCGAAGCAGGGTCGATTTGCCGCATCCGGAGGGCCCGAGGATGGTGACGAAGTCATTATCGCCGACCGCGAGATCGGTCGGCTCCAGTGCCCGTGTCGGTGCATGTCCCGGGCGTGCCGAGAAGGTGCGGGAAATCTGCTCGAGCCTGAGCGCAGTCACGCCAGTTTCCACGGAAACAGCCAGGCGTTGACGGCCTTGAACAGGAAGTCCGAAATGAGGCCGATCAAGCCGATGACGATGATGCCGAAGATGATCTGGCCGGTGTTGAGCAGGGCCTGGCTATCGGTAATCATGTGGCCGATGCCGGACGATGATCCGATCAGTTCGGCGACGATGACGTAGGTCCACGCCCAGCCGAGCACCAGCCGCAGAATTTCCGCGATGTCCGGGGCAGACGAGGGGAGCAGCACGCGGCGGATGATGCCGCGATCACCGGCGCCGAGCGTATAGGCGGCTTCAACCAAGTCGCGCCTTGTACCGCCGACGGTCACGGCCACCATCAAGATGATCTGGAACACCGAGCCGATGAAGATGACCAGGAGCTTCTGCAACTCACCGATGCCGGCCCACAGGATCAGCAGCGGAATGAAAGCCGAGGCCGGCAGGTATCGGGCAAACGAGACGAAAGGTTCCAGAAAGGCCTCGATCGGCTTGTAGGCGCCCATCAGTACGCCGAGTGGCACCGCAACGAGGGCCGCCAGTACGAAGCCGCCGACGACCCGCCAGATCGTCATGCCGATATCGAACACGAAGCCGTGTCGCGTCAGCAGTTCAAAACCCTCCTGCATCATGGCCAGCGGATTGGCGAGGAAGGTCTTTGACACATGGCCGCCGAAGGTGGCCCAGGCCCAGACGGCGACGAACAGCACGAAGAACGCGAAACCATAGGCCACGCGCTGCTTCGAGGTCACGGGATCGAGGGGACGTATCACATCAGGTATCCGGGAGTTGAGATGCGCCGGTCCCGCCCGGGTGAAGGGGGACCGGCCGAACGCGGGCAGCTCTATTTGGTGAAGCTGGCATCGAAGAGATCTTCGACCTTTGGAGCCGCCTTGATGATCCCGATCTCGAGCAGCAGGTCCGCGGCATCCTTGTTGAACGCCAGGAAATCGCCCGCGAAGAATTTCTGGTTTGCGGCCTTGTCCTGCCAGCGCAGATATTTCGCCGAGTTACCGAATTGCTCGCCGGACTGTTTGACGTCGGCGCCCATGATCTCATAGGCTTTGGCCTGATCCTTCGCGATCATGTCGAGCGCTTCGAAATAGCTGTCGGCCAGCGCCTGCGCAGCTTTCGGATTCTCGCTCAGGAATTTTGGCGTGCAGCCAAAGGTGTCCATGACCATCGGATAGTCGAGCGTGGTGGCGATGATCTTGCCTTTGTCGGGTGCGTCGCGAACCGTCGAGAGGTAGGGCTCGTAGGTCATTGCCGCATCGTTCTGGCCGGAGACGAAGGCCTGCGCGGCCGCGGCCGGCTCGAGGTTCACGACCGTGACATCCTTGACCGACAAGCCGTTCTTCTTGAGCATCCAGGCCAGCGCGAAATAGGGTGAGGTCCCGGGTGTGGACGCCGCGACCGTCTTGCCCTTCAGATCCTTGATCGAGGCGATGTCGCTCCGCACGGCCATGCCGTCGGCGCCAAAACTCTTGTCGAGCTGAAAAATCTGCTTCGTCGCAACGCCGCTCGCGTTCCAGGAGATCCAGGTCTCGACCGTGGTCGCCGCGCACTGGATGTCACCCGACGCAATGGCCAGATGGCGGTCTTTTTGCGGAATCTTCTTCAGCGTGACGTCGAGGCCGTTCTTCTTGAAGATGCCGGCCTCCTTTGCGAGCGTCAGCGGCGCAAAGCCGGTCCATCCGGAAATCCCGATGCCGACCTTGACGTCGTCGGCGAGCGCCGGCGTGCACACGAGAACGGCAACAATTGTCGCGAATAATTTCGAGCTACGCATGATTGTCTTTCTCTTCCGATCTAGTTGATTG
>NZ_JAFATE010000467.1 GCF_019244115.1 Bradyrhizobium sp.
AGGCCCCCCTTTTTGCAGGCGGCGGTCGCCAAACCGCCCCAGTCCCACCACCTCGCAAGTAATCGTCACTGGCCTCTCCCGAATCAATCCGCCTCAAGGAATCAGCCATGTTCATCGCCTGCAATGCAGATGTGTGCACATGACAGCCGCTTGCGGGGAGAGGTCGGATCGCATCGTTTGATGCGATCCGGGTGAGGGGGACTCTCCGAGAACTCTGCTCTTGGAGACTCCCCCTCACCCCAACCCTCTCCCCGCAAGCGGGGAGAGGAGCCGACTGCCGATGCGGCAACTGGTCCCATCAAACTCGAACAGCACCGATCACAGCACGATCACGCGCGTGCCGACATTGACGCGGCCGTAGAGGTCAATCACGTCCTGGTTGCGCATGCGGATGCAACCCGACGACACGTTGGTGCCGATGGTCCAGGGCTCGTTCGAGCCGTGGATGCGGTAGAGCGATGATCCCAGATACATCGCGCGCGCGCCGAGCGGATTTTCAGGACCGCCTTCCATGTGACGCGGCAGGTCCGGGCGGCGCGCCAGCATCTCTGCCGGCGGAGTCCAATCGGGCCATTCGCGCTTGGCCGAAATCGTCTTGACGCCGGACCAGGTGAAGCCGGGACGTCCGACACCGATGCCATAGCGTAGCGCCTTGCCGTCGCCCTCCACGAGATAGAGGAACTTGTTCGGCGTATCGATCACGATCGTGCCGGGACCTTCCTTGCCGTGATAGTCCACGACCTGTTTTTCGTACATCGGATCGAGCGGCCGCTGCGTCGGATTGCTGGCCTCCGGCGGCAGGGCCTGTTGCTGTGGCAAGTAGGGACCGCGCGGTTCGTAGGACGGCTGCTGCTGGTAGACAGGCGGCTGCTGATATCGCGGGCCCTGGCCGTCGCCGAACAGGAACTCGATGAAGCCGCCGCCCATGTTGGCGCGTTCGGCCGAGGCCGTCCGCACCGGCTGAGCTGCATAGATCACCGCGGGCTCGCGCGGCGATGCCGCGTCGATCGCAACAGCCTGATCCGACATGACACAAACAAGCGTGGCGCCGCCAAGGAGCGCGAGAGAGGTTTTGAACATCGACGTACTCTGTACTGTTTCGTCTTCGAGCTGTTCGTGGAGAGCGCCGTGATAAGCACTCCCGCTTAGGTCAATAGACGGTAAAACCGCATCGGTTTGGTAAACGGATCAGGCGTTTCGATTCACCATGTCGCGCCGGCGGGGTGGATTTGCCGGACAGCGTTTATTTTCGATTGACGGCGTGCCGCCATGGTTAATCCCCGGTTTTGAAACCACATCAAATGCGCGTTCTGCCTGTCCCGAGACATCTCGCCAACGTGTATTTCACGGAGTTCGGCTGCTGCAGCAAGGCCAGCCGCAGCAGCAGCACCCCGCGGCCAGTTCCCGCGTGAACCCTGTGTTAAACGCCATCTGTTTAGAACTGGAGGCGTCAAGGGGTCAGGGACACTCTCATGTCTGTTCGTCGCAAGCGTTTTCGTATCGAAGAAGCCATTTCCGGAGAAATGCCGATGTTCGAAGCCATCGACAGCGTGGACGCAGGTCCCATGCATCGCGAGATCATGGATGAGCTGCGCGCCATCCGCGCCCAGATGGCGCATGGACGTCACAGCATCGGCAGTGCGGCGACGGCGGCGATCGAGGACCAGGCGGCGCGCGAGGTCGCCGAAGCGCGCGCCTTGCTCGAGACCTATCGGGCCCAGATCGAACAATGTGAAAAGCTCAAGGTCGAACTCGACTTGATCCACGAGGCGATCGCCCGCACCAAAGGCGAGATCGCCGTCCTCCACGCCAAGAGCTTTGATGGCCAGGAGATGGCCAAGGTCAATGGCGAGCTCGGCGCCGTCGTCGGCGGCACCGAACAGGCGACGCAGCAGATCCTGGAAGCCGCCGAATCGATCGACCAGGCCGCCAGCGCGCTCGCCAAGGTCAACTCACTCGATCAGCAAAAGATTTTGAGCGAGGAAATCCAGGAGCGCGTGATCTCGATCTTCGAGGCCTGCAACTTCCAGGACCTGACCGGGCAGCGCATCAGCAAGGTCATGACCACGATGAAATTCATCGAGCACCACATCAACGTGATGATGGACATCTGGGGCGGCGTCGACGCGATCAAGGCGCATGCGCCGCCGATCGTCGACACCCGCGAGGGCGATGCCAAGCTGCTGAACGGCCCGAAGATGGACGGCGATGTCGGCCATGCCTCGCAGGACGACATCGACGCGCTGTTCGATTAAGCGAATTTGCGATCCGACAGAATCAAGGAAACGCCGGCCGAAAGCCGGCGTTTTCTTCCTTCTGTCATTCCGGGGCGCGCGAAGTGCAAACTATGGTGCGCAATTGCGCACCTGAGACTCTCGCGCCGAACTTTGGGATCGCGGGTTCGCTCGCTTTGCGAGCGCCCCGGAATGACGATCCCTGCTTACGCCCGCGCGCCGCAGCGCACATAGACCATGTTGCCGTAGCGCGTGGCGGCGTCCTTGTCGACGAAGCGCGTGATCAGCACCCGCCCGTCGAAGGAGATCACCTCGCGATCCTGCTCGCCGCCGGCCGGTCCCGCCGGCCCGATGAAGTTCTTGCCGCCCTGGCTGCCCTTGAGCCGCAATTCCTCCGGGGTCGCCTGATCTGCGAGATGCATGACCACGCCGCCGGACTGGCCGGCGCCGATCGTGTAAGGCTGCTTGCATTGCGCCACGGCCATCTTCTCGGTGCGCGCGCGATCGGCCGGATTCTGGTAGGATGCAAGTCCCCATTTGCCGACGAGCTCGTCGGAACGAATCGTCGCTGGAATTTCCGGCGCCATGCCGGGCTCGGACGGAGCGGTCGCGTTGGACGACAGCGACGGCAGGCTGAAGCCGCCGCCACCGCAGGCTCCGAGACAGAGCGTCAGCGCCGAGGCGATCGTAAGATTGGCGACCGTTCGCGCAGAACGAGAACTCAGCATAGTCATCCCCCGAGCAAGATCCTGGCCGCTACGCGTCACGCAGCCAAGCGCAAAACCGCTTGCGGAGCAATGACGTCGAATGAATTACGCCAGCGCGCCGATTTGGTTTCTTCGTTGATTTCCTGGGCAGCATCTTACATCGATCTCAAGACGGGCTTAACCCCTTTGCTTGACAGGATCGGCGGCAGGCCATATTCCCAGCACACAGATTAGCACTCCGAAGGCTCGATTGCCAAAGGGGCGGATCCTGTCGATGGCGGCCCAAACCGTCAATTTCCACCGCTCCCTGATCGGCCTTCGACACTGAACCCTGTCTGAATACGTAAAGCCTGCAAAAGGGAACCGTCATGGC
>NZ_JAFATE010000046.1 GCF_019244115.1 Bradyrhizobium sp.
CGCAGGACTTCTAGCTTCACAGAGCAATCTCGGTCCGGATTCGCCTGTCGTCCGAAGGAGCCACGAGGACCCATGCGGTCCCGACAGGCGATCGAGTAGCGCCGGCACGAGCCCTGCTCTTTTGCCACCACGAGCAACCCGCCGTCCTACCAGTCTCCCTCCTTAGCGCGGGAAGCGCGCACAAAACGCCGCACGGAATTAGCAAGATCTCAGCAAAGCGGTCGTCGGCGATGTGAAGGTTGTCCCGCACAGAAGGCGCGGCACGCCAACGAGCCGGGCCGTGGCCTCGCGTGACTGCTTCATCGCCGAAGGGGCCACGAAGCCCACACTTCTGCGTGAGGCGTAACGGGGCCGTGCGTGCTCGCTGTCTCGCGTGGCTGCTTCACCGCCGCGCGGATAGCCACGCGCCGGCGCGGCGACCGGCGTCGGCGATCGGATCGACACTCACGTTCGTCGAAGTCGGCGCAACCACGCTGGCCGGCGATCGGCTGGACGTCGCCGGTCCTGTGGATTGCGCAGGAGCGTTCCCCGCGACCTGAGTGGTCCTTTTCACGGACAGCTAACGCAAGCGCGCCTCCGTATGTCAACGGCGATTCATGCCCAACGTTCAGGCGCCGCCGAAGGTGTCGGCGACGCCCGCCGCCCAGCTCCCGTACAGATCGGTCACCGTGGACGGCGCGGGCCATTCTCCGGTCTGTAGGCGTGTGAGCGCTTCGCCGCCGCGCCGGCGTGCATGGGTGCGCGACCAGTCATACGAGGACGGCGCCGCTCCGTAGCGCGCCCGCCAGGCGCGCATCGCCTCACGGACCCGCTCGCGGGTCCATTGCCGCGCGATCGCCCCGGGACGGCAGCGCGCCGAGGTACGACGCCGGCGAGGTGCCCTTGCGGGTCCTGCTCCGACGCCGCCCTCCCAAACCCGGCGTGACCGTTTCCGATCACCGGGCTCTCCAGTGACTATGTCGTGATCGTGGTTAGCTGCTCGTGGTGGATCTTCGCGTGGCAGGTGGCGCAGACCACAAGGGTCTTGCGCCGCCGCTTTGCCATCGTCTGCATCCATTCGAGCTGCGGCTGGCCGGGTCTATTGAGCGCCGCGAGGTTGCGGATCTGGTGCACTTGCACCTTCGCCGTGTGTTCGCAGAGCTCGCACCGCCCCGTCTGGAGCCGACGGATCAGCTCGCTGCCGCGGGCGGGGTCCCGGACTGGTTGGCGGTCGGTGAGGACCGCGTTCTTCTGCCGCCTGAGCGGGATACCACCGAACGTTGCGACCAGCGGTTTGCGACCCTCGGTGCGCTCGACGCGGACCTGCATGCACTTGCGCGGCCCGTGTGGTGTTTCGATCGTGGCCGCGTGTTTGCGGGCCATCTTCGAGACCGACGAGCCGTGCTTGCCGGCCAGCGTCTTGAGCAGCGCGGTCAGCATCACCCAGTGCAGCCGGTCCAGTCGCCAGACGTCGCCGGCCAGCAGGTAGTACTGGACGATGCCCCGGTACTCGACACCGTAGCGGCTGATGATCGCGTCGTCCTGCTCGTTCATCAGCCCGGGCCGTCGCTCGGGTTTTCCCGCTCGCATGTGCCGGGCGCATTTCGCCTTGATCACATCGGCGGGCACGTGCAGCCGGATGCGACCGTTGACCGATCTGCGGCCCGCGGTGAGCTTCCTGTCGTCGTGCCCGACGGTGATCTCGTAGCCGAGGAACCGTGCCGCGCTGGTGCGGGCGTGGGTGATCAGCGTCTTGGTCTCGGACAGCTCCAGCTTGAGGTCCTCTTGCAGGAACTGAGCGAGGCGACGTTTGATCTCCTCGGCTTCGGCCTTTGGTCCGGTGAACCCGAGCAGGATGTCATCGGCATACCTGACGTAACGCAGCCGCCGATACGCGGGATCGTGAAGATCCGCGGTAGGGATGCTCCGTTGCTGCTTTTGCAGCGCCCGCGCGGCGGCATGGTCGCCGCGTTTGCGAGCACGTCGGATGGCGCTTGAGATCCTCTTGTACTCAGGATTGGAACTCCTGTGCACACCTCGGGTGTATTCCGGCAACAGAACTGCTTCGACGAACTTGTCCAGTCGGTCCAGGTAGATGTTGGACAGGCACGGGGAGAGGACCCCGCCCTGCGGCGCGCCGCTGAGCGTGGCGTTCCACACCCAGTCCTCCAAGTACCCGGCTCGCAGCATCTGGCCAATCAGCCACAGAAACCGGTTATCGTGGATCTTCTCGCCGAGCGTCTGGAGCATGACCTGGTGGTCAAGCTCGTCGAAGCAGCGGGAGATATCCCCTTCGATAAACCAGGTTGTCCCCGTCCACCCGACCGCCACGTCGCGCAGTGCGGTGTGACAGCCGCGGCTGGGGCGGTAACCATGCGAGTGCTCGGAGAACTGCGGCTCGTAGTAGGCCTCCGGCAGC
>NZ_JAFATE010000476.1 GCF_019244115.1 Bradyrhizobium sp.
CGAACGCGCCATCGGCAGGGGCCGCCCGCGCGGCCGATCTGCTCTCCCTCTCGCATGAGCCGATGTTCGTGTGGCGGCTCGGTGGGGCCATCGATAGCTGGAACGCCGGGGCCGAACGACTCTACGGGTTTTCGCCGGACGAGGCGATTGGCCGCATCAGCCACACGCTCCTGAAAACCAGGTTTCCGGTCGAACTCGCGGAGCTGACGTCCGAGCTTTTGAATGGCCATGTCTGGTCCGGCGAACTACGCCACACCTGCAAGGATGGACGCGAGGTCGTCGTCGACAGCCGGATGCAGCTCTTAAGTGACGGCACCGTGCTGGAGGTCAACCGCGACGTCACCGAGGTGCGGGCCTATGCGGCGGCGCAGGCGGCCCTGATGCGCGAGCTTTCGACCACGGCTGCCAAGTTCGAGGCGCTGTTCAACCAGTCCGCCATTTTCGCAGGGATTTTGGACCTGCACGGTTATCTGCGGGAAGCCAACAACCTGTCGCTCGACTGGTGCGGCTATACGCGCGAGCAGGTTCTGGGCCGGCCGTTCTGGGAGACACCGTGGTGGCGGGGCTCCGCGGAGATCAGGGCAAGAATACGCTTTGCCACTGCACAGGCGGCTGCGGGATCGGCGTTTCGCGAGGAGCTGCGCTACTGGCTGGCCGACGGGCGCGAGCGCATCGTGGACTTTGCGATGCATCCGATTCGCGACGCCACCGGCACGGTCATGTTCCTGCATCCCACCGGGCTCGACATCACCGAGCGCAAACAGGCCGAAGCGGCGCTCCGCGACACCGAACAGCGCTGGCGCTGGATTGCTTCGATCGTGGACTCCAATGAGGATGCGATCGTCAGCAAGGACCTGAACGGCATCATTTCCAGCTGGAACGCGGGCGCCGAGCGCCTGTTCGAATACAAGGCGGACGAGGCGATCGGCCAGCCGATCACGCTCATCATTCCGCAGGACCGCCTCGACGAAGAGCGCGAGATCCTCGCCCGCATCAGGCGCGGCGAGCGAATCGATCATCTCGAGACGGCCCGCCGGCGCAAGCATGGCGGTCTCATCAACGTCGCCTTGACCGTGTCTCCGGTCAAGGATGCGGAAGGCCGAATCGTCGGCGCCTCGAAGATCGCGCGCGACATCAGCGAGCAGAAGCGCAACCAGGAGCACATCCGCGTCCTCGCCCGGGAAGCGGAACACCGCAGCAAGAACCTGCTGGCGAATGTTGCGGCGATCGTGAACCTGTCCCGGTCGGACACCCCCGAGGGCCTGAAGGATGCGATCACCGGGCGCATCCGTGCGCTGTCGAATGTACACTCGCTGTTCGTCGAATCGCGCTGGAGCGGCGCCGAACTCTTGGCCATCGCGCGGCAGGAGCTTGCGCCCTATCTCGGCGAGGAGGGCGGCCGCGTCCGCATCGAGGGGCGCGAGGCGCTGCTGGAGCCGCCTGCCGCACAAGCCCTCGCGGTGGTGCTGCATGAGCTGGCCACCAACGCCACCAAATACGGCGCATTGTCCGACGCGACCGGCGCCATCGCGCTGACGTGGTCGCGCGACGCGGACGGAAAACTGCTGCTGCGCTGGACCGAAACGGGCGGCCCGCCCGTGCAAAAGCCCGAACGCCAGGGCTTTGGCAGCCGCCTCATCGAACGGACCATCGGCCAGCTGAACGGCACCGCCCGCTTCGACTGGCGCCCGGAGGGTCTGGTTTGCGAGATCACGCTGCCGACGTGACGCTTGGCTCGGCGGGTTTTGTGAGTGCGCACCGCGAAACCGCCTACTCCGCCATGTCCACCGGCTGCTGCTCGGCGGGACCGGCGACCGGCCGCCCCATGAGGATCCTGCCTTGCTGGTATCTTAAAAATGAGATATTAAAAAGGTGCATGGCCTGGCGGGTCGATATCCTCAACGAGACCGTTGCGGCGGAGATCGCCGCCCTTCCGACGGATATGCAGGCTCGATTTCTGCGGCTGGCCGATCGCATCGCGACAGTTGGCCTCGAAAGCCTGGGCGAGCCCCATGTCAAACACTTGGAGGGAAAGCTTTGGGAGCTAAGGCTCACGGGCCGTGATGGAATTGCTCGGGCGCTCTATGTCACGGCGATCGGTCGCAGGGTCGTCGTGGTCCGCGCCTTTGTTAAGAAGACGCAGAAGACGCCACGTGCCGAAATCGAACTCGCCTTGCGACGCGCAAAGGAGATCACATGACAATCCCGTTCGAGAAGCTCAAGGCACGCTTGCTGGCCAATCCCAGGGTCAAGGCCGAGTACGACGCGCTCGCACCGGAATTCGAGATCGCCGCCGAACTGCTCAAGGCCCGTTTGCGGGCCGGCCTGTCCCAGGCGGAACTGGCCACGCGGATGCGCACGAGCCAGTCCACGATCGCTCGCCTCGAAAGCGGTCAAACGCTGCCCAGCACCAAGACGCTGCTACGCTATGCGGAGGCGACGGGCAGCAGATTTCGGGTCAGGCTGTCGGCAGCCTGACGTTGCGCGCCTCGAAACGCTGAGGCCGGACTGCCGCCTACTCCGCCATGTCCACCGGCTGCTGCTTGACGGGACCGGCGAGCGGCCGTTCTTCCATTGCCATCATGCAGAGCGCGGTCGTGGCGAGCATCACCGTCGCAGCGCCGAAGACGTAACGGAAGGCCGCGATCATGTCGGCGACCGGAATGCCGCCGACCGGACCGTGACCCTCGCCGCCGAGCGAGATGTCGGAGCCGAGCGCCGTCAAGAGGATCGCGCTGAACATCGCGACCGTGAACGACGACATCATGGAGCGGAAGAAGTTCATCGCCCCGGTGATGGTGCCGACCTGCGAACGGTGCACCGCGTTCTGCAACGACACCACGCAGATCGGAAACGGGGTGCCGAGCCCGATGCCGAATGCGGCGAGCCACACCAGCAGCAGCCAGAGCGGCGGCGTGGTCAGCGTCAGCACGACGCCGACCAGAGTGGCGACTGACGTGCCGGCGATCGCGACGCGCTTGTAGTGCTTGACCCGCGCCATGGTGCGGCCGGCAAACGCTGCGCCGAAGGTCGAGATTGCCGCCAGCGGAATCAGCGCCAGGCCCGCCTCGCTGGCGGTCAGGTGATAAACCACCTCGTAATACAGCGGCAGGTGCACGGTGAGCCCGATCATGGCGCCGAGTGCGCAGCCACCGGCCAGCATGCTGTAGGGCACGACGCGGCCGCCGATCAGCGACAGCGGCAAGAACGGCTCGTCGGCGCGGTGCGCGTGCCAGACGAACGAGAGCGCCAGCGCGACCGAGGCCCCGAGCATCGCGACGATGGTCGGCGACAGCCAGGCGAAGCGGTGGCCGCCCCAGGTCAACACCAGCATGAAGACCACGGCGGACGCCATCAACAGCAGGCCGCCGAGCCAGTCGACCTCGCGCCTCATGTGAAAGACCGGAATGCGGGCCATTTTCGGCAGCAGCAGCGCGAGCGCTGCTGTTGCCAGCGGCACGTTGATCCAGAAGATCATCGACCAGTGCAGATGTTCGGCAAACACGCCGCCCAGCACCGGGCCGCCGATGCCGGCGAGCATCCAGACGCCGGAGAAATAGGCCTGGTACTGGCCGCGCTCGCGCGGCGAGATCACGTCGGAAATCACGGTCTGCACCACCGGCATGATGCCGCCGCC
>NZ_JAFATE010000483.1 GCF_019244115.1 Bradyrhizobium sp.
GCCGCGCAGTTCGCCGAAACCGTTCAGGAAGCGCTCAGTGGAGTGCTCGAGTTGCGCGACCGATCCCGCCAGCATCGGATCGGTCGACGCGCGCCGGGTCAGCGTGCCCAATACCGCCTCGCGCAGCAGCAGGATCTCGGCAAACAGTTCGGAGCTCGGCTGGTTGATGTAGCGGTGGATCAGGTTCTGCAGCCGGCTGGTCTCACTTTCCAGCCGCGCCAGGATCTTGTCGGACTCGCGCACTTGCCGCACGTCTTCCCAGGCCGAGCCGAGCACCTGCGCGCCGTTCCAGATCAAGGCGGCGAGCACGATCACGACGGCGGAGTTGAGCGCGGCGATCGACAGGATGCGCCAGCGAATCGGCACCGCGCGCAGCAGACCGACCACGCGGGCGCGAACGGGAGCGGCCAGATTGACCGGCCGTTCCGCTGTTTCGAGCTGTTGCGGCGTCGCCAAGATCCGCTCACTCCACCTTGCGATTGCGTTCGACCGACGTCGCCCAGGCGTCCACGATTGCGATCGCGTGAGTTCGTGGAACCGCGCGCGCCAGCTCGCCGATCGCGCGCGAAGCAACTGGTCGCATCGGGGACAGCCCGCCGCGTCGTTCGATCCTGGGGATCATGGAACGCGAATAAAGGGCAGACGGCTTGGCGTCGTTCCGCGGCTTGCCGACACGGAATCGCGGCGCGTCCTGACCTCTTGCGCTCGCCGCGTCATACGGCGCGACGACAAGACCGACGGTCCGCGAATTGCTGGCGCGGTACACAGACAAAACCTGATCCCCTTGGGATGATGTCGGCGGTGGGACGAAAAGGTTCAAATTTTTTTGGCCCTGGGGCAGCCGAGGCTATTCTGCAAAGACGGCAATGGTCGTCAATGGTGCGATGCAGAAGATCGCCTTGCGGATTGAAACTTGCCGTCCGCGGTCTTAAGAGGGCCTGGAAGATTATCGGATTCAACTCATGTGGCGTGTCTGACACTCGCTTCAGAAGCGTGACATCAGGCGCCATCGCCAGAGCTCAAAGCAGGTTCACCGTGAAAGCAGCACGCCGTTTCCTGCAACTTGCGATTGTTGCGAGCCTGCTCGGCATGACGTCGGCGTCGTGGGCGGCAACCGACATCATGTGGTGGCACGCCATGTCGGGCGAACTCGGCAAACAGGTCGAGAAGCTGGCGACCGATTTCAACGCCTCGCAGTCCGAATACCGCATCGTGCCGTCCTACAAGGGCAACTACACCGAGACTGTGACGGCCGCGATCTTCGCGTTCCGCTCGCGCAGCCAGCCGGCCATCGTGCAGGTCAACGAGATCGCCACCGCGACCATGACCGCGGCGAAGGGGGCGATCTATCCGGTGTTCGAATTGATGCGCGACCAGGGCGAACCGTTCACGCCGGAAGCCTATCTGCCAGCCGTGGCCGGCTATTACCTGGACGCGAGCGGCAACATGCTGTCGTTTCCGTTCAACGTGTCGACGCCGATCCTGTACTACAACAAGACGCTGTTTCGCGGCGCGGGGCTTGATCCTGAAAAGCCGCCGAAGACCTGGGCCGAGGTCGGTGCGGACGGAGCGCGGCTGCGCGCCGCCGGAGCTGCGTGCGGCTTCACGACGTCCTGGCCCTCCTGGATCAACGTCGAGAACTTTTCGGCTTTTCATAACCTGCCGATCTCGACACGCGCCAACGGGTTTGGCGGCATCGACGCGGTGCTCACCTTCAATAATCCGGTAGTGGTCCGCCACATCGCGCAGCTCGCGGAATGGCAGGCCAAGAAAATTTTCGATTATAGCGGCCGGGCGCAGTCGGCCGAGCCGCGGTTCGAGAACGGCGAGTGCGGCATCTTCGTCGGCTCGTCGGCGACGCGCGCCGACATCAAGGCCTATTCGAAATTCGAGGTCGGCTACGGCATGATGCCCTATTGGGACGATGTGCCGGGCGCGCCGCAGAACAGCATCATCGGCGGGGCGACGCTGTGGGTGCTGCGGGACCGACCGAGCGAGGAATATCGTGGGGTCGCCAAATTCTTCGCCTTCCTGTCGAAACCGGAGGTCCAGGCGGCCTGGCACCAGAACACCGGCTATCTGCCGATCACACGCGCCGCCTATGAACTGACCCGTTCGCAGGGCTTTTACGACGCCAATCCGGGCGCCGCGATCTCGATCGAACAGATCACGCTGCATCCGCCGACGGAGAATTCGAAGGGCATCCGGCTCGGATCGATGGTGCTGATCCGTGACGCGATCGAGGACGAACTGGAACAGGCTTTTGGGGCTAAGAAGCCGGCGCAGGCCGCGCTGGATTCCGCGGTGGAACGCGGCAACCGCCTGCTGCGCCAGTTCGAGCGCGCGAGTCCCGACCGGTAGAGCATGATCCGGGAAGGTGGTTGTCCGAAGTCCATGCTCTCGTTGCCCAGCCTCACCGATTTCGAGACGTTTCGCGCCTGGCGGGCCGATGCTGGGCAATGGCTCCCGGTTGCCATTGACATCGCCGATCGCCACGGCCTCGCCGTCAGCGCGCCGCGGGTCTTCGCGACCGGCACCAACCTCGTCGTTGCGCTGGACGACCGGCTGATCCTGAAAATATTCCCGCCGATGCTGCGCAGTCAGTTCGTATCCGAGCGCGGTACATTGGCACGACTCGCCGGTCGGCTGAGTGTCCCGATTCCCGAGATTGTATGCGAAGGCGAGCGCGATGCGTGGCCTTATCTCGTGATCACGCGTGTGCCCGGCATTCTGGGCGCCGAGGCGTGGCCTGCGCTGCCGGAAGCGCAGAAGGAACGCGTGCTCAGGCAGATCGGCGCGACCATCGCCGCGGTCCAGCGTGTACCGCCCGGTGAATTGCTGCAGATCGAGCCGCGTTGGGATGCGTTCGTGCGACGGCAGATCGAAGGTTGTCGCGCGCGACATGAGCGGCTCGGCTTGCCGCAAAAATTTCTGGACGGGCTGGACGCGCTGTTGCACGACGCCGCCGAACTCATTCCGCTCGACGGCCCGCCGGTGATACTGACTGGCGAATGGATCCCGGAGAATTTTCTCCTGAGCTGCCGGGATGGCGAATGGCAGTTGGCTGGCCTGATCGATTTCGGCGACGTGCTGACCGGGTGGGGTGAATATGACCTGCTCGGCCCAAGTGCCTTCATGTCGGCCGGACGGCCCGGCCGCGTGAAGAGCCTGTTCGAAGGATTTGGCTATGCGCCCGGGCAGGTCAATTTCGTGGTGAGGCGGCGGCTGATGGCCCTGATGCTTCTGCACCGGGCGAGCGACCTCAAGGCGCATGTCTGCATCGAGGGATGGCAGCAGAAGGCAGACGATCTCTTTCAGTTGCAGGAGTTGATATGGCCGATCTGAGCACCGCGGGCAGCGGTGCGCAAGAAGCGGGCGCTTGACCAATATGCATTACGAGTAGGCAAACGCGCCCCCTTGTATGCAATCGTCCTGGCGCCGAGGGGCGCGGCGTAAACGAATTTCGTGAGCCTGATCATCGACTTACGTTATCAATTAGGTTTCGTTAACGCTTGGCATGAACCTTGCGAAGCCAGCTCCAAGACCGCATTCCGGCCGCGTTGGAGCCCGCTTATGAAGCGTCGCGATTTTCTGAAATCCGTCTCCAGTGTGGCGGCAGGCACCCTGCTGCCTGCGCCCGCGATCATCTCTCCGGCCAAGGCCGATGCCCGCTCGGAGACGCTGCTGATCGTCTCGGAAGGCGGTCCCAACAATCTCGACATTCACGGCATCGGCACCAACGTGCCGGGCTACGAGGTGTCGTGGAATTGCTACGACCGGCTGATCAGCCACGAGATGAAGAGCGGACCTGGCGGCGTGCCCTATTATGACCGCGACAAGTTCAAGGGCGAGCTCGCCGAAGACATGAACGTCGGCGACATGTCCGTGACCTTCAAGCTGAAGAAGAACGCGAAATTCCACGACGGCACGCCCGTGACCGCGAAGGACGTGAAGTGGTCGCTCGACCGCGCGGTTTCCGTCGGCGGCTTTCCGACCTTCCAGATGAGTGCGGGCTCGCTGACCAAGCCCGAGCAGTTCGTT
>NZ_JAFATE010000673.1 GCF_019244115.1 Bradyrhizobium sp.
GCGAGCGGCGATCAAAACCGTTCGTCGCAGTGAATTGCGGCGCGATCCCGGACAACCTCGTGGAATCGATCCTGTTCGGCCATGAAAAAGGCGCCTTCACCGGCGCCACCGAACGCCATCTCGGCAAATTCGTCGAGGCGAGCGGCGGCACGCTGTTTCTCGACGAAGTCTCCGAGCTGCCGCTCGCCGCGCAGGTCAAGCTGCTCCGCGCGCTGCAGGAAGGCGCGGTCGAGGCGGTCGGCGGCCGCAAACCCGTCAAGGTCGACGTCCGCATCATCTCCGCGACCAACCGCAAGCTGCTGGACCACGTCAAGAGCGGCCATTTCCGCGAAGACCTGTTCTACCGCCTGCACGTCCTGCCGCTGACCGTGCCGCCGCTGCGCGCGCGGCGAGAGGACATCCCGATTCTGCTCCGCCATTTCCTGGTCCGCTTTGCCGCGGAAGAGAATCGCGCGGTCTCCGGCATCAGCGCCGAAGCGGTCGCGCACCTCGCCCAGTTCGACTGGCCGGGCAATATCCGCCAGCTGGAGAATGCGGTCTATCGCGCTGTCGTCATGAGCGAGGGCGACCAGCTCGAGCTTGGCGATTTTCCGCTGATGCTGGCCGCGCCGCAAACGAAGGTTGCGGCGGAGATCGCCTATGAGCCGGTCACGGTCGCGCCGGTCCTGCACCAGAGCGCGCCGGCTCTGGTCTCGGGTAGCGATATACCCATCGCCCCGCTGCCGAGCCAGGGCACATTGTCCATGCTCACCGCCTCGGGCGAAATCCGGCCGCTGGAAGAGATGGAGAACGAGATCATCCGGTTTGCGATCTCGCATTACCGCGGCCAAATGTCCGAGGTGGCGCGCCGCCTCAAAATTGGCCGTTCCACGCTCTACCGCAAACTCGACGAGGCCTCAGGGACCGCGGCCGCTAAAGGCGGCGAAGAGCATGCCGGATCGCCGTGATGCATTCAATTGCGGCGTTTCGACGTCGCAGCAGACCATATAAGCGTCGGAAATTTTGAGAAGATTCGAACCGTGTCTTGATGGTGACAGACAAAGGCAACAGCACGTGGCAAGAAGCACAATCCGCTGCGATGGATTTTGCCTGAAGTCAGTTTGTCGTGAGTTGCCCCGTGCGGTGCTGGCTGCAGAACTGGGGCGCGTGTTACGCGTTGGTCAATGCTGATGATTCAGACGATTCATTTGCGTACAGGCGTACCAGAACGCGTGGCCGGTATTTTAGCGGAAATTGAAAAAACATGACCGGAGCTGCCGACCTGCGCGGGGGCAGCTTCACCCGAGGGGTGTGACAAATGCGAAATTGTGTGAATGGCCGTGGTGGATACGATCGCGTGCTGATGGCCGTGGCGGCCTTCCTCACGATTTCGGCAAGTCAGGCGCTCGCGCAGAGCGACGGCGCGCACAAGAGTGCCGCCGAGCTCGCGATCGAGGCAGCCGTGCCGATGCCCGAGCCGGCCAATGTTCCACCCCCGACCGCCGGCGACTTCAAACTAGACAACGCGGGCACCACGGCCTCGATCTCCGACGCTGCCAAGAGCGACATCAAAGCCGATATCAAGCCCGGCGACGACAGGGCCACTGACATCAAGGCGCCCGAGACCAAGGCGGCCGACACCAAACCCGCCGACATCAAGACGCAAGACAGCAAGCCGTCCGACATGGCCACCGCGCCGGTCAAGCCGGACGCAGCCATACCGGCCGCCGCACCGCCGGCCGCGGCTGCTGCGCCCGCCGCCGAGCCCGCCAAGGAGCCCGTGAAGGCCGCGAGCAACGTGCCGCCGGCCGACCAGCCGGTCGCCGACAAGCTGCGCGAGCTGTTCTCCGGCAAGACGCTGCGCACCTTCGACCGCAAGGCGGACCGCGCGGCGGCGGAGAAATTCTATGCCGCACGCGACTATGCGCCGGTGTGGACCCAGGCCGGCGGGCTGACCGCGACCGCGAAGGGCGTCATCGCGCGCCTCAATGATGCGGCCTCCGATGGCCTCAATCCGGCCGACTATCCGGTGCCGGATTTCGCGGCGGCGACGACGCCGGACGCGCTTGCCGATGCCGAACTGAAACTGACCGCCAGCATGCTGGACTATGCGCGGCAGGCGCAGAGCGGCCGGATGCATTTTTCGCAGGTGTCGGGTGACATTCAGTATCCGGAGCACCCGACCGATCCGGCCGAGGTGCTGGCCAACGTGACGACCGCGAAGGATGCCTCGGCCACCCTCGACAGCTACAACCCGCCACAAAAACTTTACAAGGAGCTGAGAAAGAAGCTCGCCGAGCTGTGCGGCCAGGGCGACGGCCCGGCCGCATCGCCGATTCCCGACGGCCAGGTGCTGAAATATGTACCCGCGCGCGGCAAGAAGCCGGCCGAAGAGGTGATGGACGATCCGCGCGTGCCGCAGCTGCGCGCCAAACTCGGCATCAGCGAAAACGCCGACGACACCCGGTACGACGCCAGGGTCGCCGAGGCGGTGCGCAGATTCCAGGACAGCGTCGACCTGAAGCCGACCGGCGTGCTCGATGAACGCACCGTGCGCGCGCTGAACAGCCCGAAGCACGACCGGCAGATCGACACCGTCATCGTCAACATGGAGCGCTGGCGCTGGCTGCCGCGCGACCTCGGCGCGCCCGCGATCGGCGATGCCTATGTCATCCTCAACATCCCCGACTACACGCTGAAGGTGATGCAGCGCGGCCAGCAGGTCTGGACCACCCGCGTCGTCACCGGCAAGCCGGGCATCCACGCGACCCCGCTGCTCAGCGAGACCATGAAGTTCATCACGGTCAACCCGACCTGGAACGTGCCGCCGTCGATCATCTACAACGAATATTTGCCGGCGCTGCAGCAGGACCCGACGGTGCTCGAGCGCATGGGGCTCCGCCTGGAACGCGGCTCGGACGGCCAGATTCACATTTCGCAGCCGCCGGGCGAAGCCAACGCGCTCGGCCGCATCCGCTTCAACTTCCCCAACAAATTCCTGGTCTACCAGCACGACACGCCGGACAAGTACCTGTTTGCCAAGGAGGAGCGCGCCTTCAGCCATGGCTGCATGCGGGTGCAGAATCCGGATCAGTACGCCTCGGTGCTGCTCAACATCACCGAACCGAACGAGCGTTGGACGCCGGAGCGGGTGCGCGGCATGTACGGCTCGAGCGAGATCGACCTGAAATTCCCGACCCCGATCCCGGTCAACATCACCTATCAGACCGCATTCGTTGATGATGCAGGCAAGCTTCAGATCCGCAAGGACGTCTACGGCCGCGACGCCACCATGATCGCCCTTTTGAAGAACGCCAGGGGCAAGGACCTCGAGCAGGTGATCGCCCATGCGCAGCCGAACTATGTGCGCCCGGCCGGCAACCTGCCCTCCAACGTCAACTTCGCCAGCAACAGCGGCTATTATCCTCCCGGACCGTCCGGCCCGTCGTTCTTCGAACGGCTGTTCGGTGGGCCGCCGGCCCTGCAGCCGCCCGCGCCGATCGGCCGGCGCTGGCAGCAGCCACAACAAAGGCAATTTTATGCCCGTTGAGTGGCGGTGACGGCTTCCTGAAGATTTCTCTCATTAAATCAACGACCTCGCCGCTTGGGCGAGGTCGTCTGATTTTAACCATTCTACAACGTGAAAGCGTAGTGGCGCTTTTTCGCCACACTCAATGGTATATGTTAAGCATTAATTTCTGGGATGGGGGGTAAGTCTCCATTAACCATCCCGCTTTAGCAATGCGTTCACTCTCTTTCGTGACACGGGGTTGGCGAAAGAGTCCATGTGATCGCTCGTCGACGGGGTGGGCTCATCTTGCTGGCTGGTTTTGCGCGCCGATTGATTGCGCTGTCGCTATCGAGAGCCGGTCGC
>NZ_JAFATE010000707.1 GCF_019244115.1 Bradyrhizobium sp.
TGCGGCGGCACTTGCGAGCTTGCGTCCCATCGGCTGCTCCGATTGGCTCCAGAGCCTTTTCCGTTCCGATTGAATCACGGAGGCTCTGGATTCCTGGTTTGACGCGTTTTGTTCACGCGAACCGGTACCCGCTTCGCTCGAAAACGCTCCGATCACGGCTTCTGGCCGAAAGTGAAATTCTTGGTCGCCGACCAGGGATCGGTGGTCGAGACCTGCTCGGTCGGGACCTGCTCAACGTCGGGTGACAGCGGGTTTGCCGAGAAGGTGCGGCCCCATTGATGGCTCGGCTCGTTGCTGATCTTGCCGATATAGGTGACGAGGTCCCAGATCACGCTATCCGGCAATACCCCTCCCCAGGCCGGCATTCCATTCGGCCGGCCCTGGTAGATCGAGAGATAGATGTTTTCCGGTTGCGACCCGTAGATGAAGGTGTTGTTGCTCAGCGCCGGCCCCATCCCGCCGCCGCCATTTGCCGCATGACAGCCGACGCAGTTGAAATTTACGAAGTAAGTCATCCCCCGCTGTTCCGCGTTGGGATCGCCTTGCATGGGATTCTTGATTTGCGGTGGGGTCGGCTGCGCGCCCGGGAAGAGATGGCTGACCGGGACTTGCATGAAGACACCGGGCCTGCCGTTGCCGACGCTCTCGCCGAAATTCGGCCGCGGCGCCACCGCCAGCATCTGTGCCTCCTGCGATTGCGGCAGGCTTTGTTGTGCGAGCGCCTGGCTGTAGAAGGCGGTCGCAAGCAGCAGAGGCAGGGCGCTCGCGCGCAGCGGAGCAGGGGGCATCACTCATGTCCTCCAGAGGCGGTCACCGGCAGTTCGACCAAAGGGACGCCGTAGCTGCGCAGCAGGGATGTGATTTCGGATCGATGCGCGTCGATGAACGCATTCAGTTGATCGCGCAGAGCGTGATCGCCCTTGCGCACGCCCATCGAAATCGCGAATTGGAACTGCTGGGGCGGGAAGCGCTCGCCATCGCGGATCCGCGTGACCGTCAGCGGCACCTTCGAGAGGCTGGCGAAGTATCCGGCGAGCGGTCCCCATGCGGCGGCGACATCGATTTCGCCGTTCGCGACCGCCTCGATCAGCCGCGCCGGCGGATCGGCCTGGCGATAGTCGCCATAGATCGAGTAACCGCGGACATTGTCGACGATCCCCTGTTGGCCGAGCGCCTGCGCCGGCGGCGGATTGTTGCCGTCATCGCCGATCAGATGCACGCCGATCGTGAGCTGCCGCAGGCGCGGGTCGATCAGAGATGCAAGGTCGAGGTGCTGATCCCTCCGGGTTACAAAGACATAGCTGGAGCGGTAGTACGGGTTTGTCGTCTCCACGAGGTCATAGGTGGAAGGTACGCCCATCACGACATCACACTTGCCGGCTTTCAACGTGTTTCGGATGAAGCCGCGGCGTTGCGCCCACCAGGTGTAGGATATCTGCTTGCCGAGGTTGTCGGCCACCATTGCCGCGAGCTTGTTCTCGAAACCCGCCTCGGCACCGTTGGAGAACGGCAGATTGTTCGGATCGGCGCAAACCCGAAACTCATCATCGGCTGCGCCGGCCGCAGTGGTCGCAAGCCCGATGACGACAGCAAGAACAACTCCGGCGCGGTCAGTGCGAAGGCGCATGGCTGGTGTCCTGACCATTTGCGCCGCCAAGCCTGAAGACCAGCAGTTCGCTGCCGCCGGCCGTATAGAACGGCAGATCTTGAGTGGCGCCGGTGAAGCCGAGCGCGCCATTGCGCACGCGGGGATCGATCTCGGCGTTGGCGACCACGCCGGGCCATCCGCCGACGCCCGACAGGATCGCGATGTACTGCTGGCCGTCGGAGCCGCGATATGAGATCGGCTGGCCAATGAAGCCGGAGCCGGCGCGGAACTGCCACAGCACATGGCCATCCTTGGCGTCCACCGCCTTGAACAGACGATCCATGGTCCCGTAGAACGCAACATCCCCCGCAGTGACCAGCGTGCCGCTCCAGACCGGCAGCTTCTCGTGAATCTCCCAGACTTTCTTCCGCGCGACGGGATCCCAGGCCATGAACTCGCCGCGATAGCCGCCGGGACCGGCATACATGTCGACATCAGCGCCGACATAGGGGGTGCCGGCGATGTAGCCCACCTGCGAGGCCTTGAAATTCATGCAGAGATGTTGATGCGGCACATAGAGCAGCTTGGTGCGGGGTGACCAGGCCGTCGGCTGCCAATCCTTGGCGCCGGGCGCGCTCGGGCAGATGTTCTCGACCGTCTTGCCGAGCAGCGGCGTCTTTTCCTCGTTCGGGATGATCTTGCCGGTCTTGAGGTCGACGCCCTTGTACGTGTTCACGAAGTCATAGGCGTCCGCCGAGATCACCTCGCCGGTCGCCCGATCCATCACATACATGTAGCCGTTGCGGCCCGGGTGAATCAAAACCTTCCGCGGCTGCCCGTTGATCTCGAGATCGACGAGCACGTTCTCGTTGATCTCGTCATGATCGAAGAGATCGTGCGGATTGAGCTGATAGGCCCATCTGGCGTGACCGGTCCCGGGATCGCGGGCAAAGATCGAGGTGCTCCAGAGATTATCGCCGCTACGCTGGTTCGCATTCCAGGGGCTCGGATTGGCGGTGCCGTAGTAGATCAGGTCCAAATCGGGATCATAGGAGATCCAGCCCCAGACCGTCGCCCCGCCGATCTGCCAGCGGTCGGCGGGCCAGGTTTTCACGCCGAGATCCTTGCCCTTGAGGTTTTCGTAAAACGGCTTGAACGCGTCGCCGATCAGCACGTCCTGATCGGGGCCGGTCGAATAGGCGCGCCAGCTGATGGCGCCGGTATTCTCGTCGAGCGCGGTGACCCAGCCGCGGACGCCCAATTCGCCGCCGCTGTTGCCGACGAGGATCTTTCCTTTCACGACGATCGGTGCCATCGTGATGGTCTCGCCCTTGTTGATCTCCCCGAGTTTCGTATGCCAGAGCTCCTTGCCGCTCTTGGCATCGATCGCGACCGTGTGGTTGTCGAGCGTATTGAGAAAGACCTTGTCATTGTCGAAGGCGAGTCCGCGATTGACGACGTCGCAGCAGGCGACGCCCGCGGCTGAGGGTTCCGGCTTCGGCGCATAGGACCATTTCAGCTCGCCCGTGGTCGCATCGAGCGCGAACACGCGGTTGGGGTAGGGACCTGCATAGGGGCCGACCACATACATCGTGCCATCGACCACGAGCGGCGCCGCCTCCTGGCCGCGATCGGCGCCGATCGAAAACGTCCATGCAAGCTGCAGGCGTGACGCATTGCCGGCGTTGATCTGGTCAAGTTCGCTGAAGCGGGTATTGGCATAGTCGCGCGCGGCCATCGGCCATTGGCCCGGATCCTTCATTCGGCTGGCAAGATCGCCTTGCGCGAACGCGGACGAGAGCAGGATGCAGAATGCGCAGAAGGCACCAAAACCTCGGACCAGCAACCGCCCGTAGTCCCGCACTAACATATGTAAAGATCTCCACGGCAATGGTTGAGGCCGTGCCGCGTCGCAGGCCGGGGTGCCAACGTACAAACGTTGCGCTGCCGCTTGGTTCCTAAAAAGCCGGCCGCGGCGATGGCCGGCTATCTCACGACATTTCCTGACACGCCTGCGCCGAGATCGACTGCGATCTGGTCCTCCTTCCCGTTGCATTTCGGGTGACCAAATCCGGACGGACTTTTGCCGTCAGGTCCGATGTCATAGATGATCGCGTCCTTCATGTTCGGACTGACGCCGGCCGGCACGTGATCCAGTCCGAGCAGGTGGCGCAGGCGCCACGCAACGTTGTGGTCGGCGCAGGAGCTGTCACCGCTGACGCCCAGCGCGCCGGCGATGCCCTCGGGACCATAGAGCGCAAGCCCGCCGCCGAAGACGATCACGCCTCCGACCGGCTTGCCGACCATCGGATCATGCACCGTCCCGAACTCCGCAGGTGAGCCGGCATAGATCACATACGGGGAGGGCGGGTTGCTCAAGGCCGTGCCGAACAGGAAGCCACCGGGCTGCGCGCCGGCGTAGAGGTTGGCGGTCGCCATCGCCTTGTCCTTCAGGCTGAATGCGTTCGCGGTATTGGCCTTTTCGGCCGCGATCGCCCGGCTGCCGAGCCACTGATCATCGACCTTGTTGCCGCTGTACGCGACCGCACAGACGATGCCCTGGCGGTTCACGACAGCCGCCCATTCGTTGTTCTCCAGTCCGCCGTTGCTTGGACCCCCCGTGGGCTCGACGCTTTTCTTCAGGATGTCGGCGAGGTGATCATGATCCACGGGACAGGACGGGTTATTCGCGCTCGGCTGATCTTGCGCAACCGTCCCTTCCTGCGTCGACCATGCCACCGCCAGAACCGCAATCAATGCCGCGATTGTTAGCTTGTCCATGTGACCTCCACTGGCGCTGCTCCATCGAGCAGGCGAACGTTCGAGCGGAGCTCGCAGTTCCTGTCGGCGTCCTGGCACGGCGGACTGAATAAGGCGTGCGCCTCAGCCGAGGTTTTGAAGCGAAGGAACGCTGACGCGTGCGTCCATCCTCGTCAGCCAGCGATAGGCAAAGAACAGCGCCGCGGCCGTATAGAGCGTGCCCATGGGCACCCACATCAGGATGCCGGCAAGCTGCTGGTCCTCGAGCGGCGACAGGCCGAACGCGCCGGCAAGCGCG
>NZ_JAFATE010000795.1 GCF_019244115.1 Bradyrhizobium sp.
GTGGCGAGGTCATTCTGGGTGGTGGCGAGCAGGTCGGCGGTCGACTGCAACGACAGCAGGTTCTGGCGCACGGACGCCGAGAGAACAATACCGGACATTGTGTTACCTTTCTGGTAGCGAACAGACTTGGCCTCGATCCTGATTGATCGAGCGTCCGGGCGACGGTGCCGCCAAGCCTCTAACAAAACGTGAAGTGGAATCGTCCCGTTCGCACATTGGTCACCAAGATCGGCGATCGTCGTGCGGCAAGGGCTCAGCGTCGCGCGAAAATGATCTTGAAATCGCTGCTGTTTTACGCGGGCGCGGCCGCCATTAACGAGGCATTAACCCTAATCAGAAAGGATCGCCGGGAATCATCCGGCGATCATTGATCGCATCATGCCCAGAATCGCCGCGACGATTATCTTGGCAGAAGCCGGTAAGGGAGAACGGTCATGGCGTTGAAAGTCGAGCTCAAGCCGCACGAACGGGTCATCATCGGCTCGTGCGTGATCACCAACACCGATCAACGCGCCCGGCTGCTGATCGATGGGGACAACATTCCGATCCTACGCGAGAAGGACATCCTGACGCCGGAGACCGCCGACACTCCGGCGAAGCTCGTCTATCTGGCAGTGCAGTTGATGTACATCTCGCCGGACCCGCAAGGCCAGCACGGCACCTATTTCAACCTCGTGCGCGAGATCGTCACCGCCGTTCCCAGCGCCTGGACCATCATCGAGGAAATCAACAACTTCATCCTCAACGGCGACTTCTACCGGGCGCTCAAGGAAGCCCGCAAGCTGATCGCCTATGAACAGAAGCTCAAGGACCACCACGAGCAGGTCCAGGCCCAGGCCCGCGCGGTCGGCACGGCAGCCTAGCTTCCACATCGCCATCTTTCGTCCAGCGGCGCCGCATCGACCAGCCGAGGTCGATCCGGCGCCGAAATTCCTTGAGCGCCGGCTGATCGCGCGGCGGTAGCCCGCTCACAGCGCGAGCGGCGGCGCCTCGATCTCCGGAGCCTCGCTTGCGCTCGCATGGCGCGCACCGAACTCCAGCACCGCCGCGATCAGGGCGTCGAGATCGCAGGTATCGGTGCGATGATTGACGATGGCGGCACGGATGGCGAGCTGCCCATCAAGCATGGTCGTCGACGGGGCCGATATCCCGGATTCCTGGATATCGATGACGATCTCGCCATTGACGCGGTTCGCATCAGCGGACCGGTAGCGAAAGCAGACGATGTTCAGGTTGACCGGCGCCAGCAATTCGAGCCGCGGCTCGGCCAGAATGCGGGCCTCCAGGTAACCGGCGAGCGCACAAGTCCGCGCGATCATCGCGCCGAGCTTCTCGGTCCCGTAGGTTTTCAGCGTGAACCATGTCTTGAGCGCCCGAAAGCCGCGCGACAGATCGGGACCGAAATCGCACGGCCACAGCGAACCCGCCGCAAGCCCCCTGCTCTCGCGCCGCAAATAGGCCGCTGGCCGGGCGAAAGCCGCGCGGTGCCGCTCGCCATCGCGCACCAGCAGAAAGCCGGCGTCATAGGGCACCTGCCCCCATTTATGGAAATCGAGCGCAATCGAATTGGCCTGTTCGATCCCGCTCAGCAACGGCGCCAGGACCGGCGAGAGCATGCCGAGCGCACCGAACGCGCCGTCGACATGGAACCAGAGGTTTTCCTCGGCGCAGAGCGCGCCGATCGCGGCGAGATCGTCGATCGCACCGATATCGACGGTGCCGGCGGATGCCACCACCAGAAACGGCGTCAAGCCCGCCGCGCGATCGCCGGCAATCCTGGCCCGCAAAGCCGCGACATCGATGCGGTGCGACTGATCGACCTCGACAGAGCGCAAGGCATCACTGCCGAGCCCGGCGATATCCATCGCCTTGGCGATGCAGCCATGCGCCGCTTTCGATGTGTAGGCCGTGAGCGCCGCTTCCTCGTCTCGAACGCCGCGCTGTCTTACGGATGCACCGAGCGCCGCCGTCCGTGCCACCAGCACCGCCATTAGATTGGCCATCGAGGTGCCGGTGACGAAGATGCCGCTGGCGGTACCGGGAAAACCGAACAGCTCGCGCATCCATAGAACGATCTGACGCTCGACCTCGATCGGCACATGATCGCGTCCGCCTAGATTGGCGTTGAGGCCCGCCGCCAGCATTTCCGCGAGCATGCCGACGACGGAGCCCCCGCCATGCACCCAGCCCATGAAACCGGGATGGACGTTGCCGGTCGCATAGGGCGCGATGCAATCGGAGAACTCCCGATAGACGTCATTTAGTTCCGACGGGCTTTTGGGCAGACCGTCGCGAAAACGCGACCGGATCGCGTCCGGAATCGGCTGCCAGACCGGCCGCTCGCGAATGCCCGCGACATGATCGATCATGTCGTCGAGCATGCGATGTCCGAGTGCGCGGACCTCGTTCCAGTCCTTCGGATCGAGGGTCTGGCTCGGCTCGGATTCAAGCCGCGTCTCGCGAAGCGCCCTGGTCATGCCGCCTCTTCGCCCCTCTCGCGCACACGACGCGCAAGCATCGCCACGAACGCGTCGAAGATCCTGCGCATCTGGGGGCCCTTGTAGGGAAACACGTCCGGCGGATCCATGTTGTGAACGACCGCCGTGTTATCGGCTTCGAAGATCAGGAGCGCACCATCCCTGGTTTCAGCGCAATCGATGGTGAAATATTCGAGCCCGATACGCTGCGCCAGCGCGTCAAGCGCTGAGCGATGCCGACGCCCGAAACCGATGTCGAACGTTCGCATGAACGTCTCTTCCTCGAGGCGCTTGCTCGCACTCGCCGACATGTGTGCGTTGAGATACCAGATGTCCCAGCGATCGGCGATCGCCATATGACCCGCATAGGGCCGGCCCTCGATGAAGGCGACGCGATATTTGCGGAACTGGCCGTCCTCGCCGGAATAATCGACGAAGCGCGAGACGAAGAACTCTGCTTCCGGCCGCTCCGCGAGATAGCGGACCATGGCCTGGCGGTCATCGACCTTGGCCAGCCCGACCCCGGCATGCGACCCGCGCGGCCGGATGATGACCGGAAATGCGAGACCGGGCGCGATGCCATCGAACGCATCGGCCGACGGCGAGGCCTGCAGCAGACGTTCCCGGCCGACGGCGAAGGTTGCGGGTATTGCCAGCCCATCGATACCCTGCAGCAGGCGATGCAGCTTGTCGCGATCGAGATTTCCGATCAGCTTTGGCGGATTCAGAAGCGGCCGCGGCCAACGCGTCGCCACGGCCTCGATCGTGCGCAGCGCAGCGCGGCAATCCTCGGAATCCGAGGCGATGACGATGGCGAGGTCGTGATCCGGCAGCGGGTCGAGCAGCTCCGCGCCGGGAAGCAGGTAGAGCGTCGTCAGCTCGACGGCGGACTCCTCCAGAAGGAATTCGATCGGCGTGTTGCTGCCAAGATCGGTTTCGGCGGCGAGTGCCAGAAGTTTTAGGCGCGGCTCCGGCACATGGCAGCGCGTGCCGAACAGCTGATGCGATCTGAGCACGTCGTGCTGAATGGCAAGCCCCGCCGGCTTGTCGCCGAGCAGTTGCGCGATCAAGCCGAGGTCGAGCCCCTCGCCCGCGCTCGCCGTGCCATCAAGAAGCTTGCCGATCAGCTCCCGCCATTTTGGGCGCAGATCCTTGCCATCGAATGCGGCCTTGGCAAGCCGCGCCAATCCAACCTGCTCCGCGCGATCGGCGCGAGCCGCGACCCGTAGCTCCAGCGGCTTAGACTCCATGCGACAACTCCGTCGATCTCAACTCGCCCATACGATCAAGCACCAATTCCAGCTTCGCGAGCAGAGCCGCGATGCGATCCAGTTCACCTTGCAGACGCTGCTGAGCGAGGCCTGGATCAGGCGCCCAGGCCTCTATGACCTGCCGCGCGCCGAGGCAGAGCCGCAGCACCGCCGTCGGTTGCGCGCCATCGACGCGAACAGGTTGTCCGAGAAGGCAGCGGCGGCCCGCAATCTCCTGGTTGCGTGCGCTGCCGACAACGAACTCACGGACATCCCTCGCCAATGCGCGATAGAGAAGCTGGCACTCGTCGGCTGAAATTGGCATCCCGCGCCGGCGGATCATGAACGGAAAGATCGTCGGACAGGAAAACTCTTCGTCGTCGCCGCCGCAGGCGGGGCCGCTGGCCATGACCGGATCAAGCGAGGGCGAGCGCGCCATCAGGCTCTCGACGCCATCATGCAACTGCCTCAGCGCGGATGTCCGAAAGTCGGCGGGGACGCGGTAATATGCGCCGATCTCCTCGAGCGCCGCCTCCCAGCGCAGCCATTGGCCGAGATTGGGGCGGTTTGAAAGCTGCGATCGCAACGTCCACCCTTTCGGCCAGTCGCTTCGGCCAGCGTAGTCTTTCAGGCTATCGGCGAACGCATCGCCGCGTGGACATGGGATGCAGCCGGGAAGGAGCAGCGCACCGCTGAACGCGGGACCGCCAAAGAATTTGGAGCCCGAGATCAGCACCATGTAGCCGCGATCGAGATAGTTTTGGAGTCGCGTACGG
>NZ_JAFATE010000829.1 GCF_019244115.1 Bradyrhizobium sp.
GCCTCCCAGGCCTCGCGCGCCACGCCCAGCATCGCACTCTTGCCCGTGCCGGCGTGGCCGACCACGACGGCGAGATCGCGCCCGTCCGTGACATGCGCCAGCGCGTCAGCCTGCTCGCCGGAAAGCACAAGCCCGCGTCGTTCAGCGAGCGCCAGCGCCGCTTCGCGGTCCGCGTCACGCACCTCATGGCGCTCCCGCTCGGCCATCAGTTCGGCGGCGCGCTGCAGGTGCTGTTCCGCCTCGATCATCTGGCGCGTGGTGAAGCGATCCTCGCCGCGAGCGTCCTTGCCGAGTTCGACCAGATCTGGGGCGCCACGCATCGCGCCCACGACGTCGTTAAACTGGTCGAGCCCGTCGCTGTGCCGGTGCGCGAACTTGGCAATGTCGCGCTGCGTGAAGGTCGATTGCTGATGCGTGATCGCGTCCAAGGCGAGGGAGGGATCGGCGATGATCCGCATCCCATTGCCGCGGGCGATCTCGCGGTGCATTTCGGCGCGATCGGCCTCAGCTCCCTCGCCCTCGATGCCACGACCCTCGATGCGTTTGGCAGGCGCACCGATGTGGCTTTGCGGCTCAAGCCCGATGCGCTGGGCCTCAAGACTCCGATGGTCGATGCGCGCATCGATGTCGAGCTCGGCCAGGCGTTCGTTGGCAAGCTCGGCCCAGCGCCTCCGCCAGCGCTCCACCATCTCGGTGCGGTTCCACTCGCGCACCTTCTGACCAAAGCCGTTCTCGTCCGCCGCGCGCATGGTCAGCATGACATGGGCATGGGGTTTGGGCATGCCGTCCTCGGCTCTATCCCAATGCACGTTGAGATCGGCGATCATGCCCCGATCGACGAACTCCGCCTGCACGAAGTCGCGGGCGAGCTCGATGCCCTGAGCCTCACTCATCTCGCGCGGGATGGCGAACTCGACCTCGCGGGCAAGCTGAGCATCCTTGCGGATTTCGAACGCCTCGACATCGTTCCACAGCCGTTCGCGGTCGCTCCAGACTTGCGGCGCATTCTCCGGCAGCATCACCTCCGAATGGACGACGCCGCGCTTGCCGGAAAAGTCATGGCTTCGATCAAGCTGCTCGTCGCGCAGCCGCGAGGCCGAGCGGTAGGCAGCCGAGGCCACCGCGCTGGAGCCGGCTTTGCGGCCAATGATCTTGACGTGAAGATGATAGATCGCCATTGCGATCAGATCATCTACACGGCGAAGCGCACGTCGGAACGACGTATAAGCGCGCCCTCCCTCGAAAAATTCTCGAGAGGGACTACCGCGTCCCAGGCTGTCCTGACGACCTTACAGCATTGTGCCGGGTGCTCGGCTATCATTCCTCCATCAACACTCACGGAGACGGCCATGCGCAAACCACGGGACTTTGATGCCGAACTGAAGGCACTAGGGGAAAAGGCGCGTGGCCTCAAGAGCCGCAAGGTGCAGCAACTCGGCGAACTTGTTATTGCCACCGGGGCGGATGCGCTTGACGCCAATGAACTGGCCGGCGCGCTGATCTTGCTGGCCGAGACAAAAGAGGCCGGGAAGAGGGAGGCATGGGCCAGGCGCGGAGCCGCGTTCTTTCAGGCCCGGGCGCGGCGAATTGCACCGACAACTGACCGCCACCCGGACGGCCCTCCTGCGCAACCGAGCGGCGCGCAACCGGCATCAAGCCGCAAGGGCGCGACGTGACATGCGCACATGGCGGGCCGAGCGTCGCAAACGCACGCGGCATCTGATCGAACTCGGCGGCCTCGTCGTGAAGGCGGGCCTCGTCAACCTGACCGGCGATGATCGCGCCATCATCCTCGGCGCGCTGCTTTGGATAGCCGACAAGCTCAAAAGCGGTCAACACGAACAGGCACGGGCGCTTTGGGCTGCAAAGGGGAAACAAGCCTTCGAGGCGGACCCTGGCGACACACAAGGGACCGATCGAAATGGCGGGGGCGGCGGAAAGACCCGCGTCGAACTCCGGGTTCAAGTGACGGACGGGGTGTCATGACTTTGACACGCCTGGTCAGCCGGTCTGCGCACTGGCATTGCGGTTCGCGCTATGCTGGAATCTGCCGGCATATTGGTAGTCCCGCTGGTGCGATGGACGGCGCACGATCGAGAGTAGGCGGCCAACGCCTCGAGCCTGCTGGCCCGGTATTGGCAGCGCGAAGCGCTTGTCCCGGGTTTGCAGCGACGGCTCGACGCAATGAAAACGTTGGCCAGCGACATGGCCTTTGTCAACCAAGTCGGCTGCGTTTATGACCGCCGATATGCAAAGCGCGACACAACGGCTGGCCTCCTCGGCCGGCGTGACGCTGCGCAGCAGCTGGACGATGTCTTTTGACGTCCGAGGACGGTTTTGACTGCCTCGACGTTGAGCTTGATCTGACAGCATCGACCGCGGCTCTCGCCGCGCTGCTTCACTTCTAGGCCACAAAGCAAGTCATCTTCGCCGAGCGTCGGGCGGTGTAGGGTGCCGGCATGGCTCGCAAATCGATCGATGGCAACCGTTGCTCATGGTCAGTTTGCGCGTTGATTCCTACCCGAGCTTTCCGCCAGCCATCGAGACTGCCATGATTCCGCGCGCGCCGCCCGCTCGCCTGGTGACGTTTGCTGTCGGCATCATTGCATGGGCCCCGCGCCGCTGGTGAAGTCGACCGGCCGCGTTGCCCCAAAGGGATGGCCCCTGCGGCGGCGGCCGCATCCGAAAGCAAGATGTTTGCGCGGAACCTCGCATTTGCTGCGATCGTCGGGGCCCCCTGTTTGCGTCGAGCCGACATCCGGGTGCCGCAAGCACCGCCTTCGACGCCAGTTGCTGAGGCCAAGCCGGCGCCGCTTCGCCACTGGCCAGACGGTGGACTGGACGAGCTAGCGACGCATGGTCCTATAGGACGCCAGCCGGGATATCCAAGCCACGAGGTGAGTCAACGCACACAGAGGAGGATTGCCAATGGCAAACTGCTGTGTGTCAATGTCGCGCGCATGGCAAGGAAATGCGATGCACTCCACTCGAGCAGTGTGTCGACAGCACTCTAATATTGGGTCGCGCTATCTTTGAAATTGAAGGTTAGCCCGGGGCGACGCTGAGAACTCCTGCCCGTCTGCGGGTTAAAAATAGGCATAGCCTCCCCAGTCGCAAGGCGTGCGCCGATCGATAGGTCGGAGGTATTCTTTGGAACCTGCGATTTCGCAAGAACGCCCGGCAGGCTCGGCAATTTCCCCGCGCGAAGCTG
>NZ_JAFATE010000888.1 GCF_019244115.1 Bradyrhizobium sp.
GCGAAGGTGTCGACGTCTGTGTCGACAATGTCGGCGGGCCACTGTTCACCACCCTCGCCCGGCTGATGCGCTGGAATGGGCGGCTGATGCCGATCGGATTCACCAGCGGCGAGGTCCCGTCGTTGGCCATGAATCTGCCGCTGCTGAAAAACTATTCTGTCGTCGGCATCTTCGTCGGCGCCTGGAAGGAACGCTTTCCACACGACGCCGCTCGCGCGGCCGAGACGATCATGGCATGGGTCGCCGAGGGCAGACTGCGCCCGCACATTGACCGCGTGCTTCCGCTCGCGCAGGCTCCTGAAGCGATGAGCGCCGTTGCGAGCCGCACCGCGCAAGGACGCATCGTGCTGCAGGTCAGGTGAAACGACCCAGAGGAGGCACCCATGACATCCGTCGTGATCGAGAAGCGTTTCTGCGGTCCGCCGAACTCGGGCAATGGCGGCTATGTCTGCGGGCTGCTCGCCGCGCATATCGACGCCGACGCGGAGGTGACCTTGCTGGCGCCGCCGCCCCTCGGTGAGCCGCTCGAGATCGTGGCCGGCGACCACGGCGTGGAGCTGTGGAAGGATGAGACGATACTTGCGCGCGGACACGGCGTCCGTTTCGAGGCACCCGACATCCCCATCGTTGATTTTTCGGAAGCGGAAGCGGCGGTTTTGCGCTGGCCGTTTGACGAAAGCCGCCATCCCCTGCCGATGTGCTTCGTGTGCGGGTCGGCGCGCGCGCATGGCGACGGCCTGCGCATCCTGCCTTCCAGGCTGCCGCCGCGCCCGGATTGCAGGAGCGGAACACTCGTGGCGCCCTGGGTGCCGCACGCCAATCTGGCGGGTGAGGATGGCACCGTCGCGCGTGAATTCATCTGGGCCGCATTGGATTGCCCGAGCGGATTTGCCGGCGCCGGCGCGCAGCATCTGGGAATGAGCGGCAACGAGACGATGCTGCTCGGACGCATGCGCGCACACGTCGAGAAGCGGCCTCGCCCGGGCGAGCGCTGCATCATCATCGCCTGGCCGACGGGCCGGGACGGCCGCAAACTGTACGCAGGCAGCGCATTGCTGGGCGCGGACGGAAAAATGCTGGCGGCTGCTCAGGCCACCTGGATCCTGGTCGATCGGCAGGTTCAGGTCGGCCAATCATAGAGGGTTGCCTGTCCGGCCCGCAAATCCGTCATTGCCGTATGATCAACGCACCGCCCCAATCCGGCTTGGGCCGATCGCGTCGGTCTGGTCCCAGGCTGAAGATCTGCTGCGCGGCGGCGGCATCGATGCGCTTCATCCGCATATCGACACCGTATTTGCGCAAGATCAGGGCCGTCGTCTGCCCATCGGCTTCGGTGAAGAAGCTGATCTGGCCGTCCTTGTACGCGAACTCGGTATTGCTCAATGGATAGAGCGGCACGGCCTTTTGCGCTGTCCAGTGCGCATTCAGTTGCTGGCCGTCGCGAGTGATCGTCATCACGGCACGGTCGTTGAGCTGGTAAAATCCGACGTAGCGGTCGAGTATCGCGGCAGCTACGGCGAACGCCTGCGATGCAGACCTGCCATCGCTGTTCGGAGGGCTGATCTCGGCCGCGCCGACGGCACAGGCGATCCCCAGCGTGGCGAGCCCCGCCGCAGCCGCGCGCGCGTATCTCGTTTCCTTGCGCAGCATGTTGCGGATTCTCCGCTCGAGCAGGGAATGCGACCCGGCCATCGCAGCCATCATGGCCGTGGTCGTCGACTGCCTCTCGCCGACCGCGATCAGGGCTTTGCCGTAGTGACAGACATCGTGGCCGCGGCGCAGGACCCTCGCGTCACAATCCATCTCGACGGCCATGCGCAGGCGCCGCAGCTGCCACCACAGCGGCAGGTTCCAGGGCATGCAGATGAGCAGGCCAAAGGCGAACGTCACCAGGTGGGTGTCGTGCGCTTCGAGATGGCTCCGCTCATGCGCGATGACCAGTTCCTGCATGCCGGGCGGGCACTGCATCAACCAGCGCGGCACGACGATGAACGGGACCATAAGCCCCACGACGGCCGGACCGGCGTCCTCCGAGACGTGCACCGCCACGCCGGCCATCTCGCCGCGCTGCCAGCTGCGGCGTCGCCAGCTCAGCTCGACCCTGCCGGCCAGCACTGCGAGCAACAGCAGCGCCGATCCGGCGCTCCAGCCCGTCTGCAGCACGCGGTCGAGGTCCGCAGCGGCCGCGGAAAACGCGGCGCTCGCTTTCGGCCAGCCGGACGGCGACAGGCCGGTTGCGGTGATCTGTCGAAGCGCGACGATTCTCCCGGGTATCGCGCGCGCGACCACATCGGAGAGTCCGGGCGCCCGCACGGCAACCGAGGACATCAGCAGCGGAAGCAGCAGCGAGGCTATCATGCTGGTGCCCCATAGCCAGCGTGTCGGCCGCCGCGAAAACCGCGCCGCGCGCTCCAGGGCAAGCGCGGCAAGACCGAGAAGCAGGCTCACCGCGACGACATAGGATATCCAGCCCAGCATCAGGTCTCCCCCTTCCGCGACTTCTCGTCCAGCAGCGCACGCATGGCGCGGATCTGCCTGGCGGTGAGTTTTTGGTCGGAAACCAGATGGGTGAAGAGCAGTTCCGCCGAGCCCTTGAACAGCTTGCTGGTGAGGCGACGCAGCGCGCTGCGCTGCGCGGCGTGCTGCTTGACCGCGGCGAAATAGCGGTGGCCGCGCCCCTCCTGCTCATGGCCGACATATCCCTTGCCCTCGAGCGTGCGCAGGATGGTCAGCACGGTGGTGTAGGCCAGATCATCGTTCAGCGCGGCCCTGACCTCGCCGACCAGCGACGGCCCACGCTCCCAAAGCACCTCCATCACGTCGATCTCGCGATCCGTGAACTGGATGTCCATCCACCACCTCCAACTATGGATATAGTGGATCATCTCACCGCCGGCGGCGGCTGTCAACTATAAGCATAGTTATCAAGCCGGTTCCCCGGCGTGGTGACGTTGCATCGAAGTCCCGCTAGACTCAACCGTCGGCTGCGGCTGACGTCCGTGACCGCGCTGTAACGTCCCACGAGGAGACACGCCGTGACCATGCTTGTCGAGCGCCTCGACCTGCCCGCCGCGCTGCCCCGCGCGCGCAGCCGGCGCGATACAGAAAGCGAGACTGTTCAGTTCGCGCAGGCCGCGCTCGCCGCCGCCAAGCGGGATGGCCTGCGGCTGGCGGTGCGGGCGCGCTATGTCGCGCTCGCCGTGATCGCCTGCTTGTTGCTGATCATCAATCCGTCGTGGAAGGAGCAGCTCTATTACGTGGCGCTGCTCGGTTTGTTCGCACTGATCGGTTGGGGTCAAGTCAAAGTTGGCCGCCTTGGCGTTTCCCGGCCTGAGCTGGCGCTGATGTTCTGCGACCTGGCGCTGATGACGGTCATTCTTGTCGTCCCGAACCCCCTCAGCACGGCGCACTGGCCGGTGGCAATGCAGTTCCATTTCGGCAACTTCATCTATTTCTTCGTGCTGCTGTCGGGCGCGACACTGGCCTATTCCTGGCGCACGGTCGTCGCCATGGGAACGTGGACCGCCGTGCTCTGGAGCATCGGCATCGCCTGGGTGTGGTGGCAGCCCAATCGCGCTCCCGAACTGACCGCCCGCATTTTGGCGGCGACATCAGGCGATTACAGGCTGTTCGACCTGATCTCGCCCAACTCGATCACTTTCGGTGCGCGTCTCCAGGAAATTGTCGTATTCATGATCGTCGCCGTGACCCTCGCCGTCGCGGTGCGGCGCGGCAACGATCTCGTGATCCGTCATGCCGCCGTGGAACGCGAACGCGGCAATCTCGCCCGCTACTTCTCGCCCAATGTGGTCGAGCAACTCTCGACCAACGACGAACCGCTGAAGCAGGTGCGCACGCAGCACGTCGCCGTGCTGTTCGTCGACATCGTCGGCTTCACCGCCTTTGCCGACACGCGCACGCCGGAACAGGTCGTGCGCACCTTGCGCCAATTCCACGCGCTGATGGAACAGGAGGTGTTTCGTCACAGCGGCACGCTCGACAAATATCTCGGCGACGGGCTGATGGCGACGTTCGGCACGCCGTTCGGCGGAAACACCGATGCCGGAAATGCGCTGCGCTGTGCGCAGGCCATGATGGCAGCGGCAGATCGCTGGAATGGCGAGCGCAAGAAGGCCGGCGAGGCGCCGCTCCGCGTCAGCTTTGGTTTGCATTACGGGCCGGTCGTGCTCGGCGACATCGGGCTGACCTGTCTCGAATTTGCGGTGATCGGCTCGACCGTGAACGCCGCAAGCCGGCTCGAAGCGCTGACCCGGGCGCTCGATTGCGCGCTCATCGCAAGCGACGATCTCGTGCAGCGCGCGAAGGCCGAACTCGACGGCGCCGATGCGGTTTTTTGGCCGCTGACGGCACAGGCCCCGCAAGCGATCCGCGGCCTCGAGCACCCGATCGCGATCTGGACGCAGGCGCGCCCGGGCGACATCGTCACGCCGCCGGACCGCCCGGAAACTCCTTGATGCGCGCCGTTCGGCCTGTTCACCCAAGATGGGTTCGGCGATGAGCGCTCAGCGAACGCCGCGCGCGGCCTTTCGCCTTTGCCTCCAGTGCCGGGCGCGATCCAGATACAGATAGACCACCGGCGTCATATAGAGCGTCAGGATCTGGCTCAGGATCAGGCCGCCGAAGATGGCGATGCCCAGCGGCTGGCGGAACTCGCTGCCCTCGCCGAGGCCAACCATCAGCGGCACCGCGCCGAACAGGGCGGCCATGGTGGTCATCATGATCGGCCGAAAGCGCATCAAACAGGCCTCGAAGATGGCGTCGGCCGACGACAGGCTGCGCTGACGCTCGGCATCGAGCGCGAAGTCGATCATCATGATCGCGTTTTTCTTCACGATCCCGATCAGGAGCACCACTCCGATCATCGCGATGATGTCGAATTCCGAATGAAACAGCATCAGCGCCAGCACCGCGCCGACGCCGGCCGACGGCAGGGTGGACAGGATCGTGAGCGGATGAATGTAGCTCTCGTAAAGCATGCCGAGCGAGATGTAGATGGTTGCGAACGCCGCGAGAATGAGAAACGGCTCGCTCGCCAGCGACTGCTGAAAGATCTTTGCGGCGCCGGCAAATCCGCCGTGAATGCCCGCCGGCATGCCGATCTGGCTCATGGTCGTCTCGATCGCCGCGGTGGCCGTGCTTAAGGAAACGCCGGACGGGAGATTGAACGAGACGGTGCTCGCGACAAAGAGATCCTGGTGATTGACGACGAGCGGGGTCTCGCTCTGTACGAAGTGGGCCACGCTGGACAGCGGGATCATCGTTTCCGGGCTGGTGCTGACCGCGGTTCCGGTCGACGAGCCCCCCTTGCCGGTGGCACCGATCGAGTTGGTGGCGAGATTTCGCACCGCATTGGCCGCAACCGAACCGACCGAGGTCTTCTGCGCGGACGAGACGACCGTCCCGGCCACCGCATTGGTCGCCTGTGATCCCCTTGCCGGTCCGCCGGAGGTGCTGACATAGACCTCCTTCAACGTCTCCGGATCCCTCGAGTAGGCAGGCGCCACCTCCATGATGACATGATACTGGTTGCGCGCGACATAGATCGTCGAGACCTGTCGCTGCCCGAACGCGTCATAGAGCGTGTTGTCGATCTGGCTGAGCGTAATGCCGAGGCGGGAGGCGGCATCGCGATCGACGATCAGGCTGGATTGCAGGGCCTTGTTCTGCTGATCGCTGCTGACATCGGCAAGCAGCTTTGAGCCTTGCAGCGCGGCGACGAGTTTTGG
>NZ_JAFATE010000020.1 GCF_019244115.1 Bradyrhizobium sp.
TGATGATCGCCGACAAGGCCTCCGACCTGATCCGCGGCAGGAGCGCCGTATCCGCATAGGGTCGGCGAGGTGAAGCGTGCCCACCATTCCAGCCGGACACGTGGCGGCATGGTGGGCACGGCGCTGTCGCGCTTTTGCCCACCCTACCGATCATCACACCTCCCGCCGGCTCAGGAACGCCAGCCGCTCGAACAGGTGTACATCCTGCTCGTTCTTGAGCAGCGCGCCGTGCAGCGGCGGGATCAGTTTTCGCGGATCGCGCTCCCTGAGCATTTCCGGCGTGATGTCCTCGTTGAGCAAAAGCTTGAGCCAGTCGAGCAGCTCCGATGTCGACGGCTTCTTCTTCAGTCCCGGGACCTCGCGCACCTCGAAGAAGATCCGCAAGGCCTCTTCCACCAGCCGCTTCTTGATGTCGGGGAAATGCACGTCGACGATCCGGCTCATGGTCTCGGCATCGGGGAACTTGATGTAATGGAAGAAGCAGCGGCGCAAAAAGGCGTCCGGCAGCTCCTTTTCGTTGTTGGAGGTGATCATCACGATCGGCCGCAGCTTCGCCTTCACCGTCTCGCCGGTCTCGTAGACGAAGAATTCCATGCGATCGAGCTCCAGCAGCAGGTCGTTTGGAAACTCGATGTCGGCCTTGTCGATCTCGTCGATCAGCAGCACCGGGCGCTGTTCCGAGGTGAAAGCCTCCCAGAGCTTGCCGCGCTTGATGTAGTTCTTGACGTCGGACACGCGTGCGTCGCCGAGCTGGCTGTCGCGCAGGCGCGAGACCGCATCATATTCGTAGAGGCCCTGCTGCGCCTTGGTGGTGGACTTGATGTGCCAGGTCAAAAGCGGCGCGCCGATCGCCTTGGCGACTTCCTCGGCCAGCACCGTCTTGCCGGTGCCCGGCTCGCCCTTGATGAGCAGCGGGCGCTCGAGCACGATCGAGGCATTGACGGCGACCTTGAGGTCGTCGGTCGCGACATAGTCCTTGGTGCCGGTGAATTTCATCTAAGACATCTACCTTGTTGGTTCATTCTTGATCGGATGTTGTCTGCCACAACACGAGAACAGGCGTTCGGGTCCAATCACCCGGCCGCCGGGGAGGATTTTTGGAAAGTTCGTCAGGCGGTTCTCACCAGCGATAGCAGGACCAGGATGATGACCGCGCCAATCGTCGCATTGACGATGTCGCGGACCGCGCCCGCGCCCATGCTGATGCCGAGCTGCGGCAGCAGCCAGCTTGCAACCAGCGCGCCGATGATGCCGATCACGATATTGCCGATCAGCCCAAAGCCCGCGCCGCGCACGATCAGGCCCGCCAGCCAGCCGGCGATGGCGCCGATCACCAGCGCCGCGATGATACCCATGAAAACTGCCCCGTCAAAAATCCCATGTCGGGCCTCATACTAAAGCAAAAACCCGCCCGGTCCAGCCGCCCAGCCATGCGCTGACGCCCTTGACGTATCTCCCCCGGCGGGCAATCTGTTGCTTATGTTTCTGCAATTCTTCACCTCACTTCGCGAGGCGCAGGTCCCGGTGACCTTGCGCGAATATCTGACGCTGATGGAGGCGCTCGACGCCGACCTCGCCGATCAGTCGGCGGAGAGTTTCTACTATCTGTCGCGCGCGGCGCTGGTGAAGGACGAGCGCAATCTCGACAAGTTCGACCGGGTGTTCGGCACCGTGTTCAAGGGGCTGGAGAGCCTGCTCGACGCGATGGAGAAGGCGGAAATTCCCGCCGAATGGCTCAAAAAGCTGGCCGAAAAATACCTCACCGAGGAAGAGAAGAAGCAGATCGAGGCGATGGGCTGGGACAAGCTCATGGAGACGCTTCGGAGGCGCCTGGAAGAGCAGAAGGGTCGCCATCAGGCTGGCAACAAATGGATCGGCACCGCGGGCACCTCGCCGTTCGGCGCCTATGGCTACAATCCGGAAGGCATCCGGATCGGCCAGGAGAGGAACCGCAACAACCGTGCCGTGAAGGTGTGGGACCGCCGCGAGTTCAAGGATCTCGACGGCAATGTCGAGCTCGGCATCCGCAACATCAAGATCGCGCTGCGCCGTCTGCGCAAGTTCGCCCGCACCGGCGCGCCCGACGAGCTCGACTTGGACACCACGATCAAGGAGACCGCCAACCACGGCTATCTCGACGTGCACATGCGGCCGGAGCGGCGCAACGCCGTCAAGGTTCTGGTGTTCTTCGACATCGGCGGCTCGATGGATTCCCATGTCGAGCAGGTCGAGGAGCTGTTCTCGGCGGCGAAGAGCGAGTTCAAGCACATGGAATATTTCTACTTCCACAATTGCCTCTATGAAGGCGTGTGGAAGCAGAACAAGCGGCGCTTTACCGACCGCACGCCGACCTGGGACGTGCTGCACAAATATCCGCACGACTACAAGGTCGTGTTCGTCGGCGACGCCTCGATGTCGCCTTACGAGATCATGGTGCCCGGCGGCTCGGTCGAGCATGTCAACGAGGAGCCGGGCTCGGTCTGGCTCGACCGCATCGTGCGCACCTATCCGCATGCGGTCTGGCTCAATCCGGTCGCGCAGCGGCACTGGGACTATTCGGAATCGACCACCATCATCCGCCGCATTTTTGCCGAACGCATGTATCCGATCACGATCGAGGGGCTGGAGGCGGCGATGAAGGAGCTGGTGCGGTAGCCAATCGCACGTCGTTCCGGACAGCCGCAAAGCGGCTGATCCGGAATCTCGAGATGACCTCTGTGGCTCGAGACGCGTCTTCGACGCGCCGCGGAATGACAGCAGGAGAGTGACGAACACAAAGAGGGAGAGACCATGCCCCAGACCATTCACCGCGGCATCAAGGCGCTGGTCGACGAGGCCAATGCGGAGATCGAGACGCTGAGCGCGGCGGAGGCGATCAAGGCCGCGCAGGGCGATGGCGTCGTGATCGTCGACATCCGCGATCCCCGCGAGATCGAGCGCGAGGGACGGATTCCCGGCGCGTTCTCCTGCACCCGCGGCATGCTGGAGTTCTGGATCGATCCTAACAGCCCGTATGCCAAGCCGATCTTCCAGGAGGACAAGAAGTTCATCTTCCATTGCGCCGGCGGACTGCGCTCCGCGTTGGCGGCAAAAACCGCCCAGGACATGGGGCTGAAGCCGGTCGCCCATATCGGCGGCGGCTTTGCCGCCTGGCGCGATGCCGGCGGCCCGGTCGAAAAATGGGAGCCGAAGAAAAAGGCGTGAGCGTCCGTGGCCGTCGTTCCGAGGCGCGATAGCGCCGGAGCAATCGAGGCTGCCGCCGCGGAGATAGTCTGGATTGCTTTGCTTCGCTCGCAATGACGTCGCTGCCTTGAGGCGTACGCCCACGTTCTCGCGGCGGAAATCCGTCCGAGTTTGTCGATCACAACTCACCCTCTCCAGACGAGAGGGCGCAGGGAATGCCGGGTGATGGCCTCACCCATGGCCCCCGTGCATTAAAAAAGCACGGGGAAGGAACCACAGGTTCAGCCGAATCATCCCGGCATTCCCTGCGCGACGGTGTTACGGCTTATACGTGATCTCCCCGGGAACCGGGCTTTCTTGCTCCCGTCGCCGCGCGGCTCGTCACCGCACGACTTGATGCCAGCGTCGGGGCACCAGGACCACACGACTTCGCCGTCCGCAAAAGCGTCACTCGTCCGCGCAAGGCTTGCGCGCTGCGCTTTCGCGTCCATCGCATCCCGCGCTCACGTCCGGTGACGATTGGCCAAACGCCCCTCTCTTTGAGGCGGGACGGGCGGATAATGCTTCTGATTCGACGAAAAGTCAAGCTCAATTGCGATAAACAGAAGATGGGGCGAACACCATCCATCAGCGATGGGAACCCTGACCGAACCGTGCTGCAAGAAGACGAGGAGCGGCCTTTGATCTAGATCATATGGATCCCATGGCGTCGCGCTAGCACGACCAGCTTTGAACCTTGACCATCCGATGCGCAGCACTGCAACACGCGGGAGCACGGCAATGGGAATTGCAAGCGCAAATTTGAGAGTGGCGACAGGATTGCACACGATTGCGCGTCGGCTGCACTTGCTCGTGACGAGCCCGGTCTTGCTGCTCGTCACCCCTCTCTTCCTGTCTCCTGCCGGGGCGCTCGACCAAGTGTCGCTGCAGCTCAAGTGGAAGCACCAGTTCCAATTCGCCGGCTATTACGCCGCGATCGAGCAGGGTTTTTATCGCGACAACGGTCTGGACGTCGAAGTTCGAGAAGGTGGTCCGGGCATAGAAGCTGGACCGGCGGTGGCAGCGGGCAGCGCCGATTTCGGCGTTTGCACGGCGAGCATTTTGGTGAATCCAACCGAACGCGCGAATAACGTCGTCCTCGGGGTCATTTTCCAGCACTCGGCAGCCGTGATCATGGTGCCGCACCGTGCCGGCATCCATGCCGTTTCCGAATTGAAGGGACGTCGCCTGATGGATGCCCCCGCGAGCGAGGACCTTGCGGCGATGCTGAAACATGAAGGAGTCGATTACGCGAGCCTGCCCCGTGTCGATCACGCAGGCGATCCGCGCGATCTGCTCAATGGCAAGGCCGACGCGATGGTCGCGTACAGTACGAACGAGCCTTACGCGCTCGAAAAGCTGGGCACACCGTATCTGATGTTCGCGCCGCGCGCTTACGGGTTCGACTTCTACGGTGATAGTCTGTGCACCTCGAAACGGCAGATAGCGGAGCACCCCCGCCGCGTTCAAGCGTTTCGGGCCGCGAGCCTGAAGGGCTGGGCCTACGCACTCGCCCACAAGGAAGAAACCGTCGACCTGATCAGACGCAAATACTCTGCGCACAAAACGCGTGACGCGCTTCTGTTTGAAGCGGTACGGACCGAACTGCTGATCCAGCCGCGCCTCACGCCAATTGGCGATCAGAGCAGCGCGCGCTGGAAGACCATCGCCGACGCCTATGTCGAGCTTGGCATGGCGAGCGAGGCGGAACTGCCCGAGAGTTTTATCTACGCGACCACCGGCGACAAGCGATGGTGGGTGCCGCCGGAGACGCCGCTCCTGGCGCTGTTTGTGACAGTTCTTGTGTGCGCGCTGGGCTGGGCTCTCTACCGCCGGAATGCGCGTGCGCTCGGCGCGATGCGGCTGAGCGCGGTAATGTCGGGCGTGTTTGTCCTGCTCAGTATTCCCGTGCTCATCTTCATCCTGGCGTACAATTATCGGCAGAACGCCGCCGCGATCAATGCGACCCTGAACGATGCGATCGCGAAGACGAAACAGGCCAGTTTCGAGGGTGCGCAGAACCTCATTGACCCGGTCGCAGCCACGCTCGCGCTGCTTGCAGCGGCCGCCGCCGAGGACCCGGCAGCCTTCAGAAAGGAGGAGAGCCGCGAACTGCTCTATCAGGCGCTTACCTCGGCCCGCCAGATCGATGCCGCCTATGTCAGCTTCGAGGACGGCTTTCACCGGGTCGTGACCCGGATCGACGACGATCGCCGGAGATCCGATCCGAAGATTCCGGCATCGGCGAACTGGCATTCCAGCCATATCGACAGCTTCTCCGGCTCGCCGCGACGGGTTCGGCATCGCACGTTCTTCGATACATGGCCCCACGTCGTCGGCGGTTACGATGTCGAGCAGATCATGGATATCAGGACTCTGCGTGGGTACCAGGCCGCGAAGGACGCGCATGCTCTCATCGTCGAGGAGCCGTCGATCAATCCCGATACCGGTTACCCGATCATCTCCACCCGATATCCGATCATCAGAGACGGAGCGTTCATCGGCTGCGCCTCCGCCAATATCACTCTCGACGTGCTGTCGCGGTTTCTCGCCAGCCACCGCGCGAGCGCCCACAGCACAACGATCATCGCCAATCCAACCAAGGGCACAATTATCGCGGCACCCGATCTGCACAAGGTCGTTCGCGTTGAGAACAACGTGCCGGAATTCGCGCGGCTCGACACCATCGCCGACAACAATGTGCGCGAAGCCTATCGGCTGCACAGCGAAACCAACAGCGACGACTTCTTCTTCACCTCGCCCGAGAGTGGCGAGGAAATCAGCGCCTCCTTCACCCGGTTTCCCGGCAGTTTTGGGCAGCCTTGGGAGATCATCATCCTGACGCCGACCGGCGATTTTGTCGGCACCCTCGAGCGAACGAACCGGCAGATGATCGTCTTGATCGGCGCTCTGACCGGCATGGAGTTGCTGCTGATCTATGCGTTTTCGCGCAGGCTGTCGCGCCCGATCGAAGGCATATCGAAGGAGTTGCGGTCGGTCGAGGACCTGACGTTCTCGCATGGGGCGCCGGCGTCGTCGAAAATCAAGGAGATCAAAGAGCTTCAAACCGCTGTATCGTTGTTCGAGACCTCATTGCGCTCGTTCTCCTCGTTCGTGCCGTTGGACGTGGTCAGAGAGCTGATCAAGACCGGCGTTCCCCTGACGCTCGGCGTCGAACAGCGCTCCATGACAATTCTGTTCGCCGATCTGAAGGACTTCTCCACCCTTGCCGAGCAGATGGCGCCGAACGATCTGCTCAGTCAACTCTCAGCCTATTTCGAGGCAGTATCGCAGGCCATTGCGCAAGAGCACGGCACGGTCGACAAGTTCATAGGCGATGGCATCATGGCCTTCTGGGGTGCGCCGGCCTCTCGACCGGACCACGTGCTTCGCGCCTGCCGTGGTGCCGTTCGCGCAGCGCAACGCATGCGAGCGCTCAACGCGGAATGGAGCGCCCAGGGGCGCCCGCGATTGCACCTTCGCATCGGATTGCATTGTGCGGACGTGCTGGTCGGCAATGTCGGTTCGAGCGAACGCTTGAGTTATACGGTGATGGGCGACGGAGTGAACGTCGCGGCGCGCCTCGAAGGCATCAACAAGAATTTCGGCACGACCATCTGCATCAGCGACAGTGTCGTCGAAGCCGTCAGCGCCGAGATCGTGGCGAGACCCATCAAGACGGTTCGGGTCAAGGGCCGCGAGCACGAGTTCATGATCTATGAGCTGCTGGGGATCAGGAACAGTGAAGATCCGGAACTGGCAGCGCAGGCCGGGTCCGAGCAGTTATGTGAGATGACGCAGGCCGCATCGAGATGCTTCCAGCAAGGCGACCTCGGTGAAGCGGCACGCCGCTATGACGAGATCTTGCTAAAATTTCCCAGAGATCCGCTGGCTGGATCGCTGCGCGCGATGTGCCATGCTTCGGCGGCCGCCTAAGCCTGGAGATCCGCGCGAACGCGGGCAAGACGCGCTTCGCGCTTCTGCCCGGCCATGACAAAGCGGAAAGGCCAGTGTCGGCGTCCACTGGCACAAGGCGCCAAAAAAGAAAGTGGCAACGAACGTGTCGCAATAATATCATCCGGCATCGCTTTCTCTGCTTCGTCATTCCGGGGCGGTGCGAAGCACCGAACCCGGAATCTCGAGATTCCGGGTCTGGTCCTTCGGACCCCCGGAATAGCTAGCCAGGGGACTATCCGCCATGACCACCGCTGATGACCCGCTCGTCACCACCGACTGGCTTGCCGCGCATCTGAACGATGCCGGCGTCAAGGTGGTCGACGCCACCTTCAAGATGCCGGGCGTGCTGCCGCTGCCGAAAGACGACTACCTCGCCGCGCATATCCCTGGCGCCGTGTTCTTCGATGTCGACGCGGTGTCGGATCATAAAAATCCGCTGCCGCACATGTTTCCGAGCGCCGAGCAGTTCGGCCGCGATGTCGGCGCGCTCGGCATCGGCAATGACGATACGGTCGTGCTGTACGATGCCGGCGGCTGGGTCGCGGCCCCGCGCGCCTGGTGGATGTTCCTGTCTTACGGCCACGACAAGGTCCGCATCCTCGATGGCGGCCTGAAGAAGTGGCGCGCAGAAGGACGCGCCGTCGAAGGCGGTGAGGTGACGCCGAAGCCGGCGACGTTCACGGCGGCCTATGATGCAAGGCGTGTCCGCTCGATCGGCGAGATGATCGCCAATGTTGCAAGCAAGGCGGAGCAGGTGATCGATGCCCGCGCCGGCGACCGTTTTGAAGGCCGCGTCGCCGAGCCGCGGCCGGGGCTGCGGTCGGGTCACATCCCGGATAGCCGCAATCTTCCCTATGGCCAGCTGTTCGATGCAACGACCGGCGCGATGAAGCCGCTGCAGGAGCTGCGCAAGGCTTTTGCGAGTGCCGGCGTCGATATGGACAAGCCGATCGTGACCTCGTGCGGGTCGGGCGTTTCGGCCGCGGTGCTGACGCTTGCGCTCTATCGGCTGGGTGTGCGCGGCACCGCGCTCTATGACGGCTCATGGTCGGAATGGGGACAGGCGGATGGACCGCCCGTCGCGACCGGGCCGGCGTGAGGCACCAGTGCTAAGTCAGTCTAGAAGCTGGGCGGGCGTTGCACCGGCGTGAAATTCTGCGGCTGCTGTTGCTGCTGCTGCTGGATCGGGAAGGCGTATTGCTGTTGGGCGGCATACGCTGCGGCCTGCTGGCGCGTGATGCCCGCCCGCAGCGCGAGGCGGCGGCGTTGTTGCTGTTGCTGCCGCGCGCGCTGTGCCTGCTGCTGTTTCCGGACGGCGTTGCGGTCGGGAGCCGCATTTGCGCGCGGATTCGTTGCGGGCGTCGATCGTGATTGGGCTGCGGCTGCGTGATCACCTGTGGCGGCAACCTTGGCCGCGGCGTCGGCTTTTTGCGGCATCACCGCAGCACCGCTGATCGCTGCGGAGGTATTCGCCGCGGGAGCGGCGGTTGCGTCTGCCGCCGCGGCGGGCGCGGGAACAGGAGCGCTTGCGGAAGCGGCGGGCGCGTCGGCTGCGGGAGGCGAGATGTCCACCGGGGCGGCTGGCGCGCTTGCCGAGGCTGCGGGCACGTTGATCGAGGCGGTCGCATCAGTGGAGGCGGTTGCGGCCGGCGCGGGCTCGGTAGCCTGCCGCGGGGCCTCTGCGGTCAGCTTCGGCTTGACGTCCTCGGTCGGCGCGGTGGTCGCCGCGGTGGTCGCCGCGGTCTTGGCCTCGGCAGGCTGCACCGGCGCAGCAGCGGACGGGCTCGCCATTGGCGGCGGAGGCGTCGTCTCGACCGGCGCCTTGGCTTCGTCCCACGGCAGTTGTGGTTTGGTCTCCACCTTGATGTCAGGCGCGAGGTCGGCTTTGGCGGTCTCGGTCGGCGTCGTCGGCCGTGCGGCGTCGGCCCGAGGAACGGCCGGAAGCGGCGATGGCGTGCCGGGCTGAATTTCGCTCGCGGCCTCGGCTGTGCCCAGTGCGGCGGTGCTCTCAGCTTGAGGTGGCAGGTCCGCGACGGCAGCAGGCTCGGTCGGCACTGCGTCGATCGGCGGAGTAGCAACCACCGTCGGGATGGCAGTCTCGGGGACGGAAGCCGCTGCGACTTCGGCCGGCCTCAGTTCGACCGGCGGCCGCGGCTCCAGCCGAACGAAGCCAAGCACCGGCCGCGTCGTCTCGATCTGTTGCGCAAAAGTTGCTTCCGGCGCGCCGCGCCAGGACGGCTTAGAGGCAAACTCCTCATGCGCAGCGCGCAGCAACGCGGCCGCGCCGAGGCCAAACACCAGTATCGAGACGCACAGGATGATCGCGGCGAACAGAAAACGAAAGCCGGGGAGCATTGACAGAAAAGTTCCGCCTCGCAGCAAGACTGCAAAGGCCCTGGAGCCATGGGAACGCGGTGACCACAAGGCCGGTATCGCGAGCGCGCCAGTGCAATTTGCGCCGGGTGCGAATCAGGCTCAGCCGAACATAGCGCAAGCTTCATTTGACATTTGTAAAATTCGGAGCGCTCATGTCGCGGGCGCGCGTTGATTTTGATTTTCCCTCAGTCTGCGGCTTCCGTGCAACGGTGACGCGAGGCGATCACAAAACGCCGAAATTGGCACAAAATGGCCTGATTTGTCTTGAATGCGCCGCGATCTTCCGCCATTGGCGCGTTAACGATCTGCTGTCGGCTTGGGAATATACAAGGGCGATGATGAACACACGCATTCTGACGATTTGCGCTGCTGCGGCGATTGCCTCCACGGCAGGGGTGACCACGCTCGCGCAGGCGCAACAGGGCTATCCCGTGCCTCCCGGCTCCGTCTATTCGCCCGGACCGCAGCCCTATCCGGCGGACGCCCGTCGTGGACCGCAATCGCAGGATTTTGATGCGCTCGAAGACGATGATGCGAACATGGCCGCGCTGCCGCCGCCCGGGCCAGTGATGTCGCCAGATGATCCGCGCTATGGCCGGCCGATGGGCGCGCCCCCGATCTACACCGACCGTGCGCCTACGGGGCCGGTGATGTCGCCGGACGATCCGCGCTACGGCCGCCCGATGGGCGCGCCGCCCGTCTACACCGATCGCGGCGCAGGCCCTGTCATGTCGCCCGATGATCCCCGTTACGGTCGCCCGGGCGTGATCTATGCCGATCGTCCGCCGGCGCCGGCGGGCGGCTATGATCCGAATGCGGGGTATGGCGCGCCCCGGCCGCCCGGTGCGGTCGGCACACAGGACGCCACGGCCGCTGTCCCTCCTGCAACCGACTCGCAGGGCAGACCGATGACGGTGGCGACGTTGCCGCCCGAGGAGCAACCCGACGCGGCGCCCGTGCAACTGTCGCCGAACCTGCGCCGGCAGGAGGTCGCATTCACGACCAAGGAGCCCGCGGGAACCATCATCGTCGATACGCCCAACACCTACCTCTATTACGTGCTCGGTGGTGGACGCGCGATCCGCTATGGCGTTCGCGTTGGACGCGAGGGTTTCACCTGGACCGGCGTGCAGAAGATCACCAAGAAGACCGAGTGGCCGGACTGGTATCCGCCGTCCGAGATGATCGAGCGCCAGCCCTATCTGCCACGCTTCATGGCCGGCGGCCCCGGCAACCCACTCGGCGCGCGCGCGATGTATCTCGGCTCGACCGTCTACCGCATCCACGGCACCAACCAGCCCTCGACCATCGGAAAGTTCGTCTCCTCGGGCTGCATCGGCATGCTGAACGAGGACGTCTCCGACCTGTTCGATCACGTGAAGGTCGGCACCCGCGTGGTGGTGTGGCCGGGCAAGGCGCCGGCCTCGACCGCCACCGCCTCAGCGGCGCCCGTGCCCGGTGCTGCGGCGCCGCCGCCCGCGCAAGCCCAGGCTGGCGGGGGGACCTATTATGGCGCGCAGCCGACCACGGTGCAGCCGTTGCCGCCGCCGGTCACGGTGCGCTGAACTAGTCCATCAATCGGTACGCGACGCATGGCGACGGGGGCGCCCCCGCCGCGGTCGCCCCGCTCGTGGTCGCGCTTCCCGCGGTCGCCTTCATCTTTTGTGCGGTTGAATTCGAACCTGGTTGGATCAAGCTGCAACGCGCGCGGCCTGACGACTTACGTCAGGCGATCCGGCGCGGCGGATCGCCCTTGAACCAGGCGTCGATGCATTCGACCATCTGGCCATAATGGCTGCGAAAGCTTTCCTCGGTGACGTAGCCGAGATGCGGCGTCAGCACGAGATTGTCGAGCTTGCGGAACGGATGATCGACCGGCAATGGCTCGACCGAAAAGACGTCGATGCCGGCACCGGCGATCTTCTTCTGCTGCAGCACCTCGAGCAGCGCCGCCTCGTCGACGAGCGGTCCTCGCGACGTGTTGACGAGATAGGCGGTCTCCTTCATGCGGGCGAGATCATCGCGTCCGACCATGCCGCGTGAGCGTGGGCTCAGCACCACGTGAATCGTGATGATGTCGGCGGTCGCGAACAGCTCCTCCTTGGTCGCCTGGGCGACGCCGACCTCCTTGCAGCGTTCGGCCGTCAAATTGGGGCTCCAGGCGATTACGTTCATGCCGAACGCTTTTGCCAGCTCCGCGATCTTGCTGCCGAGCCTGCCGAGGCCGACCACGCCGAGCGTCTTGCCCTCGATCTCGACGCCGCCGAGTTTTTGCCAGGGCTCGCCGGCATGCATGCGCGCATTTTCGCGGCCGACCTTGCGGGTCAGTTCGAGGATCAGCGCCATCGTCAGGGCCGCTGTCGGATCGCGGCCATATTGCGTGCCGCAGACCACGACGCCCCGCTCCTTGGCCGCCTCCATGTCAACAGCGGCATTGCGCATGCCCGAGGTGATCAGCAATTTCAGCTTGGGAAGCGCCGCAAACAGGCTGCGCGGAAACGCCGTGCGCTCGCGCATCGCGCAGATGATCTCAAAGTCGGCGAGCGCGCTGGCCGCGTCCTGTTCGGATGTAAAGGGGTGGGTGAAGGCCGTGACGTCGACGCGGTCGCCGAGTCTGGCCCAGTCGGCCAAGGTGAGGGCCGTGTCATAATAGTCGTCGAGGATTGCACAGCGCAGCCGGGTCATCGGGTCCGTCCATGGCGAGTTGAACGACAGCAATGTCGTTCAGGAAGCGCCCATGGTCGCGCGCAATCGAGTGGTAGGCAAGCACCCTCTGGGTCAGAGGGCATCATCGGGGGCGAATGGCGGCCGTCAGTCCAGGTCGGCATGCAACCGGAACGAGACGGGGTCGCCATACTTGGCGCGCCAGGCCGGTCCGGGGCCGCGCATATAATGCAGCTCTGGCCTGTAGGGATTGAATACCTTGCCAAGCAGCCGCTGCCAGGACGCCTTGATGTCGGCGAGCGCGCTCGACGGCGCATCACGGCCCACGGCCGGGAGGGGAATGAAGATCGAGGTCAGGGTCGCCATGACGCGGGCTCGCTGTTCTTTGTCTATCGGCTTTTGCCGCTTCGAAGCGCCTGTTCTCGGCGCCGGATGCGAGTCTTCGCCCGATTAATTAAAACTCGGTTTCAATTGCACCGATCGACTACGGGGATGGTTGAGGTCCAGTATTCATCCGTGGTGAACAGACGGAAAACGAGTGTCCCCGGCCCGAACTTCGCCGGTGTTCGCTGCGCCTGCTCAGCGAAATTCGGGGTCGAAAGAAAATATGCGACGGTGCGATTTTTGGTTCAGAAGCTCTCTTGACGGTCCCGGGGCAGGCTCCGAAGAGACCTTCTGAACCATCGCACCGTTGCTCTTTGGTGTCGCTGCCGCTACATCAGCGCCAGCAAAATCCCGGCAAATCACGGATTAAGAGAAACGCGATGGCGCGCCAGTTCGTCTATTTCATGCAGGGTCTGTCCAAGACCTATCCCGGCAACCGCAAGGTGCTCGATAACGTCCATCTGTCGTTCTACCCCGACGCCAAGATCGGCGTGCTCGGCGTCAACGGCGCCGGCAAATCGACGCTGCTGCGGATCATGGCCGGCCTCGACAAGGACTATACGGGCGAGGCCTGGGCGGCGGAGGGCGCCCGGGTCGGTTATCTCGAACAGGAACCGCAACTCGATGCGGCGAAAAGCGTTCGGGAGAATGTCATGCAGGGCGTTGCCAAGCAGAAGGCGATCCTCGACCGCTATAACGAACTGGCAGTCAACTATTCGGATGAAACCGCGGACGAGATGACCAGATTGCAGGATGAGATCGAGGCCCAGGGCCTGTGGGATCTCGACAGCAAGGTCGACCAGGCGATGGACGCGCTGCGCTGCCCGCCCGACGACGCCGATGTCACAAAACTCTCCGGCGGCGAGCGCCGCCGCGTGGCGCTGTGCCGCCTGCTGCTCGACCAGCCCGAGCTGCTGCTGCTGGACGAGCCGACCAACCACCTCGATGCCGAATCCGTGTCCTGGCTCGAGGGCCACCTGCGCAACTATCCCGGCGCGATCCTGATCGTCACCCACGACCGCTACTTCCTCGACAACGTCACGGGCTGGATCCTGGAACTCGATCGCGGCCGCGGCATCCCCTATGAGGGGAATTACTCCTCCTGGCTGGTGCAGAAGCAGAAGCGGCTGGAGCAGGAGGGCCGCGAGGAAGCCGCGCATCAGCGCACGCTGGCGCGCGAGCAGGAATGGATCGCGGCCTCGCCGAAGGCGCGCCAGGCCAAGTCGAAGGCGCGCTATCAGCGCTACGAGGAGCTCTTGAAGAAGGCGAGCGAGAAGCAGACCCAGACCGCGCAAATCATCATTCCGGTCGCAGAGCGGCTCGGCCAGAACGTCGTCGACTTCGAAGGCTTGACCATGGCCTTTGGCGATCGCGTGCTGATCGATGACCTCACCTTCAAGCTGCCGCCCGGCGGCATCGTCGGCGTGATCGGTCCGAACGGCGCCGGCAAGACCACGCTGTTCCGCATGATCACCGGCCAGGAGAAGCCCGACAAGGGCACCATCACGACCGGCGAAAGCGTGCATCTCGGCTATGTCGACCAGTCGCGCGACTCGCTCGAAGGCAACAAGACGGTGTGGGAGGAGATTTCCGGCGGCAACGAACTGATCCTGCTCGGCAAGCGCGAGGTCAATTCGCGCGGCTATTGCTCCTCGTTCAACTTCAAGGGCGCCGACCAGCAGAAGAAGGTCGGCTCGCTCTCGGGCGGCGAGCGCAACCGCGTGCATCTGGCAAAGATGCTGAAGTCGGGTGCCAATGTGCTGCTGCTCGACGAGCCGACCAACGATCTCGACGTCGACACCTTGCGCGCGCTCGAAGAGGCGCTGGAGGACTTTGCCGGCTGCGCGGTCATCATCAGCCACGACCGCTGGTTCCTCGACCGCATCGCGACCCACATTTTGGCGTTCGAAGACGACAGCCATGTCGAATGGTTCGAGGGCAATTTTCAGGATTACGAGAAGGACAAGATGCGACGGCTCGGCCAGGACAGCATCATCCCGCATCGGGTGAAATACAAGAAACTGACGCGCTGACCGCGCGTATCTGAACCAAGCGAAGTCTTGCCATGACCGACTGGAGCGCAGAGCAGTATCTCAAATTCGAGGACGAGCGCACGCGGCCCTCGCGTGACCTGCTCGCGCAGATCACATGCGAGGATCCGCGCAAGGTGGTCGACATCGGATGCGGTCCCGGCAATTCGACCGAGCTTCTGGTCAAGCGCTGGCCGAACGCCAGCGTGGTCGGCATCGACACCTCGGCCGAGATGCTGCGGCAGGCGCGCGCGCGGCTGCCAGGACAGACCTTCATCGAGGCCAATGTCGCGCATTGGGTGCCGCCCGAGACCTGCGACGTGCTGTTTGCCAACGCCATCTTCCAGTGGGTGCCCGGCCATCTGAAGCAGCTGCAGCGGCTGCTGGCGCAGCTTCGCGCCGGCGCCGTGCTCGCGGTGCAGATTCCCGACAGCCTCGATGAACCGGCCCATGTCCTGATGCGCGAGGTCGCTCACGAAGGGCCCTGGCGCGAGCAGCTGTCGGAGAAAGCGCGGGTGCGCGATGCGGTTCCGCCGCCGGCGGTCTACTATGACGCGCTCAGCCCGATCTGTTCGCATTTCCAGATCTGGCACACAGTCTACTATCATGTGCTGGACAGCACCGCCGGCGTGGTCGAATGGGTCAAGGGCACGGGGCTGCGGCCATTCCTCGATCTTCTCGAGGCGCCCGAGGCCAAGCAGTTTTTGGCCGAATACGCCGCGCGCGTCGCGGCCGCCTATCCGCCGCAGGCGGACGGCAAGGTGATTTTCCGGTTTCCGCGAGTCTTCATCGTTGCGGTGAAATAAAGAGGCGAGGGCCGTTGTCGTGAAACGCGCGCTCGCTTTTGTTTCCCTGATCGCGACGGTGCTGCTGGGCGCGTCCGCCCGTGCCGCCGATGCCGATTTTGCGAAATTCATCGCCTCGCTGTGGCCCGATGCGCAGGCTGCCGGCGTCTCGCGCGCGACTTTCGACCGCGAGACCGCGGGCCTCGAGGCGGACTATAAACTGCCCGACCTGATCCTGCCCGGGCGGCCCGCGACCGGCGCGCCGCGGCAGGCCGAGTTCGTGCAGGTGCCCGCCGACTACATCAGGGAAGCCGCCATCGCGCGCCTCGCGGAGCAGGGGCAGCGGCTGATGCAGCAATATCGCCCCGCCCTGAACGAGATCGAAACGCGTTTTGGCGTGCCGGGTCCGGTAGTGCTCGCGATCTGGGGCCGCGAGACCGATTTTGGCCGCTACACGCTGCCCTATGATGGCCTGCGCGTGCTCGCGACGCAGGCCTATGTCGGCCGGCGCAAGGACCAGTACCGCAATGAGTTCATCCTGGGCTTGAAAATGCTCGGCGACGGCGTGGTCGCGCGCAAGGATTTTCGCGCCTCCTGGGGCGGCGCCGTCGGTCTCACCCAGTTCCTGCCGTCGGAATATTCCAAGCACGGCGTCGATCTCGACGGCGACGGCAAGGTCGATCTCTGGCACTCGGTGCCGGATGCGCTCGGCTCGGCCGCAAAGCAGCTCGTCGACAAGGGCTGGCAGAGCGGTTTGCGCTGGGCCTATGAGGTGAAGGCGCCCGCCAATGTCGACTGCACGATGGGCGTGCCGGAGGTCACCAGGCCGATCGGCGACTGGCTGCACGCGGGCTTTGTACCGGTGCGGGGCCAGAAGATCGGCGCGGCGGAGCAGGCCCAGGAGGCCTCGCTGCTGCAGCCCGAAGGTATCCAGGGTCCGGCGTTCCTCACGACGAAGAACTACTTTGTGATCAAGGAGTACAATTTCTCCGATCTCTACGTGCTGTTCGTCGGCCACCTCGCCGACCGCATGACAAATCCGCTGCCGTTTGCAACGCCCTGGTCGGCCACGACGCAACTGCGCACCGCCGATGTGGAGGCGATGCAGCGTGAGCTGACGCGCCTTGGCCTCTACAAGGACAAGCTCGACGGCAAGGCCGGGATGCTCACGCGCGCCGCAGTCGGTGCATTCCAGAAAAAGGCCGGCTTGAAGCTCGACTGCTGGCCGAGCGGAGCGGTGCTGCAGGCCATGCGCGCGGCGCGGTGAGGCGCTCACCGGGTTAGATTCGCCCAAGAAGAAACCCGGCCGGGAACCGGCCGGGTTTCTTGCGTCTCAAGCTCGCCGATCGAGTTTGCGTCAGTAGCAAACGCGGACCGGGCGGATCACCCAGCCATAGCCGTCCCAATAGCGCTGGCGCTGCCAATAGCAGCCACCGTAGGCCGGCGGGGGCGGCTCGACCACATAGACCGGCCCGCCATAGGCCGGGCGGCTGGAGGCAATGGCGCCGCCGACGAGGGCGCCGCCGATCAGCCCGGCCGCCACGCCGGCTGCGACGTTGCCGTCTCCGGCCTTCGCGGGCGGGGTGACCGACACCAGCGACCCGGCGATGGTCGTAACCGCGACCAGAGCGGCAATTGTCTTGTTCATGTTCTGCTGTCTCCTGGAGGTGGCGTTCTCGAACGACGCCGGTTGGGAATGACCGAACACGCGGGTACCCGATTGGTCGTTTCTTTATCAAACCGCAGAAACGGTCAACCCGAAGTAAACGCGGCAACAATGTGCCCAGAAAAAGCGGTCATTTTCAGGGCTCGTCCCGGATCGCGGTTGCGGTTCCAGGACGTCGATGTCGTTTTAGCTGACGTGAACGGGCTCGAGCCGGCCGAATCAGCCGCAGACTCTCACGCGGCGGAACGCCCAGCCATAGCCGTCCCAGAAGCGCTGGCGCTGCCAGTAGCAGCCATAGCCGCCATAGCCGGGATCGGCCACATAGGCCGGGCCACCGCCATAGTAATACGGCCCCGGACCGTAATAATAGGGGCTCGAGGCGATCGCCCCGCCGACGATCGCGCCGCCGATCAGGCCGGCGGCAAGACCCGGACCCCACCCGCCGCGCCAGGCATTGGCCGGGGAAGTCGTCGCCAGCGCAAGCGCGGCCACGGCCGCAACTGCCATCAATGTCCTTTTCATCGCCTATCTCCCGAGATTTTCGGATGAAAACATTAGGGCAAGCGTTCCATATTCCGCTTGAACGTTCAATGAACGCCCCTGACACATTCGATTACAAATGCGCAAGGTGGGCCGGTAGGCTGATCCGGATTTCGCATACTGCGAAGCAAAATCAGCGTCCGATGCAGGATCGAGCCACGATCGAGGCGCTCGCGGCGGCCTTCAGGGGCGCTCGCGGCCTTCACAGGAGTTTTTATCGGCGCCGGACGGGAGCTGCGCCACGTTGTCGCTCTCCGGGGCTTCAAGGGCATAATGGCGCGTGAGCGGCGATCATGGCGGCGCAGACCGTTGTTGTGGCGCTTGATTTGCCTCAATGAGGCGATTTTGGATGAACTTTACAGTTTTGCCGCAATTTGGAATCCCTTCAAAAGGCGGCTTTTCCTTTTGCATCGCGTCACGGTCTTCACTATCGATCGGCCCGTACCACGGAAGGACTGCCGTTTTTCATGATCGTTTGTTCCTGTAACGTCCTGAGCGACCACGACGTCCGCCACGCCGTCAACAATGCGGACGAGCTTCCCCGGAACGCCAAGCAGGTCTATGGCTGCCTCGGTTGCAGCGCCGAGTGCGGCCGTTGTGCGCGGACCATCACCACGATCATCGAGCAGGCGCTCGGCCCCTGCGTCGATGGCTGCCTCGCCGGCTGCCAGCACAACCAGGCCGTATCGCAGGACGATGGGTTCGCATTCGCGGCCGCCTGAAAAACTGCACATTGGACCGATTTTCGCCCTGATGGCGGCTTCTGAGCCGTCCCCACACCGGCTATTCTGTCTCCTCGACCATGCAGGCCGATCGCGGCCTCCAAACCAGTTTCCGGAGCGCATCATGCAGGGCGACCCCAGGGTCATCGAATATCTCAACAAGGGGCTGCGGCATGAGCTCACGGCCGTCAACCAGTACTGGCTGCATTATCGCATGCTGAGCAACTGGGGCCTGTTGGAGATGGCCAAGGTCTGGCGCAAGGAATCGATCGAGGAGATGGAGCACGCGGACAAGTTCACCGACCGCATCCTGTTCCTCGACGGTTTTCCCAACATGCAGGTGCTCGATCCCCTGCGCATCGGCCAGGACGTCAAGGAGATCATCGAGTGCGATCTCGCCGCCGAGATCAGCGCGCGGAACCTGTACCAGGAGGCGGCGACCTATTGCCACGGCGTCAAGGACTACGTCTCGCGGGACCTGTTCGAGCAGCTGATGAAGGACGAGGAGCACCACATCGACTTCCTGGAAACCCAGCTCGACCTCATCAAGCGCGTCGGGCTCGACCTCTACACCCAGAAGCATGTCGGCGGCCTCGAAGCCGAGGACTGAGCGGCCTCACCGTCATTGCGAGCCCCGGGTCGGCGCGAGGCGCCGCCGCAGGGCAGGCTCCGCGAAGCAATCAGAATTTCTCCGCGGCAAAATCACAAGCGCAAAGGACACGCCGCCGCAGCAACGTTAGCATCCGGTCCAACACCCCGACCCGGACCGGAGCAAGACCATGGATCTCGATCTCGCCGGCAGGACCGCGCTCGTGACGGCTGCAAGCGGCGGCATCGGGCGGGGCGTGGCGGAGGCGCTGGCGACCGCGGGGGTGCGGGTCGCGATCAGCTCTCGCACGCGGGCCCTGCTCGAAGAGGTGGCCGAGACGCTGGCCGCTTCCGCGGGGGGACGGCCCAAAATCGTGGTCGGCGATGTCTGCGCCGAAGGTGGTCCGGCCGCGATCGCGGCGGAGGCGGCATCTGCGCTTGGCGGCCGCGTCGACATTCTGGTCAACAACGCCGGCGGGGCGCGGCCGATCACCGGCGAGGTCGATGAATCCTATTGGGAGGAGTCGTTCACGCTCAATTTCATGGCGGCGCGGCGGCTCGCCGAGCGCGTCATTCCCGCGATGAAGGCCGCGCGCTGGGGGCGGATCATCAATATCTCGGGGGCACTGGTGGCGCCAAAACTCAATGCGGCGGCGCCGGCCAAGGCGGCGCTGGCGAGCTGGTCACGGACGTTGTCGATCGAGCTCGGCGGGTTCGGGATCACGGTCAACACGATCGCGCCGGGGCGCATCGACACGGCGCAGATCCGAAAACTGCATCCGACGGAGCAGTCGCGGGCCGACTTCATCAAGCAAAACATTCCCGCCGGCTATTTCGGCGAGCCGCATGACATCGGCCATCTCGTGGCGTTCCTGGCCTCGCCGCTCGCCCGCTACATCAACGGCGCTGCGATCCCGGTCGATGGCGGCGCGGTGCGGCGCGCGCTGTAAGATCGCCCGTCCAGCTTGCGTATCGGGCGAACCCAGGCGGTGACTGCGGATCGTGGAAACGCCGCTTAAGTCCATATGATATTTACCGAAAGTTTACCTTATTTTGAGATTGGTTGAAGAATTCAAGATATCGCCCAATAGTTGTCAAGCTCCTGTCACCTCTGGTTGTTCATGTAGATGAACACAACAATTTTCATTAGATGAACATGAAAAATTTTGTCTACGACCCCGAGCACTGGCGTGAGCGTGCTGAAAAAACCCGGGCGAAGGCGGAGTCCTTCGCCTACCGGCAATCGAAGGACAGGCTGCTTAAGATCGCCGAAGAATATGACCGGCTGGCTCTCCACGCCGAACAGCTTGGAAAGCCAGAGTAGCGCCGACTGAGGTTCGGCAGTCTCTTCGCGCGTCAATAGCCCGGCCTAGAGCTGCTCGCGGTAGCGCGCCTCGATCACCGACTGCGCCTCCCGCTCGCCGAGCGCGGTCTGGTCGTGGATGATCTCGCCGATCGAGGGAAAGGATGAGCGCGCAACCTTTGCGTCCTCCGCCCACAGCTTTGAGCGCATCAGCGCCTTGCCGCAATGGAAATAGGCTTCCCGCACGTCGATGCAGAGCACCGCGCGCGGCAGCTTGCCGAATTCCTTCATCGCGGCCAGCAGCTCGGGCGCCGCCGACAATTTGCCCTTGCCGCCGACCCGCAGCGTCTCGTCGATGCCCGGCACGAAGAAGATGAGCTGCACGAAGCCGGTGCCCTCGACGATGTTCTTGAAGCTGTCGATGCGGTTGTTGCCGGGGCGATCGGGCATCAAAAGCCGGTTCGCGCCGTCGACCTGCACGAAGCCGGGGTGCCCGCCGCGCGGTGAGGCATCGACGCTGCCGTCGGTGCCCGAAGTGGCGAGCACGCAGAACGGCGACATTGCGATGAAGTTTTTGGCGTGCGCGTCGATCGCGGGGCGCGCCTTGGCGATCACGCGCGGGCTCGGTTTCGGATAGATCTTGGCGAGGTCTGTTGCGGCGAGGTCGGTCACGGCTCGGGCTCCGTATGAGTTTCGTCCAGCCTATCACCTAGAAGGAGACTAGCGAACCGCCGAGAGCAATTTTGCCGGCCCTTCCGGGCGCGCGAAGCGCGAAACCCGGAAGCTCCACATTCCGGGTCGGCTCTTCGAGCCGTCCCGGAATGACTTTGCCGAGCTTACACGGCGTCCGCCGGCACGAAGCAGCTGATGATGATCGCGCCGCGGTGATGGACGTACCAGACCACGGCCTGGCCCACCGGATTGCCGCGGTCGCGGATGACCGCGCGCTCGGGCACCTCCATCCATTGGCCTTCGATCGGCACCCAATAGGCGCCGGCGCGAACGTCGTAGTCGGTGCGATGGCCGTCGGATATGTCGCAACAGGGCACGCCGTTCGGCGCCATCACGCTCTTGAACCAGGCGCGGATGTCGGCCGGCACGTCGTTATATTGTCCGTTGTCGAAAGCCGACGCCGTGCCCGCGAGCGCCGCCAGGCCCGCCACGAGCGCGACGACCATGTATCGTCGCATGCGATCCTCCACCGCGTTTTTCGGTCGGCTCGCATGCTCGTTTGATGGCATGCCGATACGAACGACCTCCGCGATTAAGCCCGAGCCGGGCCACCGTTGCACGCTCATATATTGAGCGCTCTCGGCACGCGCCTTGACGCGCTGCGAAAAGTCACATCGCGCGCTGCGGCGCGGTCTGCAGCAGGTCCTTCAGCTGCTCGGCATAGAATTTTGCGTTCCCGGTCGTCGAATGTCCACGCGTCTCGGTGCTGGCCGGGATCAGGTAGATTTGCGCGTGCTTGATCCGCTTCAGCGCGTCCGCGGTGACGCCGGTTTCCGGCGGATTGCGCTCGTCATCGGCGGCGTTGATCGCGAGCACGGCAGCCTCGATCTTTTCGAGGGCCGCCGACGGATCGTAGTCGTGCGAGGAGTCCCACTGGTAGATGAAATCGTTGGCGTCGGCGGTGACCGGCTGCGCGAGGCGCTCGTCGACATTCTTGTCGGCCTTGGCCGCGGTCGGCGCCAGCATCTGGTAGGCGAGCGTGCCGCCGGCGCTCGCGATCCCATAGGCCACGATGGCGTATTTCATCATGCGTGGCTGCGCCGTGTAGTTGCCGCCATTGTAGTCGGGATCCCCACGGATCGTGTCTAGCATGATCCGGCGCAGCATCCAGTTGCGCGCAGCCATCGCGGTCGGCTGCGAGGCCATCGGCACCAGCGCGTCCATGAAGGCGGGATAGCGCACGCCCCAGACCCAGCTGTGCATGCCGCCCATCGAATTGCCGATCACGAGCCGCAGATGCTTGATGCCGAGACCTTCGGTCAGGAGGCGGTGCTGGGCGTCGACCATGTCGTCATAGTCGTATTTCGGGAACGCCGTCTTCATCCCGTCGGAGGGTTTTGAGGATTGGCCATGGCCGAGACTGTCGGGAATGATGATGTAGTATTTTTGCGCATCGAGTGGCTGGCCCGCCCCGAACAATTCGCCGGCAAAGGCCGGCGTCAGCATGCTCGCTGCCGAGCCGCCCGTGCCGTGCAGCACGAGCACCGGCTCGCCCTTGGGCTCGCCGACGGTCGTATAGTGCAGCCGCAGTTCACCCATCACCTCGCCAGTGTGGAATTTGAAATCCTTGGCGATCCACTCGCCCTGCCTGGGCGCGGGATAATCTGCGGCCAACACACTTGCGGACATGGCACCCGCCGACAGCAAAAGAACGGCTGAGAGTGCCGTGCGCAAAGTCGTCATTAGCATCATTTCCTCCCCGAAAGCATGCGGCTTCGGCCGCTTGGGGCGGAGCCTAGCACAGGGGGGCGATATCGCATCTGACTATCTCTGCGGCCGTGATCTGATTTGTTGTCCAGCGTCCTATCGCTCGTCATGCCCAGCGGCGTGTTCGCCGCATTGCCAGCTATGTAACGACTGGACCGAGCGGGTTCCGCATCTCTTCGGGCCGCTCCAACGCGATCTTCAAACGGCTCGTCGAGACGCGACGCCTGGCGCCGCGCCAGATGCCGCGCGCTGCGCATGATGTCGCGGGGACGGGCGTTCTTCGACCGGCTCGGCGTACGCGTTCCGTTCTGACGGTGGGCAGGGACGGCGCGGCGATGTAGGATTTGGTGTCTGCCAATCGTCCCATGGGTGTGTGAAAGCGTGGAAGGAAGAGATCATGTGCCGCAACATCAAGACGCTGTTCAATTTCGAGCCGCCCGCGACCGAAGACGAGATCCACGCCTCCGCGCTGCAATTCGTGCGAAAGCTCTCCGGGTTCACCAAACCGTCGCAGGCCAATGAGGCGGCGTTCAACCGCGCGGTCGAGGAAGTCGCCGATGCCGCGCGGCGGCTCATCACCTCGCTGCACACGCATGCGCCAGCGCGCGATCGCGCGGTCGAGGCCGAGAAGGCCAAGGAACGCTCGCGCCTGCGGTTCGGCGAGGCGGGATGAAGTTGGTCGAACGTCTCGGCGCGCACACGCTTCACCTCTCTCCGCTTGCGGCGGGTGAGGGGGACTTTCCACAAGCTCAGCTCATGAAGCGGCGGCGCAGGATGCGACTGATGTGAACGTGGATCACTGAACCCGATTGCGATCCGGCACGCCGCCAGTTCCGTCACATCACGCCTCGTCGCTGTTGCTGTCTCTCCGCTGCTTGTGCTTCTTCTTTTTGTCCTTGCGCTTCTTCTTTTTCCCGCCGCCGTCCTCGTCCGCAAAATCGTCGCCGCCGATGTCGGCGTTTTCGAAGATCTTGAGCGCCTCGCGCTGCTGTGCGACGAGTTCGTCGCGTTCGGCCGCCTCCCGCTCGCGCTGGCGGCGATAGTCCTCGAAGGCCGCGAACACCTGATGCAACCAGGGCATCACCTCTTCGATCGGCGGCAGTGACCCCGGAGGACCTTGCTCGCCGCGCGGACCAGGCGCGCCCTGCGGGCCGGGCTTGCCTTGCGCCCCCGCTTCGCCGCGCTTGCCCTGCGGCCCTACCTTGCCTGCCGGTCCGCGCGGGCCAGGCAACCCCGCTCCGCCTCGTCGTGCAACGCCACTCTCCGCCACCTCAGCAACTCCCACTGATTCTCCAAACTGTTTAGCGGACGGTTGCAGACGCCAGCAATCGCGCGCAAGTGTCGTGCGCGCTTGATCAACATCAATCGACGTCAAAGCGCATCGCGCGATGGAACGACGGTAAGCGATGGCAGGTCGCGGCGCGTCTCAGCTCACGTCCCACGCGACCTGCAGATTGAGCAGGCCGCGAAACGCCCAGCCGCCGATCCTCGCCGGCTCGCGCTCGTCGAGCCGCAAATTCTTCAGCCGCGCGAAAATCGAAGGCAGCGCCACGTCGGCGACCATCGCGCGCGAGGCGAAGGCGCCGGCACAGTAATGCGGACCGGCGCCGAAGGCGATACTCTTGGCGGTATCGCGGGTGATGTCAAAACTGTCCGGCTGGGCAAAACAGGCCTCGTCGCGATTGGCGGAGCCGAACATGAAGAACACGCGCTCGTCCGGCTCGAAATCGACCCCGCCATAGGAGCACGGTTTTGCAACGCGCCGCGGCGACATCTGGATCGGCGCGATCCAGCGCGTGTACTCCTCGAACACGTCGATCCATTTCGCGCGTCCTTCGCGCACGAGGCGGAGCTGCGCGGGATGGGTCAAAAGCGCCCAGACCGTGCCGGAGATCGCATCGCGCGGTTCGTTCTGCCCGCCCGAGATCGCGAGCTTGACGTTGGCGCGCACGCTCTCCATCGGCTGTCCGGCTGACAGCAGCACGCTCAGGATCGAGGTGTCCGGATGCTTTTCGAGCACCGGGACCATGTCGTCGATTGCGGCATCGATGCCTGCGGTCGCCGCGTTGCAGTGCGCCTCGACCGCGGCATCGCCGGTGTAATTGGCGATGCCGTCGATCATCGCCTGCGACCACGCATCCATGTCCTGATAGCGCATATTGGTGAGCCCGGTGATGTCCTTGAGGCATTCGGCCGACAGCGGCAGCGCCAGCGCCTTGACGAGATCGGCTGAGCCGGATGGTGCGAGCTCGTCGAGGATGCGGTCGGCATGCGCCTGGAATTTTTTGAGCCAGGTCGCACGCACCGCGCGCGGCGATACCGACGGGAACATCGCCGCGCGCTCGCTCATATGCGCCTCGCCGTCCTTGCGCATCATGTTGTGGCCCATCAGGCGGTTCATCAGTCCGGCGGGCTGGTGCGAGGAAAACAGGTCGATGCGCTTTTCCTGCGAGAAGATGTCGTCGCGGCGGGTGAAGATGGTCGAGCCGAGCTGCGGCACGAAGGCGATCGGCGCCTCCTTGCGCATGCGCGCAAGATCCGGATAGGGATCGGCCCAGAAACGCGCAACATCGATCTCGTAGGTCGGGGCAGTGGACATCGGCGGCTCGCTCCCTCGGGGCGCGTTGGACCGCGCCCCTCCGAGCGTCAAGCCTAGTCGCAATGCGCGGGCACGTCGATGCCGTCGGCGGTGTAGAGCCGGATCTTGTTGCGCAGGGTCCTGATCGAGAGCCCGAGCATCCTTGCTGCACGGGTGCGGTTGCCATTGCAGCGCACCAGCGTATGCAGCACGAGCTCGCGCTCGACGTGATCGATGGTCGAGCCGATCAGGAGCGGTATGATTTCGTCCGCGGCCGGAGCAAGCGCTGGATGATCCGGTGCGGATATTACGGATTCGGCAAAGGACTGGTCGCAGGACTGGACGTAAGAATCTTGGGCCATCAACACCTCCCGATCAACGCACCGCGCGACGAAGCGCGGACACATCGAGAACCAATCACCCCCAACGCGTGCGACCGTGGGCGGACAAGGTTAACGGGTTCTTAACGGGACCGTAGATCTGCGGGCAGGCTGTTGAAAATCAAGAAAGGGCCACGGTCTCGTCACCGCGTCGGCCAGTTCGGGCCAGGCCGCACGGCCCTTGCTCCGTCAGATCGTGAGGTAGCCGCCATCCGCCATCACGATTGCTCCGGTGACGTAGGCCGACATGTCGGAGGCGAGGAACAGCGCGGGCCCGACGATATCCTCGGGCTTGCCGGGGCGGCCGAGCGGGGTGTGGTCCATGAAGATCTTGACCAGGTCCGGATTGTTGGCGCGCGCCGCGGCGTTCAGCGGAGTCTCGATCAGTCCGGGGCCGATGGCGTTGACGCGGATGCCGAACTTGCCGAGTTCGGCGGCGAGCGCGCGGGTGAGGCCGAGCACGCCGTGCTTGGACGTGGTGTAGGCCGCCGAGTTCGGCGTGCGCATGTGCAGGAAGGACTGCACCGAGGCGATGTTGACGATGCGACCGCGGGTCTCCCGGAGCGGCGCGAGGAAGGCCTGCGTGACGTTGAAGGTGCCGTTGAGGTTGATCGCCATGATATCCTGCCAGTCCTTGGCGACGGTATCGCCATCGCTGGCAAAGGGGTTGCGGCGGTTGATCCCGGCACTGTTGACGAGGATCGATATCGTGCCGGCCTTGCCCGCGATCTCGCGGACGACCGCCGCGCAGTCCTCGCGCCGGCTCACGTCGAGCCGAAAGCCGTCGGCGCGCCCGCCCGCTTTCACAATCCCTTGCGCCGCGTCCGAGGCCGCCGCCTCATCGATGTCGAGCAGGGCGACACGCGCGCCCTCGCGCGCAAAACCTTCGGCGATGGCCTTGCCGATGCCGGACGCCGCACCGGTGATGACCGCGATGTGGTTTTCGAGAAGGGGCATGCTGCTTCCTCTGCGTTCGGTTTTGGCGAGAGGGTAGCAAGCGTGGCGCGGCGGCACCATGGATGAAAACGGACAGGCGCCCTGCAGGTCGGACCGCCCGCCGGGCGCCTCTCGCCTTGCAATTCAAAATGGTGCAAAAGCCGGGAATCGGCGTGCCGGCCCATGGCCGGCTGCGCGGCCAGCACCGGGGAATGGCAGAAACCGGCTGCGATGGCACAGTGGAAAAGGAAACGAAGTGGGCTCGACCGGCGATGCCGTGGTCCACCTCGGATTTGCACGATGTTGGGAACGGCCTTTTAGAAGCCGTTGGCGTGCGGGACAGGCGTGATGTCGAGGAGGTCGGCGCGCGCGGGGCCCGTGGCCGACAACGCCAGCAGGGCCAGACCGAGAGAGGCCAAGAGCATGAGGACGCGTAACATATGTTACTCCCAACAAATGATGTGACGCTTACGCCTGCGGGCACGATTGCGGCTTGGCCCGGCGCCTGAGTCCCCCCCGACATCAATCAGTCTCCGCACCGCGAATGAAGGTTCAAAAAGCGTTAATGCCGGGCAGGGCGCCGCAGAGACCGCCTGGACCAAGGGTGCGCGCGCCGGGCGTGCGGTCACCTCTTTGTCATACGTGAGACGCGGAGTTGCCTCCGGATCGCCCCGAAGCGTCTGCGCTCGCTTGCGAAGGCGTTTTGCCGGTGTGGACCATCGGCTAGATTCAGAAGGCGTGATTCGATCGCTCGCGCCATGCCCGCCCACCACGACGCCTCAAGGAGTTGCCATATGAACCTGTCATCCGCCATTCGCAGCGTGCTCGCCGCGCTGATCGTGAGTTGCGGCCTGTCCACTGCCAGCCTTGCCGATGGCGGCACCATTACGCTGACGATCTACAAGGCGGGATGGATCATCGGCGGCTCCGGCGGCGGCGGCGTCCTGATCTTCCACGGACGGGCCTATCCCCTCTCGACCGGCGGGCTCGACTATGGCCTCGTGTTCGGCGGGTCGAAGACGGTGCTGCGTGGCCGCGTCAGCAACATCGTTCAGCCATCGGACGTCGCCGGCGTCTATGGCGCGGCCGGCGCCGGACTTGCGGTCGGCCGCGGCGCGCGCGCCATCGTGCTGACCAATCAGAAGGGCGCGGTCCTGGAACTGTCCGGCCAGCAGGTCGGGCTGATGGCGAATGCGGATCTCAGCGGGCTTGCGATCACGTTGAAGTAGCCACGTGTGGGGGGTTAGTCGAAGGCGTAACCCACCATTGTTGCCGCGATTTGGTGGGTTACGCTTCGCCTTGGCTCATCGAGCCAAGGCGGCGCTAACCCACCTTACGATATCATCGTCGGCCACGGTCCGCTGCCGGGCTGCCAGATCGGGAGCTCAGGAGGAGCCCATGTGCATCGTTCGCTCCTGCGGACGCATCATCGCAATGGCCGGGCTCGCCGCGCTCTGTGCGGCCGTGGCGGCGCCTGCCCGTTCCGCCGCGCCGCTCACCATCGCGGTCGCCGATTTCGACTACACCGACACCTCGGGCGAGGTGAACGACCAGGCCGCGGCGCATCGCGCCCGTGTGGCGCAGTTTGCCGACCTGGTGCGGGAAAACTTAAGCGCGCGGGGCGACTACCAGGTGCTCCCGCTCGACTGTCCCGAACATCCCTGCACCCCCATCAACATGCGCCCGGACGACTTCATCGCGGCGGCCCGCCGCTCCGGCGCGCGCTTCGTGGTCTATGGCGGCATCCGCAAGATGAGCACGCTGGTGCAATGGGGCGACTTCGAACTGCTCGATCTGCAAGGCGAAAAACTGCTGCTGCAGCGGACGGTGAGTTTTCGCGGCGACAACGACGAAGCGTTCCGCCGCGCCGCCGCCTTCGTCGGCGACACGCTGCGCGAGGCGATGCCAAAGCCGTAAGGTCGTAAGGTGGGTTAGCGGAGCGCAACCCACCACTTGTCATTTCGCCAGCGACGCCACCGCTTCGATCTCGATCAGCATTTTCGGGTCCGGCAGCGCCTGCACCACGCAGGTGGTGCGCGCCGGGTAGGGCGGCGGGCCGAACGCACCGGCATAGAGCGCGTTCATCGCCGCGACGTCGGAGGCGCGCGTGAGCAGCACATTGACCTTGACCAGGTCGCGGAACGACGCGCCCGCCTCGTCGAGAATGCGCGCGATGTTCTTCACCACGAAACCGAACTGCGCCTCGAAACCGTCGGCCAATGCCCCCTTGTCGTCAAAACCGGGAATGCCGGAGATGAAGAGCAGGTCGCCGACCCGCGCAGCGAAGGAAAGCGGCGGCGCCTTGATGTGCGATGGGGCAGGAAAATGCTGGATCGGCATGGGGACCTCGGTTTTGTAGAGTTCGTGCGGTTCGTAGAGTGGGGTTAGTTTAGCGACCGCGTCGCTCGACCTCTCCGCATGGGTTCAGGTGACGGGCGGTCGCGTAACCCACCGCGTGTCCAGCACGAATATCGGATATGGTGGGTTACGCCTTGCCTTCTTCTGTCGAATGTTCAATGCATGGTCGAGCCAGGGCGGAAGGCTAACGCACCCTATGATTTTTTGTTGCGGAGATGATCTGCCAGTTCCTGCCACGGCTTGATGCTCCACGCGTCCGAAGCGGCGCCGGATGGCGAGGCGAGCACGAAGCACGTGGGAAAATTCTCGCGCGGCGGCTGGCGGCCGAGCGCTATTTTGCCGGTCGACTGTCGATAAAACAGGCTGGCGGCCTTCCTGCTGGTGAAGGCGATCGTCGCCGGCCGATAGGTCCGCATCTTCGCAGCGAAGCCGGCGACATCGACGCCCGCCTTGAGCGCCTCGTGGTCCATGCCCGCGCCCAGCTTGCAAAGGTCGGTGAAGCCGATGCCGAGCGCGAGCAGGGATGCGTATTCATGCGGCTGATAGCGGCGTGGCGTCACGCCGACCTCATGCAGCGTACGCCAGAAGCGATTTTGCGGATGCGCGTAGTAGTGGCCAAGCTCGGCGGACCGCCGGCTCGCCGCCGTGCCAACGAAGACGAGGCGCAGATCGGGCGCGAGCTGGTCGGGCAGGCGATCCATGGCGGACTTGCGGGGTGGGTTGAGCGTTTGCGAACCCACCATCCCACTCGCGGAAAGAAATGGTGGCTTTCGCTGACGCTCACCCCACCGTACACTTTAAAGGAAGCAGTCGCGCTTCTCGCGCATCCTGAGCTGAATATTGACGGCGTCATTGAAGGTCGCCACCGGCTTGCTCACCACCTTGTAATGCGACGGCCATTCCAGCGGCTTGTATTGCAGCTCCTCGTTCCAGATCTGGCAGATGCCGGTATTGTCCCAGCGGATCACGTAATACCCTGCCTCTGCGGGCGCAGCGGCGACAAAGCTTGCGAGCGCGATGCCGGAAGCGGCACCAAGAGCGGTGATGCGGCGCATGACAAATCTCCTCTTGCGACAAGGTTCCCCGCCGCCCCGGCCGTCGCGGCCGAGGCGGTGCCTCGATTTGCATCGGGCATGCTAGCACCCGTGCCGCGAAGTGCGCGTGTCACCACCGCAACACTGCGCGGCGAAGTTTTGCTTTCGATCAGGCTTGCCGCGGCAGTTCCAACCGCTCGAACAGCGCCTTGAGGATCGACCGCTGGCCCTTGGTGACTTTCACGAGCGCCTGCTCCTGATCGAACCAGCCGGCACGGTCGGCTTCGGGAAACGCGGCCATGCGCCCGGACTTCGGCGGCCATTCCATCGTGAACATGTTGCTCTTGAAAGTGCTGAGGTCGAACTCGCCTTCCATGGCCCATGCGCTGAGCTGCTTGCCGCTCGGCTGCCTGAAGGTGCCGAGCGCGACGAAAGGGCCTTTTGGCACGCAGCCCGTCTCTTCCTCGAACTCGCGCCGCGCGGCCGCGAGCGCATCCTCGCTCGCCTCATGAAGCCCCTTCGGCATCGACCAGGCGCCGTCGTCCTTTTTCGCCCAGAACGGCCCGCCCATATGCACCAGCAGCACCTCGGTCGTGCCGTTACGGCGGCGAAACATCAGAAGGCCGGCGCTGCGCTGAGGCATGATCAGACACTGCCGGCGATCTGTTCCGACAGCTCCCATAGCCGCGTTCCGAGCGCCGGGTCGTCGGCCTCGGCGCGGGGCCGCGCGACATTGCAATCGGAGAAATATTGTCCGTTGACGCTTGCGGCCTTCGGATTTACCGCGACATAGCACGAGGTCGCAGCCCCCTCCGGAACGGTCTTGGCGGCAAGCGCGGTCAGAATGTGCGGCCAATACGCCCTGCCGATCTGCGCCAGCGCCATGCCCCTGAAGATTTCGGTCGACGGCACCACGCCGGGATGCACGGCGTTGGCGGTTTTCCCCGTTGCGTCGAGCCGCCGCGCCAACGCCTTCGCGAACAGCAGGTTGGCGAGTTTCGAGCGGGCGTAGGCGGTCCAGGGCCGGTAACTCCTCTCGCCCCTGAGGTTGTCGAAATCGATGCCGCCGCGCGGCGCGTAGCGGTGCGCTTCGCTGCTCACCACTACCACCCGCGCCCGATCGGCGAGCGCGTCGAGCAGGGCGGTGACCAGCAT